>CADAPW010000031.1 GCA_902789915.1 uncultured Bacteroidia bacterium | reverse complement strand
CGACTTAGTCACTTTTTCTTTATCAGTGACCAAGTTGAGTGACAAAGTCGGCCTTACGGTTACCTCAAATGCTGTAATCTTATCTACTCTGAACTCTGGTTCAGGATTGCCATTCTCTTGCAGCATGGTCTTGACACGTTGAATGCCGCGATTGAACATATTGACATACTTTAAGCCGCGCATGGCTTCGGCTACAATGGGGTTGCGGTAGTCATTCACTGTCGGGAAATTTTCCGGACGAGCTTCGCCATAGAGACCACCTGCGTTTAGAATTTCAATCCTGTCTTCATATTGATAGAGTCGGATGGGCATATTGGATTGATAATCCCTGTGCATACAGGCGTTCATCAACAGCTCTCTTAAAGCTAGTTCTGGATAGTTGAATATAGTCTTTTCGCGAAGCATGCTGATGGGCATTGGGCGAGAGGTTACAACAGCATCTTTGACAAAGTTCTCCAGTTGTGGCAACATTTTGCCAAGGCTTCCTTTGATTTGTCGTTCATTAAGGATGTCGCTGCCGTTGTCTTTTCCTGAAAAATGTACATACTGCACATAACTGCCATGTAAGAAATATTGTGGATTCTTTCCAAACAGGATAACAGCTGCATTGGTAGGACAATCATGTGTCAAATCGTACAAGTGTATGGCAGCCAATTGTTCTTTGATGTCTCGTTTGTCGCTGGACAACACCTCTGCGTCAATAACCTGCGGGAGGTATTCCTGCTTGATAAAAGCTGTGTCAATGTCAGCTATTGTTGCACCCAGGCAGGGCATGGCGTCAAAAGTGGCCATATAGGAAGTCCTGCGCTCCAAAAGGATGCGCTCTTCAGCTTCGGTGGCGATGTCGCGGCGAGGGCCAATGCGCACGAATGTCCGACCACGATACCGCACAGGCGGAAGCAGCGAAGGCGAGACCTCGGCCACAAGCAGGTCGCCTTCGGGGAACTCGAAGCGTTCGACTGACATGATAGGCAAGGGCAGGATGTTTCCGTCGGAACGGATGGCGGCAATCTTCTTGAGCAGGGCATCATCGACTTTCAGCCCCGATAGTGTGCCGTTGTCGTAAGCTCCAATGATCAGATACCCTTTTTTCCTGGAATTGGGCAAGTCGTTGGAGAAAGCACAGATGGCTTCTTGGAACTTGTCCATGTCGCTGGTGGAGGTGGTGCGCTCCACCCGATAGGTCTCGGTGCTTTGCAGTAGGTCTTGTAGTTCGGGTTTTGTTATCATAATGGTTGAGTTTCTTACAAAGTATAAAAGATGAAATTATCGGCACATATCTTGTATCTCATGTAAAATAGTAATAATGTCCTCGCAGATTTCTTCAGGATTGAAAGCATTAACTATGTCGTATTTATTATTGTTCCATTTATTACAGAAGGACTCAACATATTCTTTGCCTGACATGTCAAACAGCATTCTTGTATTGGTCTGAACATCTGACTTTATAAAATCTGACGATGGAGGCAATACAATGCCATGTTCTTTTTGAAAGAAATCTTGGATTTCGGCTTCGTCAGCCTTTGTGGCTCGTGCCAATACATTTATATTAAGTAAATAATTCTCTATTTCTGATCTTCTCCATTTTCTAAATCTTGCAAAGGTAAATGTTGAACCACCAGCAATGTCTTCTTGTTTATCGCTAAATGAATGATCTTTAAGTCTTCCGTCTATGCTATTATAATCGCTATTATCTCTATCAATTAGACTTAGCATAGCAACACCATCAATTTGTGCCTTGAGAATGTCAATAACATGATTTCGATACTCGTGTTTTGAAGCTGTTGGCCAAGGTGTCAGATTTGAAGGCCATTCAATATCCAGTTTTTTTGCAAATGACTGCAGTATTAATACATCACTCTCATTTTCAACAAATAAAATACGCTTAGTTTTGATAATACTATCTAAAATGGGATTATATTCACTGCCTAGTCCTGACAATATTTTAATAACCTGTTGTGGTTTGTTGAGATATTTGCAAGACTTCTTATTGACATCCATAATTCTTTCTAAAGGTGCATTTTTGATGATTTCTGTAGAATGTGTTGCCACCAAGATTTGACGTTGGTTCATTTTCACAATACTATTCAATTTGCTAAAAAGTCGTGTCTGCAAACTACAATGTAAATGAGCATCGGGTTCATCTAGTAGCAGTACGTCTATATCTTTATTTAGAGCAAAGGTATATACACTAAGCCATTGAAGGAAACCACTTCCTTCAGTCATAATATCTCTTGGAGTATATTTTGGAAATGCTTTAAAAACAGTGCCGTTTTTTTCTCCTTTCACAACATCAACATGTATGTATTGATGAAATTTTTGGTTGAAATTTTTAGGGATTAATTGACATTGAAAAGTGTCGTACAATACGGAATTTAGGATTTCAAAAGGATCTGTATTTCTTATTTCTCTTAAATCTGTGCTTTTAATCTTAGATCTGCCCTCTTTGCATTTTGCGCGTCTTTGTTGGTTAACATGATACATGTCAATAATTGTATTGCGCAATACGGCTCCTGCTAATCCCTGCCCAATTAGTTTTTGACGTTGTGCGGGATATCTCCATATTTCTTTATCTGAAATGCCAGCAAATGGTGGTAAATAAGCGATATTAGGAAATCTATCACCATCGTTTAAATTTGATGATAATGTTTTGACAAAGAGTCTGTCATTAGCTAATGCTAAACCTATTTCAAGATACTTATCGTCCCATTCACACTTTATTGATAAGTTATATCCACTTGAAGGCTTTAAGTTGGTCCACAAGTACTTTAAGTCTGGTATATTGATAGGGGTAAAGTCATCGATACTCATGCCTACACCTGCAATATGCTCACTTGCTTGTAACGCTTTTTTCCCTCTGTTGATTAATAAGAAAGTCTTACAAAACTCCCATACTGCTAAGGCATGCAAAATAGACGACTTACCCTCATTATTGCCACCAACTAACAATGACAATTCGGGTTTAAGTTCGATCGTATTATTATCGAACTTTTTGAAATTCTTTAATGTTACTGATTTAATAAACATACTATATCCTCCTTTTTCCCGTCAGCAGCACCTGCATCAGCCCCTTCTTCTGTGCCTGCATGGCCGCCAGTTTTTGTTTTTGTATCTCGATTTCTTTGTCGGCATTGACCAAAACTGATGCTATTGCGTTTTGTTCGTTGACTTTCGGAATCTTTATTGCGATTTTTCTTAATGATTCAGCACTCACCTCTGGAAATGTTGATCCAGAGGCTTTTTGTTTTATTTCATTTAAGATAATATCAAGATAATAGTAAATGAATTCATTGTTATTCCCATTGGTTACAACAAATGATTGAAATCCTTGGTTAGTAGTGGCTTCAGTTGTAAGAATCGCTTTTGCTCCAATTGTTGCTCTTGATGTAAAGAGAATTGTCCCTTTGGGCAGTAATTTTGCAGAAGAATCATTCAATCCTTTTTCGGAGATAGTCCTTTCACTGACATTTACATATTTGTTTTCGCCTATTTCAGAAGGCGTAAACCAAGGAATGTTTCCGTTCCAATAGTCGGAAGTGTCCGTGTTCGGAGTTCCGCCACCAATAACAAGAGCTACCTCTCCCAACCTCAATTCCTTCCATTCTCCACTAAACCCTTTCAGCCGTTTCTTCCCCGTGAGCAGTTGCTGCATGAGGCCGCGTTTGCGCAGGGTGAGTTGCTCTATCAAAGCGGTCTGCTTCTCTATGGCGGTGTCCCAAAGGTAAAGAACGGAGACAATGCGCTGCTGCTCGGGGAGAGGAGGAACGGCGATTCTAAAGCTTGCTATTTCTTCTTGAGACATCGTCGGAATTGCTCCGCCGACAATAATTCTATGAACATTCTTTTGAATGCAATCGCTGTCAAAAAGATAGCATAACCATTTATTATTGCATTTAATATTATTGATAATGACAAACTGTGGGTTTATTGTAGTCTCATGAGGAAGATTTTCTACGAAAGCAACCTTGCCAAAAGAAGAACCCGTTTTAACCATAACGATATCCCCGTTACAAAGCATTATTTCGGGTGATTCATAGTACTTTTCCCATGTGATACTTGTGACGGAGTTGAATTGTAATTTGCCATCGATAATATTGGATGGACTTAAAGAGATGGCCCCATCTCCATCATTTACAATATCATCAATTGTGTAACCTCTATAGCCAATCCGTCCTTTAATTGTCGATATATCTTTTACGCTCTTCACTTCCCAGTCTTCGGGAATGGGGCCGAGGGGCGAGGACTTGTAGCCTTGCGGGATATGTTTGTTAGTTCTCATGCCCATCCTTCTTTTATGAATTGAAGTGATTGAAGTTTTTTGTCAATTGCCGCCTTTGAAACCTTAAAGTGTAATGCCAAAGATCCAACGATTTGGTCATACAGTTTGTCGTTCCATGGCGTTCCGTCAAACATTAGATTCGGAAAGTTTCTAACACCTAGGTCTTGAAACAACCTGTAGTATTCGGCCAAGAAGGCTTTTGCAGGAATAAGAAGCTGTGATGCAAAACTATTGGCTTGAATTTCCATTCTTGCAATGGTTTTGTCGCTAATGAAAGAGGAATCTGATACATCGTTGTCGATGTGTTCTTCCAATGCTTGGATTTTGGATTGAATGATTGAGTCGGAATGTAAGAGAATGTGGCCAAGTTCATGAGCTACTGTAAAACGCCATCTAGGACTTCCCGCAGATAGTGAATCGGATATGGATATTTGTTTTGTTTCAAAATCAATTTCACCTAATACTTTGTTGTGCAATGAGGATGATTGTATTTGATAGCCTTGTGTTGAGATAAAACCTAATAATTCGCTGTCTTGAATGGTAAAATGAGAATTTGGAGTAAGATGAAATTTATCATAAATGACATTGAGAATCTGGTCATCGCTCAAATACTTAATGATGAGTTCTTGTGGGATGGGTATGTTTAGCTCATCATGTAGAAAGTCAAAGAAATTAGTATAGTAGTGTTCCCCTTCTGCGACAAAAGGATAATTCATTTCCGATGGCTGTCCAAGAATGGCGTTTATTATGTCAGCTTCAACTTCGTATCTACTTCTTATCGCAATACGTCGCGTAATCCAATCTCTTTGGTCTCTTTCATCAATTACTGCTAATCCTATGTGACAGGCTTTTGCTTTGTTTCTTGCGCCTGTTTGGAAACTGCTTGTTGTAAAGAAATATCCCTTGTTTGCTTTCAGTTCTTTTATTTTGTCATTGAATTCGCGTATTTCTCCGATATCAATAGCTGAATCGTAGTCTTTGCATTCAATCAAGGTTAAATATGAAATATCATCCGAGCCGGCTGCATATGTTTCGATAGCAACATCGATGATGACGCCGTTTTCAGTGTCTTTTGAGTCATATTTTTTCTTTAAAAACACCTTTGATTGATTGCCATTTACAGGGATTTCTCCTTTTTGAATGCAATCATCAATAAGGTGATAGACCCTTTCTTCAAAAGCGTCTCCTTTTGCGGTCGTATTATTGCTCTTGTTGGCCATGCTTAATTGTTTTTATCGTTTTATCGATGATTATTTGTTAGAAGCGTGGACCATGGGTAGTAAAGCCCTGGGTTTCGAAAAACTGACTAAAAAGTTTACCTATCACATTGACAATGTCTTCTTTGTCTTGGCCAGTCAGAAATTCGGTATATGATAGTTCTTTATTGTAGATAACGATATTTGTTGCTCCCCATTTATCGAAAAGCACTGTTGTTTTGTGCAAGAATTGTTGAATGGTTAATCGAATGCTAATGACAAAACCAGTATTTATGTTGCCAAACTCTTTAGAGAAACTAATATTGGCATAATAGTAACCTTCATCATGCTGAAAGAATTTGCCATTCGAAGGACTCCATCTGACGGAAGTGAACACTGAATAAAACTCGGATAATTCTTTGTCAATGTGCTTCAATAATTCAGAGAATTCTTTTTTGGCTTTTTTTTCGGTATCTTCAGTAACTTCTGGTTTGTTGAGCTGATTACGATATTTTAGTTTTAGATTCTTTCTCCAATCATCGGCTTCTTCGATGACTTCCCCTTTAGCGCCTTTGATGCTGATTTCTAAAGATTTTACTAGGCACTTGCCCATGTATTCAACAAAAGGAGAGATTTGCGATAACTCCGCATGGGCTCCGTCAGATGGAACAGGGCCAACGACAACATCACATTTGTTAAGGGCAGTAAGATAATTGGTTTTGTCCTTACTTTTCACCACAATCATCGGATAACCATGGCGATAGAGAATATAATTGACCATCAATCGTGATATTCTACCATTCCCGTCTTCGAATGGATGAATGCGGATGTAGCGATAATGGAACAATGACGCCAGTTCTATGGGGGTCATGGCTCCTTCTGTCTCGGCTTGGTTATACCATTGGAGTAAATCTGTCATCAAGGCCGGTGTTTCTTCGGGTGAGGCATATTCGAAGCGCTCACCAGTGGCGGTAATGACGGAATTAGGTCGCGTCTTGTATTGTCCTGCGTGTATTATATACGAAGTGCTCGTTCCGTCAGGTAGTTGACGATAAACAGTGTAATCCTCACGGAGCAAAGTCTTATGTAGAGTTCTAATGAAATACTCGGTGAGGGGCTGCTCTTTGTCTATAGCCATCTCTTTTACCATTTTCAATCCGACATTGGAAGCCTTCATTTCTTCTAAATCCTTCATGTTGGCTTCATCCACCACTTTACCAAACATCAATAGCATCTCGGTTTGCCCATAGGTAAGGGTGTTGCCTTCAATGTGGTTGGAGTTGTAGTTGAACTCCAGCATGAATTTCTGGTCCAGTCTCTGTTGGTACTCTTCTTTTACTGGTTGAAGCGACTGCCATTCTTTGAATAATGTTTCTATTTTGTTCATAATTCTATGTTGTTTTAATATCCTAATTCCTTCAAATATTCCTTCATCTTTCCCTGCACCTCGGCCAATTCCGTTTCCAACTGCTCAATCTCCTTCTGCACAGCAGGGATGTCGATTTCGGCTTCCTCCTCGTAGGTGTCCACGTAGCGCGGGATGTTGAGATTGAAGTCGTTTTCACGGATTTCATCAGGCGTGGCCACATAGGCGTATTTGTCTTCCACTACGCCGGGCTGCAACTCTCCTGCGGCAAACTTGCGGTAGATGCCCACGATGTGTTCGATGTCCTCGGGGCGGAGCTTGTTTTGGTTCTTGCCATTCTCGTATTCGCGGCTGGCATCGATGAACAGCACATTCTCCGAGCCACGTCCCTTGCGGAAGATGGCAATGGCAGCCGGGATGCCCGTGCCATAGAACAGGTTGGCGGGCAAACCGATGATGGCCTCCAAAGTGTGTTCGTTTTCAAGGATATACTGGCGTATCTTGCCTTCGCTACCGCCACGGAACAGCACACCGTGAGGGATAATGACGCCTACTTTACCGCTTTGGTCGTCGGCCACCTCCAGCATGTGGCTGATGAAGGCCCAGTCGCCCTTGCTCTTGGGCGGAATGCCGCGCCAGAAACGGTTGTAAGGGTCGGACGCGGCTTCCTCTGCGCCCCATTTGTCGAGGCTGAAAGGAGGATTGGCCACCACCGTGTCGAACTTCATCAGTTTGTCGTTCATTTTCAGCTTGGGGTTGCGCAAGGTGTCGCCCCAGCGGATGACGGCGTTGTCGAAGCCGTGCAAAAACATGTTCATCATGGCCAAGGCCCAAGTGCTGCCGTTCACCTCTTGCCCGTAGAGCGAGAAGTTGTTGTTGCCCACCTCCTTACCCGCCTTGATGAGCAAGGAGCCGGAGCCGCAGGTGACATCGCAGATGCGAGCGCCAGGTTTGCTCTTGGTCAGCTTGGCAAGTAAAGTGGAAACCTCGGCAGGGGTGAAGAAGTCACCTGCTTTCTTGCCAGCCTCCCCTGCAAAGGTGGATACGAGATACATATAGGCATCGCCAATGATGCTCGCCCAGATTGGCGCTGTTGAAGCTGATGTTGCGGAAGATGCTGCTGCCGTCCTCGCTGCTCATCTTCTCGCGGTTGGCGTCTTCGAGGTCGGCCAGTGCCTCGTCAATCAACTCGCCGATGTTGGTGGTGTTGCGGTGCTCATAGAGGAAGTCGAACGAACTCTTCTCGGGCACTACAAAACGCTCGTGGCGCATGGCGCGCTCAGCGCGTTCCACCTCGCCCTCATATTTGATAAGGTAATCGTTCAATTTCGATTTATACACGTCGCTGACGTATTTCAAAAACAGCATGGTAAGGATATAATCCTTGTATTGGCTGGGGTCGATGACGCCGCGAAAGGTGTCACAAGCTTTCCAGACCGTGCGGTTGATGTCGTCTTGGGTGATTTTCTTGGTTTCCATATCTTATTTTAATTTATTCATTATGAGTTGGTTGGTAATCTGGTTTCGTTTTTCTGTGATGGCTTTCAGCAGTTCTTCTTCTTTCTGTTGGAGTTTGGCCAATTCCACGATTTGTTGTTGTGTTTTCAAGTCGGGGATGGCGATTTCCAAGTTTTCAAGAATCTGTTTTCGGATGAGTGGCGTTCCCGTTCCAACTTGCCCAGACTTGACGATGGCTAGCGTTTTTGGCTGGCTCAAATACCAGCATAGGTAGTCGGGGAGGATGCCTACGTCGCCTATCCTTATTATATAAAAGGTGGTTGAGGCTATGGAAGGATACTCAAAATCGACCACGCGACAAAGGTTTGATGTCCCTTTCCCGGCAAAAAGCAGGTCACCCCTTTGTAAGAGATGCTTCTCTAACTTTTGGGAATAAGGAATCCGTAAGGCAGTTTTTTCTGGCGTTTCCGCCAACAGATCCTTGATTTGCAAATAAGCAATTTCTCCTT
Organism: uncultured Bacteroidia bacterium; assembly: GCA_902789915.1. Classification (GTDB taxonomy): domain Bacteria; phylum Bacteroidota; class Bacteroidia; order Bacteroidales; family F082; genus Limimorpha. Next base: position 14,142 of record CADAPW010000031.1, on the reverse strand, counting down.
GAGGAGCTGTCGCTAAGAACACTCCAGATTGAATCTTTGCAAATTCTTGTATAGTTAATATTCTAGTATGATTAATACTATTCATGTTGCAAAGATACAAATAACTCTGGAAATAGCAAATTATTTTCAGAAAAATTGTGGTAAACGATGTACTAAATTGAAGCTATCCTTCCAACTCCAACCGAATGATCTCCCAAAACATCGTCATCCCGATTTCCAAAATGTCATCAGGGAAATCGAACATCGGGTCATGAAGTGCAGGCTGTTCTATGCCCGAACCCAAACCGAAGAATCCGATAGGGCAGACGCTTCCAAACCTTCCGAAGTCCTCCGACCAACGGAAAGGCTCGTCCAAATGGCCAAGACTCAACTTAAGGTTGGTGGCGGCTTGCTCTATGGTTTTCACGCAGTTGGCATCGCTGTTGGTAGCGGCGAAGGCCTCATGCATCGAGAAGTTGAAATCGAAGAGATGGTCTTTGGCCTTGGCGCGGCAAAACTCGATGATTTCCGTCGACATCAGTTCCAGGTTACGGTCGTTGAAGCTGCGCAGGGTGAGCCATATCTCGGCATGGCCTGGGGCCACGCCGAAGGTCTCCTCGCCCAAGATGGCGTGCGTGATGACGAAAGTGGTCAAAGGCTTCACGGCCTTCAGCTGTTCACGTTTTTTCTCCAAATGGTGGATGAGCTGGGCAAGCAACTCCGAAGGGCTATGCCCCGTTTCGGGTTGAGAGGCGTGTGCTGTGCGACCGTCGAAAACGAGTTTCAATCCAAAAGAAGCCGCTGCAAAACAACCATCTTTAACCATTATTTTACCTTTTTCGAAGCTTGGCAGATTGTGCAGCCCGTAAGCTATATCGGGTTTGATTTGCGCAAACTGAGGGTCGCTGAGGATGGCTTGCGCGCCTTGTCCGGTCTCTTCGGCGGGCTGGAACAGCAGCACCACCTCGCCCTGGTCGGGATGCTGCTCGCCGAGCCATTGCGCCAGTCCGCAGAGGATGGTGGCGTGGCCATCATGGCCGCATTTGTGCGAGACGCCTTGGTTTTGTGAGCGATAGGGGATGTCGTTCGGCTCGGGGATGTGCAGCGCATCGATGTCGCCTCGGATGAGGATGCGCTTGCCGGGCTTTGCACCTTTATATATAGCCGCCAGACCGTAGCCGCCGATTTTCTCGATGAGCAGGTCGGGGCGAGTTTGTTTCACCCATTCGTTCAAAATTCTATTGGTAATGGCCTCCTGACCCGAAAGCTCGGGGTGGGCGTGGAGGATATGACGTAATTCAATGAGGTTTTGCATGATGAGGTTTGGTTTTGTCTGGCAAAGGTACGGCTTTTTCATCAAGGCAAGTCCGTCATATAAAGAATTGTTTTATCTTTGCCCCCAAATTTCAGACGGACAATGCAAACAGTACTCTATCCCCTAAAATTCAAGCCCATCTTCAAAGACAAAATATGGGGCGGAAGGAAAATCAAGGAAGTCCTTGGCGTGGATTATGGCCCGCTGCCCAATTGTGGCGAGGAATGGCTGTTGTCGGGCATCTGGGACGAACAGAGCGAAGTGGCCAATGGTGACTTCGAAGGCGACGAAATCAATGACTTGGTTGAGACCTTCATGGGCGACTTGGTGGGCGAGAGTGTCTTTGACAAATATGGCGAGCAATTCCCTCTATTACTGAAGATTATTGATGCCAACGACTGGCTTTCGGTGCAGGTACACCCAGATGACGAACTGGCCGAAAAACGCGGTTTGGGCAACGGCAAGACCGAAATGTGGTATGTGATGCAGGCCGACAAGGATGCTGAACTCGTCATGGGCTTCAACCGAGAGATGACGCGGATGGATTATGCCAACGTTTTGAAAGACAATCGGCTGCAATCTGTCCTCAACCACGAGCAGGTGAACAAGGACGATGTCTTTTTCATTCCTGCTGGACGTGTTCATGCCCTTGGTCCCGGCATCATGGTGGCCGAAATCCAGCAGACCAGCGACACCACTTATCGCATCTACGATTGGGACCGTATCGACGTGGCGGGTATGCGCCGCGAGCTGCACATCCCGCAGTCGGTGGAAGCCATCGACGGCACGATGCCTGAAAAGTTTAAAACCGAGGTCCCTGATGTGATGAACAAGACCGTTCCCGTCGTTGATTGTCAGTACTTTGTGACCAACCTCCTCCAACTGCAAGGTGAGATGGAAAAAGACTACGCCAACCTCGATTCTTTCGTGATTTTGATGCCTTTGGAAGGATTTTTTACGCTGAATTGGGAAAATGGCTCGGTATTTGTAAGCACAGGTGAATGTGTCCTTATCCCGAATATCATCAACAAGGTGGCTATCAGGGCGGAGAAGTATTGTAAACTGCTTGAAGTATATTGTCAACTTGAAGAGGAATGATGAATGAGGAATGATGAATGAGGAATGCTGAATGCGGAATTTTGAATCTTTGAATTTTGAATTTTAGAATCTTTGAATATTAAATCCTTAAATCAATGAAAAAACTCATGACACTGGTGCTGATGGCCTTGGTTTTCACTGGCCTTCACGCACAATCGAAAACGGACCTGCCGAATGTCACCCTGAAAGACCTGAACGGCAAGGATGTGAACATTTCCAAACTGTCGAACAATGGCAACCCCATCGTCATCACGTTCTGGGCTACATGGTGCGGTCCTTGCATTAAGGAACACAACGCCTTGAGCGACGTTTATCAGGACTGGCAGGACGAGACCGGCGTGAAAATCTATGCCGTTTCCATCGACGACTCGCGTTCCACCGCTAAGGTGAAGCCCACCGTGGAAGGCAAAGGCTGGGATTTTGAAATCCTGCTTGATGTGAACAGCGACCTCAAACGCGCCATGAATGTGAGCAATCCGCCGCATACCTTCCTTATCGACGGCAACGGCAAAATTGTCTACCAACACACTGGCTATATCGAAGGCGGCGAAGAAGACCTCTACGAGGAAATCCTGAAAATCGCAAAGAATAAGAAATAAATGCTGAATGCGGAATGTGGAATGCTGAATGTGGGCCTACATTCAGCATTCCTAATTTCGCATTCCTAATTCAATACTATTTATGCGAAAACATATACTATTATTACTCGCACTCGCTTTGACAGTCGGTTTCAAGGCGAGCGCGCAGTCGTTTTTGGAGAACAGCCGGATCAATGGCGCTTTCCAAGCCGACGGACAATACTACATGCTCGATGACGGCATCGACATCACCGACCTCAAAGGCAAGAAGTTCGGCATCAACGGCTTCGGAAAGGTTGGCTACACCAACGGCAACTTCTCCGCTGGCCTCCGCTTTGAGGCTTTCCTGCCCGAGATGAACGGCTTCCGCAATGAGCTGAATGGCGTTGGCTTGGCTAACTTTTATGCCACATACGACAATGGTTTCATCGGCGCGACCGTGGGCGACATCTATGACCAATTTGGCTGCGGCTTCGTGTTCCGCACCTACGAGGAATGGTCGCTGGGCATGGACAATTCCCTGCGCGGCGTGCGTGTGGTGCTGCGTCCCACCAAAGGTGTCACGCTGAAGGCTTTGTATGGCCGCCAACGCTATTACTGGGCGCCTTATCTGGAGCGTAATTTCGCCATTGACGACTACCGTGGTATCGTGCGCGGCGTCGACGGCGAGTGGGACCTCAACCAAAGCATTCCTGCTTTGAACGACTCCAAGTTCAGGATGAGCATTGGCGGTAGCTTCGTCAGCAAGAAACAGTACGACCAGAGTTTGTTCTATTACATCCCTGAAAACGTAGGTGCTGCCGCAGGCCGCATTAACTTGGGCTATGGTGGCTGGGCTTTCAGCGCCGAATATGCCTACAAAATCAACGACCCCTCGGCCATCAACAACTTCATCTATAAGGAAGGCCAAGCCCTGATGGCCTCGCTGAGCTATTCGCAGAAAGGCTTTGGCGCCGTGTTGCAGGTGAAACGTGTTGACAATATGAGCTTCAAGTCGCTGTACACGGCGAAACAGAACGACCTCGACATCAACTTCATCCCGCCCATCAACTACACGCATACCCACAGCCTGCCGTCGATGTACACCTATTCGACCCAGCCCAATGGCGAGATGGCGGCACAGCTGCAGGTGAACTACACCATTCCGAAAGGTACGGCATTGGGTGGCAAGTACGGCACCAAACTCGCCTTCAACATGAGCCAGGTGAACGACATCGTCCGTGACTCCGTCTTAGACCACGGCGAGTGGGTGATCAACAAGAGAGGCTCCTTGGGCTATGCCTCCAAGTTCTTCGGCATCAGCAAACACCGTTTCTTCCGCGACATCAACTTCGAAATCGACAAGAAGATCAGCAAGGACTGGCACCTCACGGCGCAATACATTAACCTGTATTACGACATTGAGACCATCGAAGGCCATGCCGGTGCACCTCCTGTTAAGGCGAACATCGCCTTCCTCGACGTGACCTATAAAATCAACAAGAAACAAAGCCTACGCCTCGAGCTGCAAGGCTTGTGGGAGACCGAAGTCCACAGAGGCTATGAGTACGAAGAAAGCGATAAAAAGGACTATCAGAAGCGTGGCGACTGGGTCGCGGCCTTGTTGGAATACACCATCAACCCCCACTGGTCGTTTAGCATCGCTGACAAATGGAACTACGGCAACCCCGTTCCCGAGTTCCGTGATCATTACTTCACGGGCAGCATCAGCTACATCCATGAGGCCACCCGTGTCATGCTGAGCGCTGGCCGCCAGAGCGAAGGCGTGGTGTGCGTGGGTGGCGTCTGCCGCACCGTCCCCGCCTCAAGCGGCGTTTCTTTGACGGTTTCAACATCATTCTAAAATCGGCCCTTCGACAGGCTCAGGGACCTAAGGCCGTTGAGCCTGTCGAAACGCCGACAAAAACGTAAAATCTTGAATACTAAACCAATGAGAAAGTTATCATTCATATTAGTAACCGCAGCCATGATGCTGTTTGTCAGCAGCTGCGATAAAATTGACATCAACAACACCCATAAGCCTTTCAACCCTTCCGGGCATGGCAAGACTGTGTTGATCAAGGACTTCACCGGCGTGCGTTGCGTGAACTGCCCTGCTGCGGCAGAAACGGTACATGAGCTTCAGCATGAGTTGGGCGAGGAAAACGTCTTCATCATGAGTGTTCATGCAGGCTATCTGGCACAGCCTGTCGGTCAGTTCCCCGACTTCACCACGCCCGAAGGCACTGCATGGTACGGAAGCAATTCTTCAAATCCGCTGTTCTCAGTGGACCATGTGGCGCTTACCGACGGCAACACCTTGTATGTGGAACAGGTTGACATACCTTTGGCTGATGCCCTTGCCGAGGAGCAGTCCTTTGAGATTCTTCAGGGCGTCGACTATGACGATGAAACCCGTCAACTGAACGTGGAGGTTGATGTGGTGGCCACTGCGGAAGTGGTTGGTAATTTTTATGTTACTGCATGCTTGTTGGAAGACAGCCTCGTGGGTCGTCAGGTGGTTCCTGGTGGCGTTGACACGGCGTATGTGTTCCGCAATGTGTTCCGTGGCACGGTAAACGGTGTTGATGGCGACACCTTCTTTGATGGTCCGGTGTATGTCAACGATGAGTATATCTACAAGTACAGCATCGAACTGGATCCCGCCTACAACGCCGACCAATGCTATTTCATGTCCTACATCTACGACAAGACGGACGGCAAGATTTTGCAGACGGCGCTCAAGAAGATTAAATAATCTGACAATTAGAGCTTTATGGTTTTCAACTCCATAGAGTTCCTCATCTTCCTGCCTATTGTGGTGGCGCTGTTTTATGTGCTGCCACAAAAGGTGCGGTGGCTGATGTTGCTGGCAGCGAGCTGCGTGTTCTACATGTGGTTTGTGCCCAAGTATATCCTCATCCTGCTCGTCACCATCGTCGTCGACTATACGGCGGGACTGCTGATGGAACGCTATGCCGACCAGCCCCGAAAAAAGAAGGCTTTCTTCATCTTCAGCATCGTGAGCACGCTCACGGTGCTGTTGATTTTCAAGTATTTGAATTTCCTGACGGCCAATTTGGACCAGTTGTGTGCTTCATTGGGCATGGAGACCCATCTCATGACGCATATCATCCTGCCTATCGGCTTGTCGTTCCACACCTTCCAGAGCATGAGTTATGTCATAGAGGTGTATCGCGGCCACCAAAAAGCGGAGCGGCATTTCGGCTATTACTCGCTGTATGTGATGTTTTTCCCGCAACTCGTTACGGGTCCCATCGAAAGGCCCGCTAACCTGTTGCGCCAGCTGCACGAGGAGAAGAAATTTCGTTACGAGAACATCTCCAAAGGCATGAGGCTCATCCTCTTCGGCTTCTTCATCAAGATGGTGGTGGCTGACCATTTGGGTGAATATGTCGACGAGGTGTACGGGCACTTGGACGAGTACAATTCATGGACGGTGCTGTGCTGTATGGTGTTTTACAGCTTCCAAATCTACTGCGACTTCTTCGGCTATTCCACCATCGCCCTCGGTAGCGCCAAACTCATGGGCTTCGACATCACCGACAACTTCAAGTCGCCCTATCTCTCGAAAAATATCGCTGAGTTTTGGCACCGTTGGCATATCTCGCTGTCCACTTGGTTCCGCGACTATGTCTACATCCCGTTGGGCGGTAGCCGTGTGAAGTTTGGGCGATGGATGTTCAACATCTTGGTCGTCTTCGTGCTCAGTGGTATCTGGCATGGCGCAGCCTGGACTTTCCTGCTTTGGGGCTTTGCCCATGGCTTGCTGCACATCGTCGAAAAAGTTTTGCGCGATAGAATGCCTAAGAAAGAAACTCAATCCAAATGGCTGAAAATCAGTATTGATGCGCTATGTATGCTAAAGACCTTTGTGCTGGTGACGCTATTTTGGGTAATGTTTCGTGCTACCGACTTCGAGCATTTGAAAGCCATCTTCGTGACGGCATTCACCAACTTCCACGGCGGCGAGCAGATGTCGGTGAAACCTGGCATGTGGATTTATCTCGGCTTGTTCATCCTCTCCGACATTGTGCTCCGTAACACCCGTTTCGATGTGTGGTGTGAGGATAAGCCTTTGGCCGTCAGATGGTTGATTTATGCGGTGTTGGTCTTTATGGTCATCGCCTGCTCGAGTGTCTTCAATTTCCCGTTCATCTATTTCCAGTTTTAGCCATGAAGAAGTTGTTGACGCGCATAGGGATGGTTTTGGTGATGCTCCTGATACTCAATTGGGTGTATTCCAAGTGGTTCTTCGAGAAGGATTTGCGCAAGCATTCCGACATCGTGGTGCATGCCTGGGATGTGGTCAACGACAGCTGTCGCATCGTCTATCTTGGTGAGTCGTCGAACAACACCTACGGCGAGAAAGAAGCCAACCATCGGAAAATCAGTGAATTTACATCAGACTATTTCCCCACAGTCAAAATGGGCAATATGACCAAGTCGGCGGGTCACGCCCAGACCTATTACTATATGCTGAAGCACGTTCCGGCCTCATCGACGGTGGAGACGGTGGTGGTGACGATGAACCTGCGTTCGTTCGGGCCGCTTTGGATTTATTCGAGGCTTGAGACCGCATTGCGCAAGCAACTGGTGCTGCTTGAGGACTATCCGCCTTTAATGAACCGTTTCCTTCTGGCATTCAAGGCCTACACGATTCGTACCGATGAGGAATGGGATGCCTTGGCCTACGAACATCGCCATAAGGACCCTTTGGACTTCCCCTACGACTTCGAGTTTGACGACAACTACGCATGGGACTCCGCCAATGCCTGGCGTGGCTGGTACGATTTTGATGGAAAATATAATACTGAAATGACTTGGATGGCTGGTTATTATATCAAAAGCTATGGTTTCAACATCACCGACGACAATCCGCGTGTAAAAGATTTTGATGCTATTGTGGAGTTGTGTCGCGAAAGGGGTTGGAACCTCGTTTTCAACCTGTTGGCGGAAGATGTTGATAAGGCTAATGAGTTGGGTGGCAAGGATCTCATGTTTCTGATGAAACGAAACCGCGATTACCTGTTGCGGCGCTATGGAAGTCTTGATGGTGTGACTGTCGTCAACAATCTGAGCCTTGTCCGCGATGTCAATTTCATCGACCAGGAATGGACCACCGAACATTACTATGAGGAGGGTCGCCGCATCATTGCTGACCATTTGGCACAGACCCTGCGCAATTTCTATCCCGAGGATTACCATAATCCCGATTCGCTCAAGATGGACACTGGCCATTATTTTTTAGAAGGGACGATAATGATAGACAGGCAAACTCCATATAGTATGGCCTTGGCGCTCACTGCCGACAGCATCCGTTCCGATTGGGGCATGGTGAATGTAGCCTTCGAAATCAACCAGCAAGATGACTTGAGCAAACCCATCTTTGCCATGGAAAAACTTGATGCCCAAGGCGAAAAGTCCATTGATTCGTATGATGTGAAGGCACAGGTGATAAAAACGGGCGCATGGGATTTTGCTACCTTTGCCCTGCCGATTGACTCCACCTTCCGCACGGCGCAGAAAATCAAGCTGTATGTCCATAACTTTTCGGACAGCCCCATACAAATCAGGAATTTGGATGTGTCGTTCCGCCCGGCTTATCTGAAGGCGAAGGTGAAGGCGCAATCCTATAAGTCAGTCGATGGCGACGACGGTAAGTAGCATCCCATCAACCTTAAACTTCACTTCCATCCCGCCAAATGCCATCCCATAAACCCGTTTGGGGTCGTCTTGGTATTGTGGCCTGGGGTCGTGAGCCAATATGTCAACGAGGCATTCTCTTTGTTTTTCAGGAACTTGTTGCTGCAAATCTTCAGGAAAATCCACATCCAACAGGTATTCCGCAGGCGTGGAGGCAAAGCCGCTGACGGCATCGGGGTGGCTGTCGGTGTAGGCGATATAGGGCTTGATGTCGTAGATGGGCGTGCCGTCCATGAGGTCGGCACCCGACACATACAGCACAGGCCCGAGTTGCGGGTCGATGTCCACTTTTTCCAGCCGAACCGACGACAGCCCTATGGGGTTGGGACGGAAGGGTGAGCGGGTGGCGAAGACCCCTTTCCTTACATTGCCACCCAAGCGTGGTGGGCGCACCGTCGGCGACCAACTGTCGCGCATCGCCTCCGAGAACTCCCACAGCAGCCAGATGTGAGAGAAGTCCTCCAAGCCACGCACCGCGTCGGCGTTGCGGTATTCAGGCTCAAACACAATCTTGCCTTGCAGCGAGGCGATGATGCCGCTCTGGCGCGGGATGCCGAACTTGGTCGGGAAATCGGTGTGGATGCGGGCGATGGTTTTCATGCCGCAAAAATAACGCAAAATGCCGTGCAAGCCAAAAAAAGCATTACTTTTGCGCCACAAAAATCGGTTTGTCATGCAAAGCAACGAAGAGATTTCCATTTTGGTGCTCTACACCGGCGGCACCATCGGCATGATGAAGGACCCCAAGACAGGCGCCCTCGTGCCCTTCGATTTCGACAACATATACGCCCATCTTCCTGTGCTGAAGAACTTCGGCTACCAGATAGACTTCTACAGCTTCGATCCGCTCATTGATTCGTCCAATATGTCGCCCGACTTCTGGGAACGTCTGGCGACGAAGATAGGGGAGGAGTACGAGCATTACGACGGCTTTGTAGTGCTGCATGGCTCCGACACTATGGCCTACACCGCTTCGGCATTGAGTTTCATGCTTGAAAACCTCAACAAGCCCGTCGTGTTGACTGGCTCGCAACTGCCCATGGGCATGGTGCGCAGTGACGGTCGCGAGAACTTCCTCGCTGCTGTTGAGATTGCCGCCGCCAAGGACGACGACACATCCATCGTCCCCGAGGTGAGCATTTTCTTCCAAAACCAGCTGTTGCGTGGTAACCGTGCCACCAAGTTCAATGCCGAGAATTTCAACGCCTTCATCTCGTCGAACTATCCCAACCTCGCCGACGTGGGCATACATATAAAATATAATAAGGAGCGCATCCTGAAGCCCAACTTCAAGAAATTGAAGGTACACACCAGCATGGACCGCAATGTCGGCATCCTCAAGCTCTTCCCTGGCATTTCCGAGGACTTCGTGCGCCATGTGTTAAAGACTCCTCACCTTCGTGCTTTGGTGCTCGAGACCTTCGGCTCGGGCAACGCGACCACCGAATCATGGTTCCTCGATGCCCTCAAGGACGCCATCGACGGTGGCCTCATCATCCTTAACATCACGCAATGCAAGGCGGGTTCGGTGGAGATGGGACGTTATGAAACCAGCCTCGACATGGCCCGCATCGGCGTCATCAGTGGGCACGACATGACCACCGAAGCCGCTGTCGCCAAACTGATGTATCTCATCGGGGAGGGGCTGCCAAATGCCAGAATCCTCGAAGTCATGCCAAAATCCATCCGTGGCGAGATGACCGTTTGACGCTAAAATTCAAGCATTTGGATTTTTCGTGCAATAAAAAAACAAATATTTTGTTCTTTCAATGAAAAATTGTTGTACTTTTGGCAACGATTTCAGATAGGGCAGAGGCGATTGGAACATAATGGAGAGATGTCCGAGTGGTTTAAGGAGCACGCCTGGAAAGTGTGTGTACTCCAAAAGGGTACCGCGGGTTCGAATCCCGCTCTCTCCGCAGGAAGTAATGATAGATTCATTAGAACAAAGTAATTCAACAAAGTAATAATCAAAACATTCAAACTCAACTATGAAAAAATTAATTGCTTTCCTCATGGTTGCTGGCCTTTTCACCTTTGGTATCAGCAATCTCGCCGTTGCTCAAGACGAGCAAGCGCAAACCGAGCAGACGGAACAGACCGTTGCTCCTGAACAGACTCCCGCTCCTGTGGAGACCGTTGAAGAAGTTGCCCCTGTGCAAACTGAAGAGGCCGCTCCTGTGACTTTCCGTGAATCCATCAAGAAGCAGTTCATCGATGGTGGTCCTGGTTTCATGGGCATCGTGTTGGTCATCTTGCTCATCGGTATGGCCATCTCCATCGAGAGAATCATCTATCTGACGCTCGCCACTGCCAACTCCAAGAAACTCCTTGAAGGCATCGAAGCCAAGATGAAGAACGGCGACGTTGAAGGCGCTAAGCAACTCTGCAAGGACACCCGCGGTCCTGTGGCCAGCATCTTCACCCAAGGCCTCATCCGCTACCAAGATGGTCAGTCACTTGAAGAAGTCGAGAAGAGCATCATTTCCTACGGTTCCGTCGCTGGCGGTAAGCTTGAAAGCGGCTTGAGTTGGATCGGTCTTTGCATCAGCTTGGCTCCTATGTTCGGTTTCATGGGTACTGTTATCGGTATGATCCAGGCCTTTGATGACATCGCCGCTGCTGGTGACATGAGCCCGACGGTCGTTGCCTCCGGTATGAAGGTCGCTCTGTTGACCACCGTGTTCGGTCTGATCGCCGCTATCATCCTTCAGATTTTCTTCAACTTCATCGCTTCTAAGATCGAAAGCATCGTCAACGACATGGAAGACGCTTCCATCTCGTTCATGGACATCCTTGCCAAGTACAACAAATAATAAGTATCAATCATGAATAGTAAGCTTTCAAACATCGGTAAATGGGTATTTGGCCTGTTGGCTTTGATCACCGTGGCTTTGGCAGTGTATTTCTACCTCGGCCTCAATGACGAAGCCCGCACCAACGTACTCTTGAATTGGGGCTACATCTTGATTATACTTGGCATTGTCATTGCTTTGGTTTCAGTCGTCTTTACTGCCGCCATCAAAGGCGTCAATGGCAAGACGCTACTGTTTGCCGTCATTGCTTTCGCTGTAATAGCAGTTGTAGCTTATGTTATGTCGAAAGGCGCTTTCGACCAGACCTATCAAGCTGGCGAAGTCGTCTATTCGGGCAAGACGCACGGAATGGTCGAATTCGGCCTCAATTTCTTCTATGTCACTCTTGTCGTCGCTATCATCTCAATCGTATTCTCTGTCGTTTACAAGGCAGTTAAAAAGTAAATCATCACATCATGGCAAGAAAAACTCCCGAAATCAATTCAAGTTCGCAGGCTGACATAGCATTCTTGCTGTTGTGTTTCTTCCTGATGACGACCTCCATGGACGTGGACTACGGTATCACCCGTCGTCTGCCTCCCCCCGTCGAGCAAAACGACGAGGACGTGAAGGTCAAGGAGAGAAATGTGATGAATGTAATGGTTAACAAGAGCGACCGTCTGTTAGTGAATGGCCGTCCCATGGACATCAGTCTGTTGAAGGACGAAGCCAAGCGCTTCATGACGCCGCGTCCTGGTGACGAAACCGCTCCTGAAGTGGAAACCAAGACCTTCGACCTCGTGGGCGACGTGCTCATGTCGAAGGGCGTCATCTCCCTCCAGAACGACCGCGGTACCTCGTATGCCATGTATATCAGTGTGCAGAACGAGTTGGCACGCGCCTTCAATGAAATGAAGGAAGATCTGGCATTGAAGAAATTCAACAAGCATCTCGACCAACTCAACGAAGATCAAATCAAGGCTATCAACGACGCCGTGCCTGTGCGTGTTAGCGAGGCCGAGCCTGTTGTGTACTAAAAAAAGGAGGATAAAGATATGGGTAAATTTAGAAAAGAAGGAAAGAAGGAAGTGCCGCAAGTGAGCACCTCTTCACTGCCTGACATCGTTTACATGTTGATATTCTTCTTCATGATTACCACCACGATGCGTGACGTGGAACTGAAGGTGAAGACCGCCATGCCGAAGGCTTCCGAGATTCAAAAGCTCGAGCATAAGGCTTTGGTGTGCTCCATCTACATCGGCCCGCCGCGTGACTCCAAACTCGGTACCGAATCGCGTATCCAACTTGACGACGCCTTCGCTCGTCCGGCCGACATCGCCGACTGGATCCAAAAGGAACGCGACTCGCGTAGCGAGGCCGACCGTCCCCTGTTGACCACGGCACTGAAGGTGCACAAAGAGACCCGTATGGGTGTCGTCACCGACGTGAAACAGGAACTCCGTAAGGTGGGTGCCTTCCGTATCAACTACACGACACTGAAGGGTAGCGCCTTGGAAAACTAATCTTTGTTTTCATCTAAGCAAAGAGGCAGCAAGTTTTCTTGCTGCCTCTTTTTTTGTTGTGTTTAACGGAACTCAAAGAGGTTGGTGAAACCGGTCATGGCGAAGATCTTGTTGATGTTGGCATTCATGCCCGTGATGAAGACACGGCCGCCTCTTGCCTTGGCCGTTTTCAATACGTTGAGGAAAATACGCAGTCCGCTGGAAGAGATATACTCCAGCTTGCTGCAATCGAAGACGATGTTCTTGTCCTGACAATCGTAGAGTGGCTGAAGCTCTTGCTCGGTTTGGGCCGAGACAGAGGTGTCGAGACGCCCTTCCAGGACGGCGATAAGTTCACCATTTTGTTGTTCGATGGAGGTTTTCATAATTTATGCTATTACTCAATGTTTTTCGTAAGGGTAAGGATGTTCTGGTTACTGGTGTGATGGTATTCCACGGTGTCCATGATGTTGCGGATAAGATGTATGCCGAGACCTCCAATTTCGCGGTCTTCAGCGCTAAGGGTGATGTCGGCTTTTTTGACTTGGGTAGGGTCGAAGGGGGTGCCACTGTCTTTGATGGTGAACGAGAGGCTGCCCTCATTGATGGTGGCGTTGATTTCGATAGGTCCGACCTCGCCTTCGGGGTATGCGTACTTCATGATGTTGGCCACGGCTTCCTCGATGGCGAGTGTCAGCGTCATCGTAACCGACGGGTCGAGGTGGGCCTGTTCGGCGGTTTTCTCGACAAACTCGGTCATCAAAGGCACTTCCTGCACATTGTTATGTAGGATGATGGAATTGCTGATGATTTGCGATGGCGCCGAGGCGCGTGGCTTTCTGAACTGGACGGCGAGTATGGTGAGGTCGTCGCTTTGTTCGGCTTGTCCCACAAAGTTGTGAACCTCTTGTATGATGTTTTCAATCAGCGGGCGCGGGGCGGTGTCTGATTTTGCAAGGACCTCCATCATGCGCTCTTCGCCGAACTGTTCGTGCGTGGCATTTTCAGCCTCCGTGAGGCCGTCGGTATAGATGAAGAGGGTCTGGCCAGGCTTTAGGGTGACGCTTTGTCTGGTAAACTGCCAGTCGGGCATGATGCCCACGGGGATGTTGGCATCCATCTCGACAGGCTCGTGCTTTTCTCCAAGCAATACAGGTGCGCAGTGACCG
>CADAPW010000030.1 GCA_902789915.1 uncultured Bacteroidia bacterium | reverse complement strand
TATATCACCTCCCTCCCCGACCACAACGCCCACCCTGGCTTGGGTGAGGAAGGCATCTACCACGACAAGACCCACGAGAATCCGCTACCCAAAGGCACAAAGCTGACTTTCGCCCTTGCCGGCCAACAGAACTGCGGCAAGACCACCCTTTTCAACCAGCTGACGGGTGCCAACCAACATGTCGGCAATTTCCCAGGTGTCACCGTGGACAGAAAAGACGGCACCATCAAAGGCCACCCCGAAACCTCGGTCACCGACCTGCCAGGCATCTACTCGCTCTCACCCTACACCTCGGAAGAGATTGTGTCGCGCGAGTTCATAATCAAAGAGAAGCCCAAAGGCATCATCAACATCGTGGATGCCAACAACATCGAACGCAACCTCTACCTCACCATGCAACTCATGGAGTTAGGCGTTCCTATGGTACTAGCGCTCAACATGATGGACGAAGTGCGCAACAATGGAGGCAGCATCCTCGTCAACGATATGGAACAAATCCTCGGTCTTCCCGTGGTGCCTATCTCTGCAGCCAAAAACGAAGGTGTCTCCGAACTCGTCGACCACGCCATCCATGTAGCGAAGTACCAGGAAGCCCCCATCCGCCAAGACTTTTGCGACAAGGACGACCATGGCGGTGCCGTTCACCGTTGCCTACATAGCATCATGCACCTCATCGAGGACCATGCCCAGCGTGCCGACATTCCCGTGCGCTTCGCTGCCTCCAAACTCATCGAAGGCGACTCCATCGTCCTCGAAGCCTTGCAACTCTCGCAAAACGAAAAGGAAACCTTGGAACACCTCATCCTCCAGATGGAAGAGGAACGTGGCCTCGACCGGGCTGCTGCCATGGCTGAGATGCGCTTCGCCTTTATTAAAAGGCTGTGCGACAAGACCGTGGTAAAGCCCAAGGAAAGCAAGGAATACCAACGCAGCCGCCGTATCGACAAGATTTTGACGGGCAAGTGGACCGCCATCCCGATTTTCATCCTTGTGATGATAGGCATCATCTGGCTCAGCATCGATGCCCTCGGCGCACCGCTTCAAGACTGGCTCGACCAAGGCATCACATGGCTTGCAGGCGTCTGCGGCACAGCCTTGGCGGACTGGAACGTCAGCCCCGCCGTGCAGTCGCTCGTCGTCGACGGTATCTTCGGCGGCGTGGGCAGCGTGTTGAGTTTCGTGCCCATCATCATCCTGCTATTCTTTTTCCTCAGCCTATTGGAAGACAGTGGCTACATGGCCCGTGTGGCCTTCGTCAGCGACAGCTTCTTGCGTAAGCTCGGACTCACCGGCCACAGCATCGTGCCCATGCTCATCGGCTTCGGCTGTACGGTGCCCGCCGTCATGTCGACACGCACCCTGCACTCCACCCATGACCGTTGGCGCACCATATTGCTCACGCCATTCATGAGCTGTTCGGCCAAGATACCGATTTACGCCTTCTTCACGAGCATGTTTTTCCCGCATCATGGCGGTGTGGTCTTGATTTGCCTTTACTTGTTAGGCATCATCGTCGGCATCGTCACTGCGCTGTTTACCAAGTGGTTCGGCGACAAGGGCGATGTGGCACCTTTCGTGATGGAGCTGCCCAACTACCGTATGCCAGGCATGAAGAACGTGGCACACCTGCTTTGGGACAAGACCAAAGACTTTCTGCAACGCGCCTTCACTGTGATTTTCATCGCCTCGTTGGTGATTTGGCTCCTTCAAACCTTCGACTTCCATTTCAACATGGTCGAAAACGGCGAAGGCAGCATGTTAGCGACCGTGGCCGGCTGGATTGCCCCAGTGTTCCGCCCCATCGGCTTAGGCGAATGGCAAATCGTCACCGCCTTGGTGAGCGGCTTCATGGCCAAGGAAAGCGTGGTAGCCACTTTGGAAGTGCTCAACGCCATGCCGCTATTCACCACAGTAACGAGCATCTCCATGCTTGTGTTCTGCCTGCTCTACACGCCTTGTGTGGCAGCCGTGGCCGCCATCCGTCGCGAATTGGGCACCAAATGGATGCTCTTCATCATCCTGTTCCAATGCGTCGTAGCTTGGCTTTGCGCCTGGTTTGCCTATCTCATTGCTAACGCCGTCATCGCATGAACCTGCCTACCGTCATAGTGTTGCTTATCGTCTTGGCGATGGTTGTGATTGCCATTCACTTCTTGCGGAAGGGCAAGGGCAAATGCTCGTGTGGTGAAAATGGAAAGAAAACAATGAATGGCAAATGCGCTTCATGTTCGGCGGAGTGTCCGTTGAAAGGGTGAACTATTTGATTCATTTACAGAAAGAAAGAGAAATATAAACAACCATCTTCTAATCTTTATATATGGTCTGAAGATGGCGTTTTGAATTTTTTTTGCCCGAATCCATGAATTTTCGGCAAAAAGTTACAATAAGTATCCTAAACCACTAAACTTAAGGATACATAATGGAAAAGAAAAACTTCACCACCAAGACCCGTAAAAAGCAAAACCTTACTCTCCTTCAGGCCATCGAGACCGTAGCCGTAAGCTCTAAAGACTCCAAGATGAGCGCCGACTTCTTGAAAGCCTCTTCGCCCGAAATCAAATTCCTCGCCGAGCAGTACGGCATCAGCGAGCGACAGGCTGTCATTTTTGCCATCTGCATGGACGAAGGTCCCAACCGCGTAGACTACCATGACTTGGCCCGCCATCTTGACCTCAGCAACATCGCCGTGCTGGCTTTTGCTAAAGACATCGATGCGCTTGTGCACCGCCGCTTGCTGCGCTACCGTGACGTCAAGGATGAGGACGACTTTGACGTGCCTGCTGCCGTCATCCGTTGCCTCAAGCACAACGAAGTGTATCAGCTGCCCGTCCACAAAGGCCTTGACTGTGCTGGCATGTTTGAGGTGCTAAACCAATGGTTCGACGACCTCAACGACGATGCCATCGGTCCTAAGGAACTAATCGAAGAGATTCACAAGCTGTTTGACGACAACCCAAAGGTGGCCTTCGGACAAAAGGTGAAGCAACTCCGTCTTGATGAAACTGACGAACTCCTCCTAATCAAGTTCTGCTATTATCTCATCTGCAACGACGACAACGACATCCGTTTCAACCAGATGGAAAACGTCTTCTACAGCACCGCCGACTTCAACAATGCCAAGGCCGCTTTGCGCAGCGACGGTCACACGCTTCAAACGGCCAAACTTATCGAGTTCCGCTGCGAGGATGGCATTGTCAACAATACGCAATTCAAACTGACAGAGGAAGCCAAGCGTGATTTGCTGGCCGAACTGAAAATTACCACCACGGAGGAACACCTCGCCGATGTGATTAAGCCTGACCAACTCACGCCCAAGACCATGTTCTACACTGAGACCGTTCAGCATCAGGTGGATGAACTCAACCGTTTCTTTGAGCCGGAGCAATATGCCAGAATCCACGAGCGTATGCAGCAGCGCGGTTTCCGCCAGTGCTTCACCTGCCTGTTCCATGGCGGTCCGGGCACGGGAAAGACCGAGACCGTCTATCAGCTGGCCCGCCTTACGGGACGCTCCATCATGACCGTTGACGTGCCGAGCATCAAGAGCAAGTGGGTGGGCGACTCCGAGAAGAACATCAAGGCCCTCTTCGACCGTTACCGCAGCCTCGTGCAGCGTGCCGAAAAAGCCCCCATCTTGCTCTTCAACGAGGCTGACGCCATCATTGGCATCCGCAAGGCAGGCGCTGAAAACGCAGTGGACAAGATGGAAAACACCATCCAGAACATCATCCTGCAGGAGATGGAGACCTTGGACGGCATCATGATTGCCACCACCAACCTCACCGAGAACCTCGACAGCGCCTTCGAGCGACGTTTCCTCTACAAGATTAGGTTCGACAAGCCCGATGCCACGGTGCGCGGCAAGATCTGGCAGCAGATGATCCCCGAGCTTTCTAATGCCGATGCCACCACTTTGGCCGAGCATTTCGACTTCAGCGGCGGCCAAATCGAGAACGTGGCCCGCAAGCACGCCATCAACAGCATCCTCTACGGCAACGACACCGAGATGCTTCCCATCCTGGAAGACTACTGCCGCTGCGATCAGCTGAACAATAACATTACCCGAAAGAGGATTGGGTTTTAATGCTTTTAAGTGTTTGATACATAAATACGGCAAAAAACACTTTGAGAACTAAAATAATAGTTGTATTTTTGCATATGTTATTATTTCAATAAGACTGAATCCTCAGAAACAAATAACAAGTCCATAATATATAATATCGTTATTAATAACTATAAAATCATCAATAATGAAAAAAGTTTTTCTAAACCAAAAAGAAGCCCTCATCGAAGAGTACAAGGAATGTGATGAGGCAACAAAAGCAGTTGTGGCAAAATTAAACCATTTGTATGCTGAACAGATTATGGACATCATGAAGAGTCATGATGTTAAAGAGATTATCCTTTATGATGAGTCGATGGGGGAATACTTCCCCGAATTTGAGGAAAACTATAGAGACTATGATGAACAACGGTATTACACTTTTTCTCGTGAGGATGGCGAGATGGAGTATTGGATTTGTCGTTTGGCCATCATCGACGATGAACTGAAGATGCGCGTGCAAGTATGGGATGAATCTTCCGATGAATACGAAGAGGAAGAAGAAGAGTGGCGCGACTTCAGTGAAATAAACGCAATAGAAGACTTGGAGACCAAAGAGGTTCTCATTCGTTATTTGGAAGAAAGTGACGAAGCCTTCAATGTTGTTGAAGAGCATCCGGAATTGTTGGCATTGGAGGAGGAATAATTACGAATCATTGTGTCAGCCACAATTTGAAGATAAGGCTTGAAAGATGATTGCCGAGGAACTGGAACGGTTGCAAACCCGCATTATCCGAAGCATCATTGAGGGGAACATCAAGATTAAAGCGAAGAAATGATGGAAATTGAAAACTTAGACAAATTCCCACAAGAGATCGGCCGTGCGCCATTGCTGACGAAAGGAGAACTTTTTTTCCTGTAATTTTTGAATTTTCGGCAAAAAGTTTCTATAATTATGTCGAAACCAATAAATATATAATATGAATACTGATCCACATGCAATAGAACTCCCCAGGCCGAGAACAGGGCTGGATGCCGTCTATGACGGAAAGGTAAGGGAACTCCTCAAGACCTACAACCACCTCGAGTCGCCGAGTGTCTTTATCAAGAGGCTTGTCGCCGTTTACCAAGAAGCCTATGGTGTCGAGGGCAAAATGACTAGAGAGTTGCAGGAGGAGGCCATTGCTCACCTTTCGTTCGAGAATTTAGAACAGCTCTATATCAAAGTTGGCAATGACGAGGAAAAAGAAAGCGATTGAATTGATTCTCGACCAATGCCGTGAATTGGAGCACATCCACCGCACACATATTGTGGATGGCCATTATGAGCGATGCTTCATTTCAAGGCCAATGGCAGGACTTCCTGACGGCGTTGAGATAGTGATCGATGGAGAAGAGGACGATGAACTTTCCGCCAACACTCCGCATTTCCATATACGAGTGGGAGCGAGGAATTACGGAAAACTGAGCGACAGCAAGTCCCAACGGATGGAATTAGAGGTGTATATCAAGGATATTCACAAACTGAATGTGTGGCGTAGGGAAGTGACAGTATTTGTGGGTTTTCAGGTATTATCCAGAGTCCGCAGGGAAGTCCGCAAATGGTTAGACATGAAAAACCCGTCATTTGAGGGCTATACCAACTGGCAGGTTTTAGTCCATTTTTGGAATGTCAACAACCCATCGCACAGAATCCAACAGGAGTATGCTGAAAGCAAGGGGCGTCCCAATGAAATATCGACAAATGGCTCACACGGCGACTCGTTCCTGCTCGTGGTTGAGAACGAAAATGATTACCGAAAGGTTTACGACTATTGGAGGTCGGAGTATAACCCGACGGACTATTTCGACGATGAGAATATTTTCCAGCCGCTCCCCGATTCTCAATCTTTTTGGTGGTATGCCAACAGCGTTGGATTGCACGACGAAGAAGATGACTATTGCTATGCGGGGAAAGCTTATGAGACAATCCAGACCTTAGTCAAAACCTTCCCTGATGTCATGTTTCGCAGAATAAAGATTACCCACAACAAAGAAACAGACAGAATGCTTTGTCATGCTGTCCGGCATGGAGGTTCGTTGGATGAGGAACTATGCCTGTCCGACTTGGTTGTCAGACATAGCGATTACGGTGATATTTGGAAAAACTGCAAATCATTCTATGCCGAACAAAAAGAGTTTTAGTGATGCCCTGTCGAGGCTAATAATTTTGTTGCCATTTCTGAATTTTCAGCAAAAAGATTCTATATTATCCTGATCTTCTAAGCTCGAGATACCTATGGAAAAGGAAAACACCACACACCAAGGACACTTTAAATTACTCTAAAAATGAAAACGAAAAAAGATGTGTTGAATGCTGTCGTCAAGTCTTTTCCCGTTTATGAAGTGCAACAGATTTGTCTAGATGGCCGTCGCTATCCTCGACGCCGGATCAGTTTGCAGCGTGTTGGCTTTTACGACACCAAAGAGCATGGGGAGGAGGCGATGCGCGAGCTTTTGGAAACAGAGAAAAAGAATTATGAGGCGAGAGGGTTGGACTATCACGACGATTGTCTCGGCTATTTTTTATTTGAGTTGTTGGTTCATGACAAGCCCTCTTCGTTTTATTGGAACGAGCGTCCTTGCAAGTGTTATTCATTCACTGCTGATGGTAAATTGAGTGATTTTGTTGCGCTGGATGAATTCGGATGGTATCGTGGCCGTAAAACAGAAGATATCCGTTTCAAGGTTGGGGACATCGTCGAGGTCGTTGACGACGGCGTTGCTGAACTAGTGATTATTGGAGGCTTACCGATGACCAAAGAGTATTACCGTTACTTGGAAGAGAACGAAGAAGAATGTGAACATCCTTGCCAATTCCTCAACGAAAGCGATGACTGCTACCTTGTCTATCCCGTGGATGGAGAAAAGGGGGTACACTATCATCCACAGTGTTATAAGGTCTTCCCTCCAACACGTCCTGTCTCCGCCCGTATCACTGCGCTGCTGAAGGCCAGACTTGCTATGGAATTGCCAGCAGGGAAGAAGCCTGAGAAGTAAGAATTGGGCTATACTGATAAATGTGGCGCAGATCTTTTATGGGATGGCGCCACTTTTTTTGAATTTTTTGCCAAAAAGTATCTATATTATGCTGTAACAATAAAATACGAAACGACAATGAGTACGTATTTGCAACATTTCTTCCCCTGTCTGGAAAACAGACACGTTTATCCCTATCGTGTTGTCTATCCGATGATGTTGGAGCATGTCGATTTTGCTCCCATCACCATCCTATATGGCAACAATGGTAGTGGCAAGTCCACACTGCTAAATGTCTTGGCTAGGCATCTTGACCTTAAGAAAATGACGTTAGGCAACGACAATGAGTATTTCGAAGGATACGTGAAAAAATGTTCCTCAAGTATTGATGATGAGGGGCTTCCAGAAGACAGTTCGTTTATCCGAAGCGAGGATATTATGGTGAAAATAGCCAGACAACGGAAACTATACGCTGAAATTAAGAAGGACGTCCTTTCTGATAATGTGTTGAGAGATTATGGAATAAGTAAGAGGTTGTATGAAAAAGCACTGACGGATCCCGAGTCGGTGAAAGCGGCGGATTATGCCCTCCTGAGCCGATACACTGCCTTCCAACAAGCCCGATTGGCGTTGGGAAACAACAACGAAGCCTTCTCCAATGGGGAAACGGCTTTGGAGTATTTCAAAGAACATCTTTTTGACGAGTCGTTCTATCTGCTTGATGAGCCTGAGAACTCCATGGCTCCTGCTTTTCAGCAGCAACTGGCCCAGCATATCGAATTGCTGGCACGATTGGATACCCAGTTTGTCATCGCCACCCATTCGCCTTTCTTGCTTGCGATACCCAATGCAAAAATTTACGACCTCGATGCTCGTCCGTCTATGGAGAGAGCGTGGTACGAGTTGGAAAACATGAAGGCTTATTATCAGCTTTTTAAACAATTTGAGGATCGGTTTTGAATTTTGAAACAAAAGTTTCTATATTTGCAGGGTCAAATTGAATCATACTAATCTTTAAAAACCTCGCGAGGTAAAGGGGAATCGCTTTAACAAATGAACTTTTTACTATATTTGCTTACAAAAAAAACTAATTATCATCATCGTCCTTTTCGTCAATATCCGCACGAAGATGATGACGTTGAATGTTATCTGATTAATGAAATGTATGAGAACGGTCTTGGTGAGATAAGAGAATTGAATTTTGTAAATATATATGAAATTTTTTTGGGGTCTGTTAATTCACAAGGTGAGGAAAGTGATGCCAAACGTGTTGAAGTATCCAAAGAAAGAAAATGTCGTTCAGCGGAAATGACTGAGAGTGAGTTTGAAGAATTGAAAAAGAGACTCGCCAAAAATTGCCCAAAAAAAGAGTTATGCGTTAGATGTAGCATTGAAAATGGAGATTGTCGATTGTTGCATGGCTGGAAGAAAGAAGAAGGTAGTGATAATTATACCTATTCATATCCGATATTGGGGGAATATTTGCCTGACTTGAAAAAAGTTGTATTGTACTGGAATAACATCGACAATGCTTGTGGGAAACCGACATATAACGGCGTACTATCTACTTACATTCACGAATTGTTCCATGCCTATTTCCATTATGTCACCGAGCAAAAACAAGCTGAGTGTAATTACATAAGGGAAATTGAGGAGGCAATGACTGAATTTAGCACTTTGGTGTTTCTTAGGGTGATGGAAAAAATGTATGGTGATGAATGGTCAGAAATATTTAAATGGACAAAGAAATCTATTGGCGAAAAGCAAAAAACCACTGGCGACCTTCCTGCCTATGGCTTTGGACTCCATCTTTTTGAAAAGCTTTCAGAAGACGAGGCTTTTGACTGGATCAATAAATATGCTGAAAGGCTTGGAGATATAGATGAGGAAGACGAATTTGTGAAACAATACAAGCAGATGGTTTATCCCTGCTATCCTTCAGATCCTGACAAGTGCTTGGAACTTTTGAGGAAGATATTGTTTAATACTAATAATAAACCTATAAAACCTCGCGAGGTAAAGGGCAATCGCGGAAATACTATGTGGAATAAAACAACAGACACGAGCAAAATTGGCAATTATGTCTATGGGTTGGCTGTTCCAGTGTATGGCTCCACATACATAATAAAATATGTAGGACAAGCTAGCTCAGGTAATAATAGATGTTTTCAACACAGGGAAGAAGCAAAAGGGTATTTGGTTGGACGAGGAACATCAAATGTGAAGAAAGCTGAAATGATTAATTATTTTGCATCTAATAGAGATCTTGAGATTGTAATCTTAGCACATCAAGTTCCCGATAATCAACTGGATACCATGGAAAACATCTATCGGCAAATGGCTGATTACGGAGCATTGTTGTTTACAATCAATCAGGATGAAATAGTGTATGAGAATAATCTGACAAATATAGCATCTACATATAATAATAGGCTTACTGCTGGGACTATGGTGGTTAAACCTATGACAGTTGAGCAAATAAATAAAGAATACGGCCGAAAGGTTTATCTTAAAAGTGAAGAAATCGCGGATAAACTTGGCTCAAAGAAAGACATATTATATGTGCTTAATCGTCCTGGAATTCAAAATGGCTATATTGGATGGTGGAAATTTGGACAAGCGAGTTTAAAGTCAGTTGATTGGATTGTTTGTATTGGGAATAATGATTTGATTGAGTATGTTTTTTCTGCTAATGATATTAGTTTTGAAACAAGAGATTGTCCGGACAAATCCGGCAAGATTGTGAAAAAGAAAGGATTTAAGGCTGCTGGGCTACACAACTACATTGACATACTGAAACCATTAGACGGCGATCCTTGTTTTGATGTCAATGGCAAGGGATGGAATCCTTATGGAAATGCTTTTACATACCATAGTCATTTAATTAGATGAAAATGTTTTTATAAAACTGTTTTTTTCGTCGTTTTTAGGAAAAATACTATTATGATGAGCAAGAGCCTCTCCAAATCCCGCTACACGGCCTTCTGCCAATGCCCAAAGAACCTCTGGCTGAAGGTGTATCAACCCGAGGAAGCCAAAGACGACCCTGCTTTGCAAGCCCGCTTCGAGCAAGGTAACGAGGTGGGCGACCTCGCCATGGGACTCTTCGGCCCCTACAAGGAAGTGACCACCCATAATGTCGATGGCAGCCTCGACTTGAACAAGATGTGCGAATTGACGCAACAGTACATGGAACAAGGTGTGGACAACATCTGCGAAGCCTCCTTCGCCCTCGAAGGCCATTACTGCGCCGTCGACATTCTGCGCCGCAACGGCGACGGATGGGACATCTACGAGGTGAAGAGCAGCAGCTTCCCAGAGTGTGATGGAGAGGAAACGAAGTTGGAGAAATATGCGCCCGACATCGCCTATCAAAAGTGGGTGCTTACACAATGCGGTGTCAAGGTCGTCAACACTTATTTGGTGTGCCTCAACAGCAGCTATGTAAGGCATGGCGAGCTGGATATCAAGAGCCTGTTTGTCATCATCGACATGCACGACTTGGTCAAAAACGAATACCTGAAAGTGCCTGCACAGAGCAGCCAAGCCTTGAAGGTTTTAGGTATGAAAGACGAGCCTGACTACGACCTTTCCGAACACTGCATGAAACCATACACCTGCGCTTTCTTCGACTACTGCAAACGTCGGCATGGCGTGTCACAGGACGAGCCTACCGTTTTCGACCTGTATCGTATGAACTTCTCGAAGAAGCTGGAACACTATCATGCTGGACGCATTACTTTCGATGCATTGCGATCAGAGAAGCTGAGCGACAAGCAACAGATGCAGGTGGAGTGTACGCTGAAACAAAAGGAATACATCAATGTCAATGGCATCCGCGAGTTCCTTTCCAATCTAAGCTATCCTCTCTATTTCCTTGACTTTGAGACCTTGCAGCAGGCCATTCCCCAATTTGACGGACAGAAGCCATACCAACAGATTACCTTCCAGTACTCGCTCCACATCAAGGAGAGTGCCACAGCACCCTACCAACACAAGGAGTTTCTGGCACCCAGCGATGGCACCGACCCGCGTCGCGCCGTGGCAGAGCAACTTTGCAAGGACATCCCGATGAACGTCTGCACCCTGGCCTACAACAAAGGCTTCGAGTGCGGTCGCATCAAGGAACTGGCTGCGATGTATCCCGACCTCGCCGTTCATCTGATGAACATCCAAGAGCATATTCAAGACCTGCTCACGCCATTCCAGAGCGGCTACTATTACGTTCCCGCCATGGGTGGCTCGTTCAGCATCAAGAGCGTGTTGCCCGCGCTCTTCCCCGACGACCCCGAACTCAATTACCACAACCTCGATGAACGTTGCCAAAACGGTGGCAATGCGATGACACTCTTCCCAAAACTGACCGAATTACAACTGAGAATACCCAAGCTAGGACTTCAAAAAGAGAAAGACGGCTCGTTGGTACTTTCCGATTCTTTAATGAAACTCTCAGAAATCCAAGCCATTCAAAATGAGGTTGCAGCCAGCCGTGAAGCCCTGCTCCGCTATTGCGAGCTTGACACTTGGGCGATGGTGAAGGTTTGGGAGAAATTGAAAGAAGTGGCCAAGTAAATTGTATTTTTAGCGAAATGTGACAATATTAAAGACAAGTAATATTAAAAATGGAAAAAGAACGTAATCCCCAAAGTAAGTCTTTCTCAAAAGACATGATTTGTTACGATGGCAAATCTATTAGTTGTAAACCATTGAATAATACCTATAAAGTCTTGTGTATAGCGCAAATTTGGGTGACGCTTCAAGAGAGACCTGTAAAGATTAAAGAGTTGAACGATATGTTCCCCATCCAACTCAACCATTACTATGATTCCAGGAAACATTCTGGGGAACAGTATAAGCATCTTTTTATACAAAGGGAAAACTACATGTTTGCAACTGAATCGGGGATTCAGAAGCAAATACCTGCTACTTTTACGTACAGGGATATAGATTGGAGTGGCAGACATGATATTCTTCTAACTCCTTCAATGACTTTTCCTCCCAAATATGCTACACTACTGCTGAAGTGGAACAAAAGGGATACTGAGGCGTTTATCAAACACGCAATGACCTTGCCTGAGTTTAAAGATAAACTCTCAGTAGGCAAAGAAAGATAGCCCTGCTCCGCTATTGCGAGCTTGACACCTGGGCTATGGTGAAGGTTTGGGAGAAGTTGAAAGAAGTGGTGCAATAAGTGGTTTTGAAAAATATTTTTGCCCCGATTTACAAATTTTCGGCAAAAAAGAACTATTTTAAGGCCTAACCCCTTAAAACAATATCCTTATGAACACCACCATCAAAACCTCCTCAGAAAAGCAATTCACACAAATTCGTCGTTTCGTCAAGAAAAACAAGATTTACAACACCATCACCGAAGAAAAAGGTCTCTACATCATCACACTCTTTGGACTCAAACCCAAAGACCTCGAAAAGTTCATCAAGGACTTCATCAAGACCAATCACCTTACCAAAGTTCAGCAGCAGGAGCATTTGGCTCTTGCTGCGTAGAGTCTTTTTTATTGAATTGCCGCCGCATAGTTTCTTAATACCAAATAAACCAATAAAACATTTCAATTATGCTGACCATTGATGACCTTGGCAAAAGATTGCCCTACACTTACAAAGAAATCGTCGAAATTGACCATCCTGAGATTTGGGACTTGGCCCAACGATGCCTTCAGATTGCCGGAATCTGGCAGGAAATGACGGTGGAACTGATGCCGCTTTATAAAAAGCGTTCAATGTTATTAAACTACCTCAAAGTGCGATCGCTTTACGGCTTCGCCCATTACATTGGGAAACAAGTGAATCGTCTGTGCCACGAATTAGCCTCTTGTGACAATGAGCAAGACCAAGATGGCGTGGATAATGCGAAGATTGCGTTGGCTGACTTGTTTGAAGCCTTCGGCAAAGTGGATGCCTTAGACATTGCGCAGGATAGCGTTGAGGGCTTCCGTAAGCTGGAACAAGTCATCGAGGGCTTTGGCGAAAGAACCGATTTCCATGTGATGGATTGCTATTCCAAGGAAGGCCGTCATTCTACATGGTCGTTCCTCGACATTGCTGGCACGCTCAAAAACGGAGAATCATCCTATGACAGCCTTTGGGAAGCAGTCAACAACTCCCCTGACCCAACAAAACCTAATATTAGCGGACTGATGGAGTCAGAGGAAGACAATAAAATGATAAGGATATATTGACCTATAACAGAACCAGCTTTAGATAGCCCCTTCATGAGGCCGGAGGCTGGCAGGCATCCTTCTTATCCTGTAGTAAAAAGGTCTTGGGATGCCGTTTTTAAACTTTTTTTGCCCCGATTTACGAATTTTCGGACGAATCGTATTATATTATGCTGTTTTCAACTAAAACAGCATCAATATGAACGATTATCTTTTTGTCCTCATCTTGTCCGTCTATATCATCGGCGGCGTCTTCATCGTCCTTTGGATGAACAGAAACTATTTCGATGCTAAATACGGCAGTGAATCCTCTGAAAAATGGAGTGTTTGGCGTGTCCTTTTCTGGCCTTTCATTTTGCCGTTCGTTTGGCCTAAAGCTATGCGGATCAAGAAGCAACGGACAGCGCAAGCCCATGCCGATTTTGAAGCCATGATGGCACACCGGGATGCAGTTGCTGAAGAAGCCAAAGAGATGGTTATTGAAGGCAACGTATTAGTACATGGTACCGCGGGCGAAGCCATCCCTGATATGGTGACTGAAATCGGCGAGCAGGCATTCTGTTGCTGCGAGGAACTGATGGAAGTCGTCATCCCTGATTCGGTGAAGAAAATCGGCAAGGAAGCCTTCTGCG
Source organism: uncultured Bacteroidia bacterium (assembly GCA_902789915.1). Lineage (GTDB taxonomy): Bacteria > Bacteroidota > Bacteroidia > Bacteroidales > F082 > Limimorpha. The sequence continues at coordinate 1,629 of CADAPW010000030.1, read as the reverse complement.
CCTGCGCCAACCTGACCAAAGTTGTCATCCCTGACTCGGTAATAGAGATTGGCAGCGGTGCTTTCGACGAATGCACCAGCCTCACAGAGGTTCACCTGCCAGCCTCTTTGCGCAAGCTTGGCTTGGCCTTCGATGACGGCCCCTACGAGGGAAGGGACATCTACGTCCATTTCACCGACCCTGCTCAATGCCAGGTGGAGATGCTCATCGACGAGTCGACGGGCTGGCCTTCAAATTGGTGCGACCGCCTCTTTGTGCCAAAAGACAGCCGCCAAGCCTTTGAAAAAGCCAAGCCGTGGTGCGGTTTTGAAACGATTCAAGAGTTCGAATAAAACTGTTTTGAAAAATATTTTTGCCCCAATCTTCAAATTTTCGGCAAAAAAGAACTATTTTAAGGCCTAACCCCTTAAAACAACATCCTTATGAACACAACCATCAAAACCTCCTCAGAAAAGCAATTCACCCAAATCCGTCGTTTCATCAAGAAAAACAAAATCCACAACACCATCACAGAAGAAAATGGCCTCTACATCATCACACTCTTTGGACTCAAACCCAAAGACCTCGAAAAGTTCATCAAGGACTTCATCAAGACCAACCACCTCACCAAAGTCCAGCAGCAGGAGCCTTTGGCTCTTGCTGCCTGAGTTTTTGTTTCGTCTGAGGTTTAAAAAGTGTATAAACCTTTCTATAGAATTAAAACAACGCCCTTTGGAACGCATCAATAATCAACTTTTCAAAAACAATGATAAAACTGAAAAACCATGAAAATTGAAAACTTAGACAAATTCCTACAAGAGATTGGCCACGCGCCTCTATTGAGCGCAGACCAGGAATTGGAACTACTCAAAGCCATTCGTGAAAAAGGCTCTGACTGCGACGAGATGGAACAGCTGAGCCAATCGAACATGAGGTTTGTGGTTGCCTTGGCCGCACAATATCAGAATCGCGGACTGAAGCTAGAAGAACTGATTTCCATTGGTGTTGATGGTTTGAAAAATGCAGCACTGACCTATGACCTTGACAGCAACATTGACTTCAAAAAACATGCTGTTTCGATGATGCGGCAGTGTTTGGAAGAAGCCGTAAAAGAACAAATCCACAAGCTTGTCGAGCAATTCGCCGAACTCCAAAGAAAGAGATTCCGTTTCTGGATGGATGATTTTGAAAATGAGGACACTGGCGAAATAGTATCTGTGGAGCGCAGAGAATTGTTGGCCGAAGAACCCGCCGACGAGGAAAAAGAAATCCTTAAACAAATCTGCAATGGGGCAAAAGAAGCCAATATTGAAGACCTGAATGCTTTTTGGCACGAAACGAGTGGCTTTTCTAATCACGACCTCTTTCCTATCCTTCAAGAACTCAGCGACCGAGGCGATGTACATGCCACTGATGCATTGAATAACATTGACCGTCTTTGGGAAATGGTTCAAAAAGGCGATAAAGATGCAGCCTTGTACTTGGCTCACCATTATGCTTACGGCAACGAGGAGCATGGCGTCTTCATTAACAAAAAACAGGCAAAAGAACTATACGACCTCGCGGAATGGGATGATTACGACCCCAATGAAGAAAGCGATGATGAATGTGAGGTCGTTGAGAGTGATTATTGTCTTCAAGGAGATCCTG
>CADAPW010000029.1 GCA_902789915.1 uncultured Bacteroidia bacterium | reverse complement strand
CAAAAGTCCGCTGAGCATCATCTATCCCGAAAGCAAGAACTTGGCCAAGGCCGTTTCCGACGACAAGAGCATCTGCATCCGCGTGGTCGACAACGAGTTCTGCAAGGAAGTCATCCGCCGACTCGGCAAGCCGATCACCTCGACATCGGCTAACTTAACCGGACAACCTTCATCGATGATTTTCAGCGATATCTGCGATGAAATCAAAAACTCGGTGGATTATGTGGTGCAGCTCTACCACGACAGCTTCTGCAAGCCCAAAAGCTCGACCATCATCAAGCTGAACGAAGACAATACTTTTGAGATTTTGAGACAATAAATTGTCATTTTTCATTATCTTTGCGCCCCTAAAAATCCATTTCAACCCATGAAATCATTGAAAATGTTTTTTTTGGCTATTGCCTGTTTCATTGCAATGGCGGCAACAGCCCAACAGCCCCAATCGAAAGGGCAGATGAACTCCCAAAAACTGGCCACGACGCTTTATCTCATTGAGAACTTTTACGTCGACACGGCTAATATAGACAAGGTGACGGAAGACGCCATCATCGCGGCACTGAAAGAACTCGACCCGCACTCGGCCTACATTTCCAAAAAGGACGTGGAGAAGGCCAACGAGCCTCTCGTGGGCAGTTTTGAAGGCATCGGCGTGACCTTCCAGCTCATCCGCGACACCATCACCGTCATCAGCCCCACGGCAGGCGGTCCCTCCGAGAAGGTAGGCATCATGGCCGGTGACCAATTCATCAAGATCGATGGCGAGGAATCCGTCGGCAAGAAGGTCGACAACGAATATGTGCAGAAGCACCTGCGCGGCAAGAAAGGCACCAAGGTGACCGTGAGCGTGAAACGCGGCAGCGACCCCGAACTCATTGATTTTGAAATCATCCGCGACAAAATCCCGTTGAACAGCATCAACGCCGTCTATATGCTTGACAACCATGTCGGCTACATCAAACTCGACCGTTTCGCACAAGAATCGGCACAAGAGTTCAAGGAAGCCTTCGCCAAGCTGCAAGCCCAAGGCATGGAGTCACTCATCTTCGATCTGCGTGGCAACACGGGCGGCTACCTCAACACCGCCATCGAGATGGTAGACCAGTTCATCACCGAGAACAAACTCATCGTTTTCACCGAAGGCATCCACTCACCCCGTCAGGAATGGAGGAGCACTGCTGCTGGGCTTTACACTACGGGCAAGCTCGTCGTCCTTATCGACGAAGGCTCAGCCTCGGCCAGTGAGATTCTATCAGGTGCCATCCAAGACCACGACCGCGGTGTGGTCATCGGAAGACGTTCGTTTGGTAAGGGTTTGGTTCAAAGACCTTTCAACCTTCCCGACGGCGCACAAATTCGTCTGACCACCTCGCGCTACCACACGCCTTCGGGACGTTGTATCCAACGCCCTTATGAAAAGGGTGTGGAAGACTACGCCAAGGAGATGGAAAAACGCCTCAAACACGGCGAATACTACCATGCCGACAGCATCCACTTCCCTGACTCGCTGAAGTTCAAGACCGACGGCGGGCGCACAGTTTACGGCGGTGGCGGCATCATGCCCGACATCTTCATCCCCGTCGACACGGCCTACAACAGCAAGCTCTACACCAACCTCGTCCGCAAGGGTGCCTTGAACCGCTTCACCACCGACTATGCCTTGAAGCACCGCGACAACATCAAGGCACAATATGTTGATTTTGAACGCTTCAATAAAGACTTCACCATCGGCAAGGACCTCGTTGAAGGGCTGAAAAAAGCCGCCGAGGAAGCCAAGGTGGAATGGAACGAGGAGCAGTTTGCCCGTTCCGAGAAATTCCTCCTTCTTCAGATGAAAGCCCTCATCGCCCGAAACGTCTGGGAGACAGGCATGTACTACCAGGTGATGGCCGACACCGACCCTGGCATACAAAAAGCTTTGGAAGTCCTTGGGAATGAGAAACAGTACAAAAGTATCCTAAAAGGGAAATAGTTTTTTCAAGATTAATCCTTGCCCTATGGGAAAAAATGCTATTTTTGCCGTTTGTAACCGTTGAAATCGGACATCAACAATTATTCTATAAACAACTAAAATTCAACCAATGAAGAGATTCAGTATCATTTCCGCAATGTTCCTTTTGATGGGAATGTTGTTTGGCTCGCAAGTGATGGCCCAAGGGCACATCGAACTGGGCAGAGCCAAGTCGGCGCAACAATGCGTCAATGTGACCAATGACGGTTTCACCGCCACCTTCTCCTTCAGCAGCATCGATGCCACTGAAGTCAACACCGAAAAGGGTGTGTTTTCCAGCATCACCATGGAAGGCACCTATCCTACCGGCAACATCGGCGAGCCTTCCTTGCCTGTCGCCAACAAACTCATCGCTGTCCCCTTCGGCGTCGAAGACCTTTCTGTTAAGGTAAAGAGCTACAGCACGAGCACCTATCGTCTTGCCGACTATGGCATCAACACGATTTATCCCCAACAGGAGTTGCTTTACAAGAACCAAAAGCCTGAAGACGTTCCTTTCGCTTACAGCGAGAAGGCCTACGCCACCAAGGGCTTTGTCAATCGTCCCATTGCTCAAGTGCAAATCCAAGGCACGATGCGTGGCATCCAAATCGGTGCCCTCACCATCAACCCCGTCCAGTATGACGCCGCCACCAACAGCATCTGCGTCTACAACGACATCGAGGTTGAAGTGAGCTATGGCCAATATGACAAGTCGGCTTCTTACAACGAGTTTGCCAGAACCTTCAGCCCTTACTTCGCTGGCATCTACAAGCAGATGTTCAACTGGCGCGACGACGTGTACGACCAACACCCCGACCTGTGGCAGGCTCCCGTGAAGATGTTGATTGTCGCCAACCGTATGTTTGAAGACTGCATCCAAGACTGGTTGGCTTGGAAGACCATCAAGGGCTTCTATCTGGACGTGAACTACACCGACCAGATTGGTAGCACCGCTGCCGCCATCAAGACCTTCATCCAAGGCAAGTATGCCGAAGATGCCCCCACCTTCCTCATGATCTTAGGTGACAAGGACCAAGTGCCCGCCTCTGCCACTGGCAGCCAGACCTCTTGCGTGACCGACCTTTACTATTCAAGTGCTGACGGCGACGAGTTCCCCGACATGTTCCACAGCCGTTTGTCCGCTACGAACGCCGCCCAAATGACGGCCATGATCAACAAGGCCATGGAATACGAACAATACACCATGCCCGACCCGAGCTACCTGAACAATGTGCTCCTCATCGCCGGTGAAGACAGCGGCTATGGTGTCACTGTGGGTCGTCCTACCATTTGGTACGCCACCAACTACTACTACAACACCGAACACGGCTTCGACAACGTCTATGAGTTCAGCCATGGCACTTACACCAATTGCTACAGCTATCTGAGCACTGGCGTTGGCTTTGCCAACTACACGGCTCACGGCAGCCAAACCAGCTGGGCCGGTCCTGAATTCAACGTCAACAACGTCAACCAACTGACCAACGAACACAAGTACTTCCTCGCCATCGGTAACTGCTGCCAATCTGGCGACTGGGGTTATGGCACCTGCTTCGGTGAAGCCATGGTGCGTGCTGAGAACAAGGGCGCATACGCCTACATCGGTTCTTGCCCGAACACCACCTGGTATAACGACTATTACTTTGGTGTTGGTGCCACCAACCGTGCCGACGGTACCATGCCTTCCTATGAAGAGACCACCATGGGTCTGTATGACGCCATTTGGAGCGACGACGCATATCACACCGTCAACTCTTACCTTTTCATCGGATGCCTTGCTGGCAATGCTGCCCAAGCCCTTGGATACCAAATGCACAGCGCCACCCTTTATTACTGGCAAGCCTACCACACCTTGGGTGATGGTTCTGTCATGCCTTTCCGCGTGCAACCCACCGAAAACACCGTCAGCCACATGGCCATCTTCCCCATCGGCATGAGCACCTTTGAAGTGAGTGCTGATCCAGGTTCCTACGTGGCCATCAGCAAGGATGGTGTCCTTCATGGCACTGCTCTTGTCGATGAATCGGGCGTGGTCAACGTTCCCGTTGAGCCTGTCACCTCTGCCGGTGACGTCACCATTTGCGTGACCGCTCCCCAGCGCATTCCTTACATCCAAGTCATTCCCGCCGCAGCTTTGGAAGGTCCCTACATTGCTGTTGACAGCTACAATCCCACCAACGTCCATGTCGGTGAAGATGTCAACTTAAGCATCAACTTTAAGAATGTTGGCACTGACGCCACCAACGGTATCACCAACGTCACCCTGACCAGCGAAAGCGACGAATTGACCATCATCGAAAACACTGGCTCGTTCGATGTCCTCGCTCCTGAAGCCACCACCACCGTGAACGGTTTCAGCTTCCGCATCGCTGAAGGCGTTGCCGACGGCACACGCTTCACCGTCAACGTCACCGCTGTTTGCGGTAGCGAAACTTGGGAAGGCAAAGCCTACATCACTGCCGGCGAAGCCATCCTTGAATTTGTCGATGCCCAAGCGGGTAGCTTTACTCCTGGTGAGACCCTCACCGTCACCGCTACATTCAAGAACGTTGGTCACTACATGGCCACCAACGCCATCGCCACCATTGCTTCTACGAGCGAATATGTCAGCTTCGTGAACGACAGCTACGAGGTGGGCACCATCGATCCCGACGGCACTGCCACCTGTGTGTTCAATGTCGCCATCGACGCTTCCTGCCCCAGCACGGAGCAACTGCCGCTGACCTTCACCTTGAATGCCGACGGTGGCCTCAGCGCTGAAGGCAATGCCACCCTTAAGAACACCTGCAACGTCATCTTCTCGCTCGTCGACTCTTATGGTGACGGCTGGAACGGCAACAAGCTCCGCGTTGCTTTCAACGACGGCACGCCCACCCAAGACCTGACCATCGACAACGGCAACGCCGCCGAATACACCCTCGAAATCGGCCTCAACGTTCACGTCACCTTGAGCTGGGTCAGCGGCAGCTACACATACGAATGCTCATTCACCGTTTCCTACGAAGACGGCACTGTCATCACGCAAGCCAGCAGCCTCAGCTCCTCATGGTCCTTCCAGTTCGACTGCAACTGCAACAGCGGTTCGTCCAGCAGTGTTGATCCTGTCACCAACCTCACCGGTGAGCTGAATGGCAACGAGGTCATCCTCTACTGGAACATGAACAACAAGGACGAGATCGTGTACCACGTCTATCGTAACGGCATTGAAATCGGCCAAACCACCGAACATACCTACACCGACATGGTTTATGTCGAGATGGTGTACACCTACTGCGTGGTCGCCGAAATGGACGGCAACTTCTCAGTGCCTATGTGCATCCAAATCGAGTTCCTCGACGATGTCGAAGAGAATGAAGCCAACTTCGCCGTCTATCCCAACCCCGTCAACGGCACCTTGTTTGTCGACGGCGGCAGCGCCGAGTACACCTACGAGATGTACAACGGCATGGGACAGAGGGTCGCTGAAGGCAAAGCCTCTGGCAACACCCAGATCAATGTCAACGGCATGGCCAAGGGAGTCTATTTCCTGCGCCTCACCTCTGGCACACAAATCCGCATGGAAAAAGTAGTGGTTGAATAATGACCTTAATCCATTTAAACGAAAAAAGGCAGCCGACTGGCTGCCTTTTTTCGTTTAGATACCTCGTTGTTTCTTGATAGATTCGTAGGCCGCGTTGATTTCCTGGAATTTCTTCTCCGCAGCCTCCCTGACCTCTTCGCCGAGGTTGCTCACCAAATCGGGGTGATTCTTTTTGGCCATCTCGCGGTAGGCCTTCTTCACCTCCTCATCGGTGGCATTGGCATCCACACCAAGAATCTTGTAGGCACTGTCGGTCTCCTTGATAAACATGGCCTTCACCGACTGGAAGTCGCTGTTGGTGATGCCCATATAGTCGGAAATCGTGTTGATGACGCTCAATTCCTCGGGCGACACTCTGCCGTCGGCATCGGCAATGCCAAACAGATAATGCAACAATTGCAGGCGCGAGGAATAATCCATGTAGCGACCCACCTGTTGGCTGATTTCATATAGGTTGTACTCTTTTTCGAGAATCTCTCGCAGCATCTTGACATAATTCTCGGCGCGTTCCTGTCCGAAATTCTGCAGGAAGAACCGTTTCACATAATCCAGTTCCGAGCGTTTCACGTTGCCGTCGGCTTTCATCACGGCGGCGGAGAGCACCAACAAGGTCACATTGAAGTCACGTTTCTCCTCAGTGTTTCCAAAAGTGTCCTCCACTTGGGAGCGGATGACGCGCGGCCCGTTACCCGAAAACAATGCACCGATGGCATAGCCAATGATACCGCCCAAAGGACCACCAAACGCCCATCCTAATCCTGTCAATATCAGTCTCAGAAAAAATCCCATAATGCATTTAGTTTAATTCAGCTGGCAAAAGTACACAAAAAACGGCAAGTCGCCAGAAAATAATAAAAAACCACCCTGCCATAGAAAAAAAAATCGTACCTTTGCGACCTTTAATTGAATCACTCATAACTTATACCTATTTACACATGAAAAAAGTACTATTTTCACTCCTTTTTGTGGCATTGTCAGCCATGACTTTTGCCCAACAATGGACAAGCATTAACAAGAGCACACCTTCCGCTCCCGAGGTCAAGTTGGTTTCGAGCAGCGAGAAGGAGGTCGTTGTTGAATTCACGCTTGGTGGATTCAACCTGACGAGCGTGGACACCCAGAACGGCATCCAGAACATCGTGTCGGTGCCGAAGATGTCGTCCATGCTCGAGGCCGGTTCTCCCGACCTCCCGCAATTCCCCGTTCCCGCCATCATCGGCGACATGGCCGAGATGAATGTCAGTGTCGTCAAAAGCACTTACACCGACTACGAGAACATCGAGATTGCACCTTCCAAAGGCAACTTAAGCCGTCAGATCGACCCTGAGACCATGCCTTACACCTATGGAAGCATGTACAACCAAAACGCCTTCTATCCGGCTGCCCAAGCTTATCTGGAGACGCCTTACATCATTCGCGACTTCCGTGGCCAGAACATTATGGTGCGTCCCTTCGCCTACAACCCTGTGACGAAGACCTTGCGCGTCTACCACGGCATGACGATCGCCATGAAGAAAGTAAGCGACAATGGCGTAAACCAAAAGGTAGCCCGCAAAGCCAACAGCAAGATGTCGGCTGAGATGGATGCTGCCTACAGCCACCGCTTCATCAACTATGCTGAAAGCGCTGCCAAGTACACCTTCCTTCAGGACCATGGCGAAATGCTGGTCATCTGTGCCGACCAATACATGGAAGCCATGCAACCCTTTGTGGATTGGAAGAACCAATCGGGCCGTCCAACCACGATGGTCAGCGTGACCGAAGCCGGCGGCAACAATGATACCCAGATCAAGAGCTATATCCAAGGCATCTACAACGATCCTGACCACTATCTGGGTTACATCCTCCTCGTTGGTGACTACAACCACATCACGCCTCACTCGATGAGCAACGGACGCTCCGACAACTGGTTTGGCCAGCTGGAAGGTAATGACTACTACCTTGAAGTCCTCGTCGGCCGTTTCTCGGTGCAAAGCATCAATGATGTGGAGACCCATGTCAACAAGGTATTGTATTATGAGCGCGACATGCCGGAAGGTCTCACTTGGCTCAACAAGGGTATCGGTATCGCCGCCAACGAAGGCGCCGGTAACGGACACTTTGGCGAAGCCGACTACGTACACATGAACTTTATCCGCGACACCTTGTCACACTACACTTATGAAACCGTGACGCAACAATACAGTGGTGTGGGTAGCGGCACAAGCGCCAACGCCATCAGCAACGATGTCAACGCAGGTGCCAGCATCATCAACTACTGCAACCACGGTTCACAAACGAGCTGGGCCGTTGCCAACTACAGCAATAGCCACGTCAATGCCTTGGTGAATGATGACAAATGGCCCTACATCTGGTCAGTGGCTTGCAACAACGGCCAATTCGACGGCACTTGCTTCGGTGAGGCTTGGCTGAGAGCCACCAACAATAACACGGGTGCTCCCACTGGTGCCATTGGTGGTATGTTCAGCTGGATTTCACAGCCTTGGCAGCCGCCCATGTACGGACAAGACGAAATGGTTGACATCCTGACCGAATGGAAGTCAAGCGACAAATACTGCCACACCTTTGGTGGCGCTTCACTGAACGGAAACATGTACGTCTTGGACGCTGCTCCTTCCGACAACGGCGCCACGCACAACACTTGGATCCTCTTCGGTGACCCGAGCCTGATGGTACGCACCGACAACCCCGTCAGCATGAACATCTCTTGCTCGCCTGCCGCTTTGATGCTGGGCATGAGCTCGATGGAATTGACTGCAGAGAACACCGCTTTCGGCATCGCAACCTTGACAATGAATGGCGAAGTCCTTTGCAGCAGCAACATCTCAAATGGCACCTGCACCCTCAGTTTCGCCCCGTTGAACGAAGTGGGCACCGCCACCCTGACGGTAATTGGATACAACAAGGTGACCGAAATCATGCCTATAGAGGTTCTCCCCGCCGAGGGTCCCTACCTCAGCGTGACCGGCAGCACTCCCAACTCCACGGCCGTCTATCAGGAGACCGACCTTTCCTTGTCGTTCAAGAATGTGGGTGTCGACCCGACCGATGGTCCTGTGACCATCTCCCTGTCGTGTGCCAGCCCAAGGCTGACCTTCATCAATGACACTGCCACCGCAGAAGCGGTAGCTGCCGACGAAACTGTCACACTCGAAAACGCTTTCAGCTTCATCATTGACAGACATGTCATCGATGGCACCCGTTTCCAGATTGACGTCACCATGACCGACAACACCAACACTTGGACTGGCAAGGTCTTCGTCACTGCAGGTCAAGCCATCCTCGACTATGTTGGAGCCAATTGGAGCGGTAGCTTCACCCCTGGCGAAGAAGTGAACCTCGTGGCCAACTTCCAGAACATCGGTCACTACATGGCCACTCATGCTTTTGCCACCATCTCCAGCGAAAACGAGCATGTCACCATCCTCACTGACACCATTGAAATCGGCACCATCGACCCCGAAGGCCTTGCTGTTTGCCCCTTCCAAATCGCCATTGACGAGCAATGCCCGGAGACAGAACAAATCGAGATTAACTTCACCTTGCAAGCCGACGACGAGCTGATTGCCGAAGGCACCATGGTGTTAAAGAACTCATGTGTTGTTATCGTCGAAATGACTGACTCATGGGGTGACGGCTGGAACGGCAACGCCCTGAAGCTCAGCTTCAGCGACGGCACACCCGATGTCCAGCTTACCATCGAGGACGGCGATTCGCAGACCGAAAGCCTTGAAATCGGCAATGGTGTCCACGTCACCTTGACTTGGATCAGAGGCAACTACACCTACGAATGCTCTTTCACGGTGAAGTATGAATCTGGCGAAACCATCTACACTGCCAGCAACCCCAACGGAGGCGTGTTGCATGAATTTGACTGCAACTGCGCTGGTGGTGCAACACCTACCACCGGTTTCGCCCCTGTCGAGAACCTCACCGCCGAAATTGAAATGGCATCCGTCACGCTGACATGGGATGCTCCTGAAAATGCTGAAAACTACATCGTTATGCGTAACGGTCTCGAAATCGGACGCACTTCAAGAACGTCCTATGTGGATGAAACCGACCTGGCTATCAACTACACCTACTGCGTTATTGCCGAATATGCTGAAGGCACCTCGAATCCTGAGTGCGTCATCGTCGACCTCACCAGCATCGATGAAAGCGACGACACTTTCGCCCTCTATCCGAATCCTACCAATGGCATCCTTTACATCAACGGTGGCGATAGCGAGTTCACCTATATGATGTACAACGGCATGGGACAGATTGTGGCCAATGGCAAAGCCCAAGGCACTGAACAAATCAATGTTGAAAGCCTGACAAAAGGCATTTACTTCATCCGTCTCACCAATGGCACGCAAGTCCATGTGGAAAAGGTGGTCGTGAAATAATCGCCAACCTGCCGAAAATGATAAAGGCGACCTCGTCATTGCGAGGCCGCCTTTTCTTATACCTTTGTTGTTTCCACTTATTCCTCTTCAAAAGCCGATTCGTGATAAACCGCCTCTCCTTCTATCTCCGACGTGGTGGCAAACCACCCAATGGCATCGCAGTTTGAAAACACATTGGTAGTGATAGCGGGGAAAGCACCCATGGCGGGATTCACGCCTATAGCCAGCTTTTGGCCCATAAGGAAATACAAGTAATCTTTCGAGATGCTGAACAGTTTCACCTTGACAAGGTCACCTTCGTGAAGATAGGACTTGTTCATGATGCCGACGGGAATCGGAATGTTGTTGTTCAACATTTCAGGACCGTTGAAATAATAACCAGCATAGCCTTGCATCTGGAACAACTGAAACAATTTGGAAGGACGATTCTTGAAACGGCTGCCATTAAGATACAACTCCACGTTATACACAATCTCGGGGTCTGACAAGGCTTGGAAATAAGGACAAATGCAAACAGCGGCCTTCTCATCGACAAAAGGAATTCCCTCTTCATTCAACAAAGGCAATAAGCCTATCGAGTCAATACCGTCCGCATTATTGGGCATTTTGGCATCAGCATACATACGGATTGGGGTGTCGTAAAGTGTGTTTTCCTGCACTATAGCCTCCAAATGGTACCAACGGCCTTTAGTCCCAGCCACAGAGTCCGTAAAGTAATGACCAGGCTGGTCGGAACGTTCATAGAGAAATATCGTGTCTCCATGTCCTTGGTATTGCCTGCTTTCAACCAAAAACACCTCTGCCCCCGAAATCATCTCCATGTCGTCGGAATAAAACTCCGAAGAATAGCTTAGAATGACCTCGTGGCTTTTCAACTCATCCGTTAAATAGCCCTCTATGACAGGCCGCTTCTTCCCCTCAGGTACCTCCATGACGATCTCCTCTGTACAAGCAGAAAATAACAACACAGAAAGCACTGACAACCAATATATTATATTATTCTTCATCTCGATTCTGTGTTAAAATAGTTGTCAACGAAAGTCGTTTCCACCGAAACGGAAGAGGCGGTCAGGAACCAGCCTACGGCCTTCTCAGTGGGATAGATGTTGGTATTCACATTGGCGGGAGCACCCATCATGGGGTTACTGCCCGTCGACATCGCCACACTGTAATAGAAATACAGATATTCGGGTTGAATGCTGCGAAGGTCAAGACGGATACGATCGCCGACCTTGAGATCTTTCTTCCTGAAATAAAAAACGGGGATTTCCTTGTTTTCTGCTTGCATCTCGGGTCCGTTAATATAGTAACCAGCATAACCGCCAACGGGTATGGTCATCTGCTGCATCAGCGTGTCGTTGAGAATCGTGTCGTTCTTATAAACTATGGGGATGTAAACGATATTGGGGTCGGGAAGGCTTTGGAAATAAGGATAAACCCACTCAATCGTATCGCCGAAAAAGACGGTAGGAATAGAATCATTTCCCCCATTGAAAGGCTTAATTACCAGGCTGTCGATACATTCTACATTGTCGGGAACAAGGCATTCCGACGATAACTGTGTCACTTCGCCATCCGCATCGGTGACATCGATGCAAAGACGATAAACCGTGTTTTTCTTTCCCGCAACCACATCGGTGAAATAGTGGCCCTTGTTGTTTTGGTCCTCAATGTAAGGTATGGTATCCACACCATCGGTGACAAAAACCGTCGCGCCGCTAATCATTGGAATCTCATCCGTATTGTAGAAGTCGGCAGTATAGCTCAAAACGACTTCATGCTGTTTCATCTCATTGGAAAAATATGCCTCCACGCCAATCATGCGCTCGCCTTCCTCGACGTCAATGATGAACTCTTCGGTGCATGACACCGCAGCAATCATCATCAAGCCAATAAGCAATATTTCAATTCCTCTCTTCATCACGATTAGTATTTGAAGTTATAGGAAATGGAAGGCACTACAGAGAACAAATACATGTTCTTGGTAACCATGGCACCGCTGTTATCCTGGTCGAAAGTAATGGCCCAAGTGTTGTGGCGTGCATAGGCGTTATAAACCGAGAGGTTGATTTCATGTTGCCAACGACGGTTGTCCAGCTTGCCAAGTTTACAGGTGAACGACAGGTCGAGACGGTGATAGTCAGGGTAACGGCTTTGATTGCGGTAGCCGTTATACACCGCGTAGGTCATGCCGTTGATGGTGTATTGTCCGCACGGGAAGGTGACGGGCTGACCTGTGTTGTAAATCCAGTTGGCGGCCACGCTGATACGTTTCGTGATGTCATAGTTGGCGACGATGACGAAATTGTGGGGGCGGTCGTAAGGCGAAGGATACTCCTGGTCATGGCTGATGCCCTTAATGGTGCGGAAAGTACGGCAATAGGTGTAGGAAATCCATCCCGTGAACTTGCCCACATTCTTTCTGACGAGTAATTCAATGCCATAGGAACGTCCTTTGCCCGTGCGCAGCTCGCCGTCGAGCAACAAATAGCCGTAGGTGATGGCGTTGTCCTTGAAGTCGATGACATTCTTCATGTTCTTGTAGAACACCTCCACCGAGGTCTCAAGGCCGTCGTTCAAGAAGTTGCGGAAATAACCCACTGCAAACTGGTCGCATTTTTGCGGTTTGACGTTCGGGCTAACGGGGAACCAAACATCGAAGGGAAGGCCTCCCGTCGCCGACGAAGCCACTTGGGCATATTGCACCGTGCGCGAATACGATGCCTTGACAGAAGAATGCTCATCCACCTGATACATGGCTGCCACACGGGGTTCGGGGTTGATTTCGGTGTTAAACACCTTGCCCGGACCATAATGAATTGTGTCGGAGATGGAATACAGTATAGGGTCAATGACATAGAAGTCCTCGGCACCAATGTTCTGGAAACATGACAACCGCAAGCCTGCACGGAAGCTGAGGCGCGGTGTGGGTGTGTAGTCATGCGAGAAATAGATAGCGTGTTCCAGGGCCTTGCGTGCCACCGACATCGACTGGTCGATCTGGAGGTACTGCGACAATGCACCACCGCGGTCATCCACCTCGCCTTGCAGATAAGACTGGAATCCCGTGGTCAAGCCGAACTTCGACACATGCTTTTCGTTCCAATGCATGAAGAAGTCGTAATTGAGGCTGGCAGCATCGGTGCCTGCCTTGATGGAAAAGTCGTATGGCTCGTAGTTCAAATCAATGCTGTAACGATAGCGTGAGCCGATGAGCGAGAGGTTGGAGGTCAGCCTATCGGAAAAGATATGGCTCCAGCGCAAGGTGGCACTGGTGTTGCCGTAACCCAAACCTATCATCTGTTGCATGTTGAACTCGTCGTGGCCATGGTAGAAAGAAAGGAACAAACGGTCGTTTTTGCCCAACGACTGAGTCACCTTGGCGTTCACATCATAGAAATAGATATTTGACTTGTTCAAGTTCTTACCAGCGAAGGGGAGCACGAGACCCGCGTATGTAGTTCTGCCTGCCACCATCACGGAGGTTTTATGATTGAACAAGGGCGATTCAAGCATCAGGCGGCTGGTCACCAAACCCACACCACCCTGAAGGCCAAAGCGTTTGGGCATCTCGTCTTTCATCGTCACATCGAGCACAGAAGAAAGGCGTCCGCCAAAGTTGGCAGGGATATCGCCTTTGTATAGCGTAGCGTCTTTCACGACATCGTTATTGAACACTGAGAAGAAGCCCAAGAAATGCGAAGCATTGTAAATCGGGGCACCGTCCAAAAGGATAAGGTTGTGGTCGGTGGCGCCGCCGCGCACACTGAAGCCCGACGAGCCTTCCGATGCCGACACCACACCAGGCAGCAATGTGATGCTCTTGATGACATCCACTTCGCCCATCAGCGCGGGAATCTTCTTGATGGTG
Organism: uncultured Bacteroidia bacterium; assembly: GCA_902789915.1. Taxonomy (GTDB): domain Bacteria; phylum Bacteroidota; class Bacteroidia; order Bacteroidales; family F082; genus Limimorpha. The sequence goes on along the minus strand of CADAPW010000029.1, from coordinate 1,904 downwards.
ATCATGTCGAGGGTCTGCACACTCATCGCCATGGCGGTGACGTTACGGTCTTTGCGTTCGCTAGTGACTTCCACCTCCGACAGCCGCTCCGACTCGGTATACAGCTTTATGTTGAGTGTCAATGGCTTACTGCCGATACTGACTTTCTTCTCAACGGTGGTATAGCCAATATACGAAATGCGTAAGCGGTGGTCGCCGTATGGCAAATCCAAGGAATACTGGCCTTTCTCGTCGGTTGTGGTACCCAACTGCGACTTCTCCTCGTAAATGGAAACGCCTATCAAAGTTTCGTTGGTCTCGGCATCCTTAATGACGCCCGTGACTTGTCCTTTCTGTTGCGCCAACATACTCAATGTCAACCCAAAAAGGCACAATATGGATAGAATTAGTTTTCTCTTCATCGTGGTTTGATAATTGGTGCAAAGATACAAAACATTGGATATTTGACACTTGTATTTTCCAATCATTTGTAAAAAAAGCCTTTTATATGTGCCTATTGCAATGTCTTATACCCTAGCCGTGCCATTTTCTCCACCTCCAACGTCGGCTGCCCAAACTCCTCCGTCACCTTGCCCAAAAGCAGATAAACACCGTCGCCTTGGAAAGGCCAAGCCTTCAGCACTTGCGGGAAATGTACCGTATCGAAGGCCTCACCCGTGGCATCCACGAAGGTGGCGAGAGCCATCGTATCGCCTTTGCAGGTGCGAACATATTTCACCGTCACCAACTTACCCAACATCCGATAACGCCGCCCGACGAAATGCAGCATCTGGCAGGCCATCAGTTCTCCTCGGAAGTTGGTCTTCAGCAAATCAAACCAAGTCATGGAAATGGGGAAGCCGTAGAGTTCAATCTCGTCGTAAGCATTTTGCAAGGCATTGGTTTGGAAATTCGGGAATTCAAAATGTTGGTTTTCAAGTTTGAAAAGTGTTTCCGGTTGTTCTTTTTTGCCGTCGCTTTTGTTCAAATGTGCCTGCCACAATAACTCAGCTTTGGCCTTCCTCGTGAAGCCAAATGCTCCGCCGCGAATAAGCAAAACAAGTTGTTCCAACGAAAAAGGCACCCTTGAAACAAAATCCTCAAAACTGGCAAAAGGTCCGTGCGCTTTACGCTCGGCAATGAAATTCTCAACAAATTGTTGCTCAACGCCTTGCAAATGCACAAACCCCATAAAAACCGTCCGACCGTTCAAGGTGGTGAGGTAATCGCTGCGGTTGACGCAAGGCAGATGTATCTTTGCCCCCATGCGCCGCGCCTCGTTGAAATAGAACCATGTCTGATAGAAGCCACCGAAATTGTTGATTACAGCCACCTGAAATTCAAGCGGATAGTAACTTTTCAGATAGAGACTTTGGTAACTTTCCACGGCATACGATGCCGAGTGTGCCTTGGAGAAGGAATACCCCGAGAACGACTCAATCTGCCGCCAAAGTTCGCTCACCAAGGCATCAGGATAGCCTTTGGCTTTGCAGTTGTCGAAAAAGCGTTTTATAACCTCCTCAAATTCAGACTTGTCGCGCATCTTGTGACCCATCATGCGGCGCAACACATCGGCTTCGGCCAAGTCCAGCGAAATAATGCCCCACCTTAAGCACATCCTCTTGGTAAATCATCACGCCGTATGTTTCGGCCAAAAGTTCTTTCAGCAACGGATGCTTATAGTCCACTGTTTCAGGATGATGGAAGCGGTTGATGTATTCGCGCATCATCCCCGACTTGGCCACACCTGGACGAATGATGGAACTGGCCGCGACCAAAGTCTTGTAATCGCTGCAACGTAACTTTCGCAGCAGCCCGCGCATCGCTGGACTCTCGATGTAGAAGCAGCCGCAAGTCTCGGCCTTGAGCAGCTGGCGGCGAATCAATTCATCTTGTTTCAATGCGTTAATCTGGTGAATGTCAAT
>CADAPW010000028.1 GCA_902789915.1 uncultured Bacteroidia bacterium | reverse complement strand
GTTAGTTTTTTCATTATTGTTGAACTGTTGATTGTTTAATCGTTTAATTGTTGAGGTTCCCTGCGGGAATGGAGAGCTGTCTTTAGTTAAAAGGCGGCGGCTTCAAGAATCTTATGACTTGTGAACTCCACAAGCCGCCGCATTAAATGAGAACCTCACCACGCCATTCCCCGAAGGGGAATCCCCTTAAATAAGGTTATTTCTTTCTTTTTATTGTTTGCGTGCCACAACTTTTTTCACGGCTTCCACGATGTCGGGCGTGTCGAGGTGGAAGAACTTCAGCAGCTCTTCGGGCGTGCCGCTTTGTCCGAACACATCGTTGACGGCCACCATCTCCATCGGGCAAGGCATGCTCAAGGCCAGGGTCTGGGCGATGCTGTCGCCGAGGCCGCCATTGCGTTGGTGTTCCTCAGCCGTGACCACACAACGGGTCTTCTTCACCGACTTCAGCACAGTCTCCACATCCAACGGCTTGATGGTGTGGATGTTGATAAGCTCAGCGTTAATGCCCATTTCTTTCAGTATCGGCAGGGCTTGCACAGCCTTCCAAACGAGGTGGCCGCAGGCGAAGATGGTCACGTCGGTGCCTTCTTGCAGCATCTGGGCCTTGCCGATGACGAATTTCTCGTCCACGGGGGTGAAATTCGGCACTTTCGGGCGACCGAAACGCAGGTACACGGGGCCGTCGTACTCGGCGGCGGCGATGGTGGCGTTTTTGGTCTGGTTGAAGTCGCAAGGCACAATGACGGTCATGTTGGGCAGCATCTTCATCAGGCCGATGTCCTCAAGGATTTGGTGCGTGGCGCCGTCTTCGCCGAGGGTCACGCCGGCATGGGAGGCGGCAATCTTCACGTTCTTGTTGGAATAGGCCACACTTTGGCGGATCTGGTCATAGACGCGACCCGTGGAGAAAGCCGCAAAGGTGCCCGTGAACGGCACGAAGCCGCTCAAGGCCATGCCTGCCGCCATGTCGATCATGTTGGCTTCGGCGATGCCGGTCTGGAAAAAACGCTCGGGAAACTCCTTGGCGAAGTCGCCCATCTTCAATGAGCCGGTGAGGTCGGCGCAGAAGGCCACCACTTTGGGGTTGCGGCGACCCGCTTCGAGCAAGCCTTCACCGAACCCTGATCTTGTATCTTTGTTATTCTGAATTGTAAAGTCCATATCTTTTCTATTTTTGTCACAAAACCCACAAAACTGTCAAAACCTGTTTTTTAGGCAGGGCGGCTACACAACCGTGTTGCCGCCGGAAAGCCGCCAGTTGGCAGCTTTCCCTAACTCCTTTTGATGTTTTGTAGGTTTTGCATGTTTTGTGATTAATAATCTCCTATAGTCTCCTTCAATTGTGACAGTGCGTTGGCGGCCTGTTCGTCGTTGGGCGGGGTGCCGTGCCATTTGTGTGTGCCCATCATGAAGTCGACGCCCATGCCCATCTCGGTATGCGCCAGAATAAGTTGCGGAGCGCCTTGGAAGGCGTTCTCGCGGGCGAATTTCAATGTGTTCACCAGGGCCTGCATGTTGTTGCCGCTGACTTCGATGACCTCCCAGCCGAAAGCCTCGTACTTGGCGCGCAGGTCGCCGAGGCTGAGCACGTCGTCGGTGGAGCCGTCAATCTGTTTCTTGTTGTAGTCGATGATGGCGACGAGGTTGTCAACGCCTTTGGCGGGGGCATACATGGCGGCTTCCCAAATCTGGCCTTCCTCCTGCTCGCCGTCGCCCATGAGGACGAAGACGAGGTGTTTGTCGCCATTCAGCTTCTTGGCTTGTGCCGCGCCGACGGCTACGGAGAGGCCTTGTCCCAAGGAACCTGATGCGATGCGGATGCCTGGCAGGCCTTCGGCAGGGGTGGGATGCCCTTGCAGGCGCGTGCCGAGACGGCGGAAGGTAGCCAGCTCGCTGACGGGGAAATAGCCACGATGCGCCAGGATGCTATATAGCATCGGGCTGATGTGGCCGTTGGAGAGGAAAAACATGTCCTCGCCCTCGCCATCCATGCGGAAATTGGCGGGGTCGATTTGCATTTGGTCGAAATACAGGGCCGTGACGATGTCGGTCGCGCCCAACGAACCGCCCGGGTGTCCCGACTGGCAGCCATGCACCATGCGGATGATGTCGCGGCGCACCTGAGAGGCGATTCTCTCTAATTCATTGATGGTCATATTGGAAGTATTTTGTTTTACAAAAATCTGACTGCAAATTTACGGAAAAAACTATTCCAAATCACCCTTATCCACTTTGTTTTTCTTTCGGTCATAGTCCTTCTTCGACTTATGCACCTTCGATGGCCGCATACTGACCTGCTTGCCGTACTGCTCGATTTCCTTCTCTCGGTCGGCTTTGAGGCGGGCTTTTATGCTGCTGAATTTATGTTTCTTTTTCTTTTTCATAATCACAATCCTTTCTTGATTGGCAGACGTGCCTTATGTTTTTCGGCTGCCACGGTGTGACAGCCCTACAACATTTCAACTTTCAATATATAAATTTCCGGACGCAAGCATTGCCTCCCTACTCAACACTCCTAACTCGTAACTAAAAACTAACAACTCCCTTCCGCTCATAGATCCCCTCTCACCTGCAAGCCCACGTCGGGATGACATGAGCGGAGCAACTCCTACCTCTTTTCCGCTCATAGATCCCCTCTCACCTGCAAGCCCACGTCGGAATGACATGAGCGGAGCAACTCTAAACTCTAAACTCTAAACTCTAAACCAAACTCACCATCTCCCCGAATGTCCCCCACCGCCGCTTCTGCCGCCGCCAAAGGAACCACCAGAACGACTTGACGAATGGCTGGAATAGCTTCGGCCACTGGAGGATCCCGAAGAATAACTGCCGCCACCGCCACTGTAATGTACCCGCTTCGGTATGACGACAGTCTTGGTGACGATGTCGCCGCAGTGCTGGCATTCGTAGGTCTCCACCTTCTCGCCGCTGTTGCTGTAGTCGGCCTCGCGAACGGTCTCCGTCTTGATGAGCTTCAAGGTGTAGGCACCGCATTTCGAGCAGGTCGAGAACTTGTTGTAATGCCTACCGTGTTCCTTCACCACGATAACGTGACCATTGGCACAACGATAAGGTGTGAACTTCAAGGCCTCTGCCCTGTTCTCGGCAAGATGGTTCTCAGGCAAGCTGAACATGCCGTCTTTCCGCATCATCCCACCACAGCTGGGACAACGGCAGTCGTCGCTCTGCTCCACTTTTTTCTTTAAGATGAGGTAATAGATCCAGCCTAACCATGGCGCCATCCATATAGCTATCTTGTTGGAAGTGCGGTTGAAGGCAGTCTGATAGACCGACTTGGGGTTGATGGAAGTCGCCGACAGTTGCTTGGCCGTTTTCAACACGCGGTGGTTGTGGCGGAAACACATCCAGGTGAGGTACAACACCAACGTAATCAAGGCAATCCTGCCATAGAGCTTGCTCTCCTCGACATCGGGATAAAGGGCTATCATGACGATGATGACAAAAAACATGATGACGAACATGGAAAGGCCAAGCATCATGCCGCCGAGACAGCCCTTGCCCTCCCAAGGGGAGCCAGACCAACTCGTCTTGAAGCCGTCGACGTAGGTGACACCGCTTTCCTGATAGGAACGATAAGCGCCTGACGCCGTGCCCTTTCGCTTGCTCTCTCCGCGTTTCTTTGCCCAAAAAGCGAGGCCGACAAAGGGCATAACGAACATAAACAAGCCAAACACGCCTAACCAAAGATAGTTGCCGACATCATCCAAATCGTCATCAGCGCCGTCGTCGGTTTGCGAAGGCAACGTGGTCACCAGCCCCATCGGAATCTCGCCACCAAACACAGTGACGATTTCGGCCACGCCGCTACAAAGGCCGCCCTCGTAGTCGCCGGCACGAAAATACGGTGCCATGGCGTTGGTGAAGATGCGCTCGCATTTGGCGTCGGTGAGGGTTTCCTCCACGCCATAGCCCGTCTCCGTCTCGAGTGCATGCTGGTCTTCGACGAAGAGCAGGAGCACGCCGTTGTTGGTTGCGGCATCGCCGATGCCCCAATAGTTGAGCAGCTTCGTGGCAAAATGCTTCGGTTCGGCATTACCGATGCTCGACAGTGTCACGACGAAGACATCGGCCTTGTCGCGGATGGCGCACAAGGCCGTGTTGATGGTCATCTCGGTGCTGTCGGAGAGGTAGCCGTCTGGGTCGCTGACGTGGATGTCGTTGCTTTGCAGGCGAGTGTTGGGCACGGTCTCCACCGTCCAAGCCTTCTGAGCCATCATCGTGACGCTCAAGCACATCATTATTAAAAAGAGGCAGTATCTTCTCATGGGAACGACGTTTTGAAAGGACAAAGATACAAAAGAAGCCTCAATTTCGCACTTTTTATTATTTTTGCAGAAAATTTCACAAAAAACCATGCAAACGGCTCTAAAACACACCCCATCCCCTATCATACCCAATAAAGGCAGAAAAAAAGTGATTGCTTTTGGCTGGTACGGTGGGAAATACTCCCATTTGGATTGGCTCCTACCTCAGTTGCCCACATGCCATCACTATTGCGAGCCTTTCGGTGGTTCGGGAGCCGTTTTGCTGAATAGAGTCCCGTCGCCTGTCGAAACATACAATGACTTGGACGGAGAAGTGGTGAATTTCTTTCGCGTGCTTCGAGAGTGCCCCGACGAACTCATCAGGCAGATTGCATTAACCCCTTTTTCAAGGGAAGAGTTCGCCCTTGCCTGCGAACTTGACACTTCATTGCTCCCTTTGGAGCGAGCACGGCGCTTCTATGTCAGAGCGAGGCAAGTCAGGACTGGATTGGCACAAACAGCTTCCCTCGGTAGATGGGCCAACTGCAAAAACACATCCCGGTCTGGCATGTCAGGCGTCATCAGCAGATGGATGGGCGGTGTTGAGCAATTGGAAGACATTTCCAATCGTTTGCTAAGGGTTCAGATTGAAAACAGACCTGCCATCGAAGTCATTAACCTCTACGATAGCGAAGACACCTTATTCTATTGTGACCCACCCTATATCCATTCCACAAGAGGTGACAACAAAGCTTACGGATACGAAATGACAGACCAACAACACCTTGAATTGGCAAACGTCCTGAACCAAGTTAAGGGCAAAGTCGCGATTTCCAATTACGATTGCGACCTGATGAATGAGCTTTATCCTAGCAGCAAATGGCATAAGATATTCGCCCCTGCAAAGCAAATCAATTCTACCCACGATGTCAGGCAAGAAGTACTTTGGGTGAACTACCAAACAGGAAGCAATAGCAACCAAATCAGTTTATTCTAATCATGGAGAGCATACTTGAGTCCACATACAATGATGCAGTCACAGCAAAAAGCCAACAAGCATTTGTCACGGACACGACAATAGCTTCAAAAATCATGTCGGTTTGCGAATGTGAATCCAACAAAGCTCCTATTCGTTACCTGTTGACCGCCCTGTTAGCGAAAACCTTCGACAGCGGCATTGATACCCGCCAACCCTATCCTAATCTGGGGGAAAACTCCTTCTCTGGAAGAAACATCGATGAAAAGATCATCCAGCCCTTCATCCACAAATATGAGCTTCCTTGCAACGACACCACGGCGTTTCTTACCCCGGCGTTCCGTACCGTTGAGACTGCACTTACAAAAAGCTCTTTTGAAAAATGCCGTCCCGCATACGTCTATTACGACATGATGGATATTTTGGATTATGTAGAATGCCATCCCCAAATCTCAAAAGACATCCTGACACAATTAATAAAAGATTTGATAGACATCAAGAAGCGTAATGAAGAGGCCATCGCTCAAATGATTTCCCAATTGTCATTTCAAAAAAGCCAGGATTTATCCAGCGAAGAAATCACCAATTTGCTCATCCAACACCTTCATTGCAAAGGTTCAAGTCGGCTTCCCGTATTGATGTTTGCTGCCGCCTATCAGTCTGTGCAACCCTTTTTTCATGAGGAAATCAAGCCTCTTATGGCTCACAATGCCGCCGACAAACAAACCGGTGCCATCGGTGACATTGAAATCACCTTGACCAATGAGGACAGGACCATTACCTGTTATGAAATGAAGAAAAAACCAGTGACCACTGACGACATTTTCGTTTGCGTAGAGAAGATAGGAAAACTTGAGGTCAAACCCGACAACTATCTGATCATTACCACCGAACCCATCGATAAAGAAGTCATGGATTTGGCTTTTTCGTTTTATGACAAAATCGGAGTTGAAATAGCCGTCTTGGATTGCATAGGGTTCATCAACCATTTCCTGCATTTCTTCCATAGATATAGAACTATTTTCTTGAACAATTACCAAAAACTAGTATTAGCTGAACCCAACAGCTCTGTTTCACAGCCACTTAAGGAAGCCTTCCTTTCGCTTCGAAAAGTGGCCGAAAGCGATTAACTGTGTTGGAGTTGCCTTGAATAGATTTTTTTATTAACTTTGCAGAATAAATATACAAACAAAAATGTTTGAGGACGAAGAAGAGTTTTTGGAACACGAAGAAGAGATGGAAAAAGCCGTCGAGAAGTACGAGTCGATGCTGAAGTCAGACGACTCGGCCTATTTCGACAGCGAGGAATTTGAGTACATCATCGACCACTACACCCAGCACAACCAGCTGAAGCGCTCGCGTCAGGCGGTGGAGATGGCCATGGCACAGCATCCAGAAAGCAATGTGCTGAAAATCAAGATGGCACGACAATACCTGCTCGAAAACGATGCCCAACGCGCCTTCGACATCATGCAGCACGTGGAACGCATCGACGACGACGAGGACCCCGACTATTTCCTCACCCTCGGCTCCTGTCTGGCCGCCCTGGGCAAGTCGGAAGAGGCGCTGGAGAACTATTTCAACGCCCTGCCCTACTTCGACGAAGACGAGAAGTTCGAGCTTTACAACGCCATCGCCTTCGAATACCAGCACATGCAGAAATACGACCTCGCCCTTGAGTTTTACCACAAGGCCCTGCCCTTCGCCGACGACAGCGACACCATCTACCACGAAATCCGCTGCTGCTACCTCAGCGCAGGCCGCAAGGAAGACGCCCTCGACTTCTTCCAACAACTCATCGACGAAGACCCGTATAACAGCAAGGCCTGGACCAGCATCGGCGACATCTACCGCATGATGGGACAATACGAGGAAAGCATCGACCCCTACGAATACGCCCTCAGCATCGACCCCGAAGACCTGTGGACCAACATGCACCTGGCCGACATCTATTACGATTTAGGCCGCTATAAGGAAGCCATCGACACCCTCGAGGAAGCCCTGCGCAACGGCGTGGAGACTTCGATGATACATACCACCATCGGTGACTGCTACTACCGCCTCAACGACCTGCAAACCGCTGAGGATCATTTCACCAAAGCCTTGGAAATCAACCCAATGATAGCCACTGGCTATGCTGGCCTCGGCTATGTGTTCAGCGACCGAGGCAACAGCCGCAAGGCCATCAAATACTTCAAGAAAGCGTTGGAAATCGAGCCTTGGGAGACCGACCACCTCTACTCCATGGCCACCGACTACATGAAACTCAAGGAATACGACACGGCGATGGACTGCCTGCGCAAGATACAAGAGCAGACGCCCAACGACGCCGATGCCTATTATTATATCGCCGACCTCTACGGGCAGCAAGACAAAATCGACGAGGCCATCAACACCATCAAGTTCGGGCTGCTGCAAACCGACAACGACAGCTCGCTGCTTTACCTGCTGGCCTACGCCTACTTCGTCAAAGGCAGCCACCAAGAGGGTCTGGAGGCCCTGGACCAAGCCCTGACAGCCGACTTCACGCTTTGGCCCGACTTCATCGAATACGACCGTGAGCTGCTCGCCAACGACAGCGACATCCTGCAACTCATAGAACAACATAAACGCGACCAAGAAACCAATCCCGAATGAAGAACTACATCTATATCTTCCTCATCGCCATGGTGCCGCTCGTCGAGCTGCGAGGTGCCCTGCCCGTGGCCTACGGCATCCATGCCGCCAACCCCGACTTCAGCCTGTTGTGGAGCTATGTCATCATCGCCATCGGCAACATGCTGCCCGTGCCGTTCATCTTTTTCTTCGCCCGCAAGGTGCTGGATTGGGGCAAGGACGTGAAAGTACGCTGGTTCAGCAGGTTCTGCCTCTGGTGCCTCGAAAAAGGCGAGAAAGGCGGCGAGAAGCTGCAAGCCAAGGCGGGACGCGGCCTTTATTGGGCCTTGCTGCTCTTCGTCGGCATACCGCTACCCGGCACCGGCGCATGGACAGGCACCCTTGCCGCCAGCTTCCTCGACATGGACTTCAAGAAGAGCGTCTTGGCCGTCGTCGGGGGCGTGATTTTGGCCAGCATCATCGTCGGGGTGGTCTGCACGTTGGGATTTGGAGCGATATTTGGGATTGGATAAATACATTTTGTGACGCAAGCATTGCGTCTCTACAGGATTTTGTTATTTTTGCGGCATGATGAAAGGCAACCCAAACAAAATATTGGATTTAGAGCGTAGAAAACATGCACTCTGGCAACAATTGGCAGAGATGGGCTGCTTGTGGTCATACGAGAAGAACCCGAAAGGCGGCATTGACGATGAAATACTCATCGAGAAGGCCTTATTATACCTCGAATTTGAGGACCTATACAAACTGGACGAACTCTATCCAAAAAAGCTGCAACGAGAGGTTTGGCGAAAAAAACTCGTTTCCCAAGGCTGTTATTACGACATCATCAATTGGCTTCTGGCCGCCATGTATTTTGACATCAAACAACCCGACAAATACCTGAAACGCTATGGAAAACCCCAACTGGAAACAAGGATTGAAGCCTGAGACGATTCCCGTTTTTGAGACCGTTTCACAATTGGATGCCATCAAGGGATTATATCTTTGCGGTGGCACGGCACAATCCATCCAAATGATGCATAGAAAAAGCGAAGACCTTGACTTTGAGTTGCTTGGAACAAGAAAAGAACGCCCACAACTGGATTTTTCCGCCATCTCAAACGCCGTTTCCAGCATTTATCCCGATAGCAGAAAAGAGTTTCTCGGACGCAACCAACTACAGATTTTTGTCAACGGCAATGTAAAGCTTTCCTTTTTCCGTCCCGAAAACGCTGTCCCCGAATTGGGGAAAGGCTTCGTATATAACAATATCGTCACGCCAACGTTGCAAGAATTGTTGGGCATGAAATTGTTCACCATTTCCGTAAGAAGCGCGTTTCGTGATTTATACGACATCTATGCGTTGTTGAAAGACGGCTATGACTTGGAACAAGGCGTAGCTTACGCAGGACGTTTCTCACGTCATTCACTCCATTCGAAAACCATATATAGCATCTTATTGAACGACAATTACTTCCATAAACCTGAAAACTTCGGTCTTTTGGAACCGAAATATCAGGTTGAAGTTGGCGACATCGTAGGTTTCATCAAGGAATATATTGAAAAAAAAGAAATCAAAATCAAGAAATAAGGCATGAAACGTTTCGGTTTAATCGGTCACCCCTTAAAGCACTCGCAGTCGAAGGCACTGTTTGAGGCGAAATTCGCCTACGAGGGCCTGGACTGCCGCTACCAGAACTTCGACCTCAAAAACGTGGAGGAAATCCACGAGGTGATGACACGCTACCCCGACCTCTGCGGCTTCAACGTCACCATACCCTACAAGGAAGCCATCATCCCGCTGCTGGATGAGCTTGATGACGTGGCGAAGGAAGTGGGGGCTGTGAACGTGGTGACGGTCAAAGACGGCAGGCTGAAAGGCTACAACAGCGACGTGGTCGGCTTCGAGAAGCTGCTCGCTCGCGCCATCAAAGACAAGGCCATCGACCACGCCCTAGTGCTCGGCACCGGCGGCGCCTCCAAGGCTGTGCAATACGTGCTGACACGAAAAGGCATCCCCTATTCCACCGTCAGCCGCAGCGCGGAGAGAGGCGACCTGACCTACGAGACCCTTACAGACGACCACCTGAGGCAAAACCACCTCATCATCAATACCACCCCATTAGGCATGGCACCGCACGTTGACAACTTCCCCGACCTGCATTATCAAGCACTGAGCAACAAGCACATCCTCATCGACCTCATCTACAACCCGAAGGAAACGGCGTTCATGGAGCTGGGCAAGAGCTGGAATGCCAAGGTGTTTAACGGAATGACGATGTTTGAGGAACAGGCGAAGCGAACTTGGGAGATTTTTAGTAATTAATCACAAAACATGCAAAACTCACAAAACAATAATGGAACATTGGAAGCCTGCCAACCGGCGGCTTCCCTGACGGCTCGCAAGCGAGCCTGTCGACGAGCCAGTTGGTGAGTCGACATACCCACAAAAGGTTTTGATTGTTTTGTCGGTTTTGTGACAAAGATAATCCGACTATGGCGAGACAAAAAGTAAAACGAGAACCCGAATACCTGGAAGACGTCGAAATCATCGACGCGGGAGCCGAAGGCATGTCGGTGGCGAAGCCCGAAGGGCGCGTCGTCTTCATCCCCTTTGGCGTGCCTGGCGACGTGGTCGACATTGAGGTGTACAAGCGCAAGAAGAACTTCTTCGAAGGCAAGATTTTGAATTTCAAGAAGCTGTCGGACAAGCGCGTGGAACCCGTCTGCCAGCATTTCGGCCTCTGTGGCGGCTGCAAGTGGCAGCATGAAGCCTACGAATGGCAGCTCTTCTACAAGCAGAAGCAGGTGAAGGACAACTTCGACCGCATCGGAAAGATTGAATACCCCGAGATACGCCCCATCATCGGCTGCGAGAAGCAGTTCCACTACCGCAACAAGCTGGAATACACCTTCTCGAACCGCAAGTGGCTCACCGACGGTGCCCCCACGGGCACGCATGACGAAGACGCCTGCAAGGGCCTCGGCTTCCACCTGCCCCAGCTCTTTGACCGTGTCGTCGACATCGAAAAATGTCACCTGCAGGCCGACCCGTCCAACGACATACGCCTCTTCGTCCGTCGCTTCACAATGGAACGCCACCTGCCCTACTACAACTTCCGCGGCCACGAGGGCCTGCTGCGCAACCTCGTCATCCGCTGCAACTCGAAGGGTGAGTTCATGGTGATTCTCGTCATTGGCGAGGAAAACGACATCGTGCGCCACGAGCTGATGCCCGCCTTGGAGATGGCTTTCCCGCAAATCGTGTCGCTGCTCTTGGTCATCAACCCGAAGCTGAACGACATCATCAACGACCTGCCGTTTGAATGTCTCAAAGGCGAGCCTTACCTCATCGAGACCATGGCCTCGCCGCGTCCGGGCCACGACGGCCTAAAGTTCCGCATCGGGCCGGTGTCGTTCTTCCAGACCAACGTCTACCAAGCCGAGCGGCTCTACAAGACCGCCTTCGACCTTGCCGACGTGCAAGGCGACGAGCTGATGTACGACCTCTACACAGGCACGGGCACCATCGCCCAGTATTTCTCACGCTTCGTGAAGAAGGTCGTCGGCATCGAGTATGTGGAGGCCGCCATCGAAGACGCCAAGGTGAACGCCGAGATTAACGGCATCACCAACTGCGTGTTCTATGCCGGCGACATGGCCAAGGTGTTCACCGACGACTTCATCGAAACCAACGGCCGCCCCGACCTCATTGTCACCGACCCGCCCCGTGCGGGCATGGCCGAGAAAGTGGTGGAGCAGCTATTGAAAATCAGAGCCAAAAAAATCGTGTATGTCAGCTGCAACCCTGCCACGCAGGCGCGCGACCTGCAACTGCTGGATGCGGCCTACAAGGTCGTGGCGGTGCAGCCAGTCGACATGTTCCCGCACACGCAGCATGTGGAGAATGTTTGCTTGCTAACCCTAAAATGAAAAAAGTCGGCTCGTTGAGTCGACTTTTTTCATTCTCATTTGCGTTTCTTCCCTATCAGGTAGGCACCGCCGAGCCCTGCAAGGATGACCAAGCCGCTGCCCAATGGCGCGGGCTGGTCACCGGGGGTGACGGGATTGTGGATGGGCAGCATAGGTGTCGGCTCACCCGTAGCGCCGTCCTTGGTGAAGGAATAGTCGGCTCGCTCGCTGTCGGGGGCACTCGCGCCGCGATGGAACAATCCGCCTTGCGCGAAAGTCGTCATGCTCAGTCCGAGGACGATAGTCATTGTCATTATAAGCTTCTTCATCGTTTTATGTGTTTTTGTTGTTTTCTTGTTTTTACTTTCGTTTTTTTGGACTTCGTTACTATGGCTTATGGCCTATAGCCTATGGCTTGCTGGCGTTGGGCCTTTCGGCCTTTGGGCTTTCGGCCAGTGGCTTATGGCTGCTTTCTACTAAGGAGAGGCTTGTGCCTCGGTGGAAGCAGCCATAGGCCATTAGCCATAGGCCATCGTTATCTCACCACAATCTTCTGCACTTTCACGTTATCTCCGTTAATCAGGCGCAGCATGTAGATGCCCGACGCCGCGTTGATGGCCTTCGTCGTCGCGCCGCTGATGCGGTCGGTGCTGAGGATGCGGCCGTTGATGTCGACCACTTGCAGCGTCGCGTCGCCTTCGTTGTTGACGACCCACACGCCGTTGCTGTAGAATGCAAAGGTCTCTGAGCTTGTCGAAGAGCCGTCCACATCACTGGCAGCGAACACCAGCTTGAAGCGGCTCTCGTAGTCCGTCGTCTTGGCGTTGAAGGTATAGGTCGCTGGTCCCTGAGCCTGTCGAAGGGCCAGCAGGTCCACATCGGCGCCCGTCATATTATCAATAAGGTGCAGGTAGTTGAAGTTCACATCCTCCGTGCTGAAATCCAGCGTGTAGTGGCCGTTGTTCTCAGCCTTGAAGTTCACCGGCATGCTGCCGGCGCCTTCGGTGTACACCACCGAGTAGTCTTTGCTGCCCTCTGGGATGTATAGCTTGGTGTGGCGCGGGTTGAGCTGCAGTTTCTCGAGGTTGCGCCCTTCGCCGAAGCGCAGGCGTGCGCGGTCGATGGTCTCTGCCGCCGAGCCGTCCTTGCTGGACAGCACCTTGTTCACATTCACGTTCAGGATGCCGCCCTTGCTGTTCGTGGGTGCCGTCCTTGAGTACACCAAGTCGTCGTCTTCGTGGACCCTGACCATCACGCCGCCCATGGGCGGGATGGCCACGGTGTTGTCGTTAAGGACGAATTCCGCGTAGCCCGACTGGGTATAGTCTTCTATTTCGTAGAAGTCCAAGTTGCCGCCGTTTGCGGTCAGGTAGGCGTTGCACACGAACGGGTTGCCCACCATGTACCAGCCGTTGAAAGGCTCATCGCCCGTTTCCACATAGAACTCATGGGTTGAATTTGCCGAGCTTGGCGCAACTGCGCCGGTGACTCTAATCGTGGTGCCTTCCTGGCTGGCATACAGGTAGCCCGTGTACGGATCCATACCAACGTTGCTATAGTGTGCAATAACTGGCATCCATTCCAAATAGCGATCGTCCTCGCCTTGGTTTGCATATTCGAAGGTGTAGAAGTCGTAATGGTCAGAGGTGAGCAGTCCGGTGATGTACTGGCTATTCGGCCTGAGGTTGCTCACGGGGAACGAGATGATCTTGTAGCCCAGGTTGGTTTGGGCATTCGACTGGTGATAGGCGGCGATGGCTCTTTCTATGGTCAGGTTAACGCCTGTGTTGTTGTGCCACAGCTGGCCGCCGTCAGCGATGGTGATGGTAGCGTTGTTCGTGATGTTATGGGCCTGGGCCAGGACACCGTTACCGATGGTCACGTTCGCTGCGATGGTCACGTCGTCGTCGGTCGTGGGAACGCCGATGGGGTTCCAGTTGGAGGGGTCGCTCCAATTGTGGTCGCCAAAACTGCTGTTATTGTTGAAGGTCTTGCTTGACGTGGTGAAGTCGCACTGCACCCAATCGCTGTATTCCTCGTTCTGGGCGTCGCACACGGCACGCACCTTGGCATGGTAGGTCACTCCAAGGGTGAGGCCCGTGATGGTGTCTGTGGTCACACTGTACGACCTCGCTTGGCCGTCGGCAGGCTCGCTGTCTCCGTTGGCCCAATACTTCACTTGCCAATTCTCCTCTTCGTCGCCGGCCGTCCACGTGAGCGTGACGTATGTCGAACCCAAGGCGGTGTAAGTAAAGGCGGTGGGAGTGGCGCAATTCAATCCAGAAATGACAACATCCCGATTGGGCATGGCGAGTGTATAGGAGTTGCCACTGCCAGTGAGCGTACCATAGTCGGCTTCGTATTCGCTTGCACCGGTGAGGGTGAGGCTCACGTTGTCACCATCACCAGCGATGATGGTGCCATTGTAGAGCAAGCCGCTGTTGCTGGCGTAGTAAGTGATGCCGCTCACATTGTTGGCAGTGGCGGTGCCACTCATGGTCATCGTTGACACGCCACTACCCATGGTAACCGTGTGGCGCATCTTGCCAAAGCCGGTACCCAAGGCCGTAGAGGTGTAATAGCAGTTGGTGATGTAACTCGCAGAAGTGTTGCGGCAAATGGGGTTGCTGCTGGAATTGCTGAAAGTGACATTTGTGGGATCAAAGATGCAATGGTTGATTCTGACATCATCCGAGGAGGTAGTATAACCTATAATACCGCCGCAAGAAGTTGTACCTGTTGTCCCTGTGCCCAGCAGCTGCCCGTTAAACACGCAACCCGTGATGGTTGTGAGTCCGTCTTCCACATGGGCCACAATGCCGCCATGGGTGCCGTCGCCTGTCATTGAGGAGTTGATGGTGGCAATAACCTTACAGTTGGTGATGGTGTTGGTGCCCTTGGCGTGAGACGCCACACCAGCAGCAAACTTATCGCTGACATAAATAGAGCCATCCACTACAAGGTTCTGGATGGTGGTGCCGTTAATGTTGCGGAACGGGGCGACATACCGGTTGGAAGCGTATGACGACGAGGTGCCAAAAGCACCGCCACTGAGGGTCAGCTTGTGGGTTTTGCCGTTAAAGATGCCATTGAAACATACAGTTTGGGAGGTGCCCACCTGGGTGGAGATGGTGATATCCTCGTCGAGAAAGATTTCCACTCCGCTGTAGTCAGTTCCGCCGTTGACCTTGGCCGCAAACTGGTCCCAAGTCATTTGGGTGGACGACTCGTTTCGGGCGATGTGGATTTTGATGTTCGTAATGTTGGCGTTAATCACCGTGTTGTTGTTGGGCATGGTAAGGATGTAATTGTTGCCGCTGGCTGCAAGGGTGCCGCTGTTGCTGGCGGTGTAGCCATTGAGTTCCTGGCCCGAGGGGATGGAGCCTGAATAATTGAGGGTGAGGCTCACGTTTTCGCTTTGGCCGGCATAGAGCACATTATTATATTTAATACCCGTGCCATAGCCCGTGATGTAATGCACAGATGTGGTCGAGCCGCCGTAGGTAGTGGCGGTGCCAGCATTGGCCACGGTGACATTGGTGCCGCCTGTGATAGTGTAGGCATGCTTGCCCTTGTTGGTGGAGTTGACAACAATGGGCTTGTCTGTATTTGATGATGAAAAGTTGCTTGGGTCGTATGTATAGTAGCAGTTGGAGATGGAAAGGTTACTGCTGCTGATGTTGTTCGCATGGTTGGCCACACCAACGGGATGGAAGTAGCCTGAACTGCTGTTGTTATAAGTACCGCCGAAGAAGCAATCTGTATAAAGGGTGCCCGTATAGGCACTGCCTATGATGGTGACGGTGTTATCTCCCAGGTGACCAATGAGTCCACCGCAGTAGTCGGTTCTGTAGCTGGTGCTGCCCACGTTGGCAGTGACGAGGCAGTTCTCGATTGTGACGCCTGTCTCTTGAACGCTTCCCACAAGGCCTGCGTTATGACGACGGGTATTGCCGCTTGCCGACGAAACACAACTGCCCGTCACTTGAAGGTTCTTGATGGTTGCGCCCGTGACGTAATGGAACGGGGCCACAAAGCCTTCCGATGAGGATGAAAGGTTTACGTTAAGCGTATGTCCTTTACCGTCGAAGGTGCCTTTGAAGGGATTGGAGCTGGTGCCCGCCATGGTGGTGACCGCCGTGGTGACATCAGCCGTCATGGTGACGGTTCGGCTGCTGTAGTCTAAGCCGCTGTTCACTGAAGCGCAGAAGGCTTCCCAGTCTGCAACGTTGGCGATTTCGGTGATGTAAGTGGGAGTGCTGCCACCTGTGGTTTCTATGCAAACGTCATCTATGCTAACATCATAGCCATATTTATCTGTATATTTGAAACCTATCTGATAGTTAGCGGCAAGACCAGTAAGATTAACGGATTGCTCTGTCCAACTCTCATGATTTGTAGTTGTGTTCCACAAAGATGTCCAATTTCCATTGCCAATACGATAACAAACATCCAAATAGTCAATGTCGCTACCCCATTTTCTGTTGATGTACCAGAAATTCAAGGTTGCAGAACTAACTGCGCTAAAGTCCTGGGCTGGCATGACCAAATAGCACACTTCATTACGATTGGCATGAGGTCTGCTGACATTATATGTTCCGCCATGCGCTCCAGTAGATGAAGCATAGTCTCCTGTTTTGACAACCCAAGAACCAGTGCCTTCGCTCGTCCATCCCGAAGGCATAGAGCCACTTTCAAAATCTTCGCAGTTGCTGTCAGCAGTCGCGCAGAAGCGGGTGACAGGATAATAGGTTTTATTGTCAGAAGTACCGCCATTAACAGTTGGCGTCCCCGTATCATTCGCCGGGAATGCTATATTACTTTGAGTGTCTGTATACACATACTTATTTACATTGTTTGAACTTGTGGCATAGTAAAACTTATAATTACTACCATCATACTGACCAGATTGATCCATAATGACCACGACAAGATTTTCCTGACCAGAATAAGCGTAAGGGGTGGTAAGGGCAAAATCATTCCATCCTTGCTGAGTGCAATTGAGGTTGCCCGTATACACCTTCGTCATAGTGCCAACATCCATCCAATCGTTTAAGGTGTTGGCGCTGGTGGTGCCCATATAGATAGTTACATTGTTTTTTTGGGACATGGCCGTTGTATAGGCGTAGTTAAAACCAATCGAATTAATGTCACCCGTAGGCACTTCGTCTTTTGGATAAATAATCTGGTAATATCCATACCTATAGTAATCGTTGACAGGGCCATAACTAGTCGATGAATTGCTAGTGTTTACAGTACCTATTTCGGCGCAGTCGCCATCGCCTCCTCCACCGCCGCTGCCTCCATCGGTAGCCGAAATCACGGTGTTGCTGCTGGTCATGCTGAGGGTGTAGGGATTGCTGGTGCCCGAGAGCGAGCCAGCGCTGGCGCTGTATTGGGGGTTGGTGAGTGTCGAGGAAAGGTCGAGTTTCACCGAATTGCCACTGGCGGCATAGATCGTGTTGTTATATTTGATACCATAACCCGAAGAGGAATTATAGCCCGTGATACCACTCAAATTGTATTCGACAGGATTGTTGCCGAGAGCCACAGTGCTGACATTGCTTCCGGCGGTGATGGTGTATTGCAGTTTGCTACCTTGCGTGGTGCCATGCGTTTGCGTGTAATAGCTGTTGTAAACAGAAATGCCATAAGTATTAGAAGAATTTCCACGCGAGAAAGTGGCACTGTTGGTAGTGCTCACAGTAACCTGGCTGGGGGCAAAGACGCAATCGTAAAATTCGGAGTATGCCGAGCCGTGGTCCGTCCAACCTATAAAGCCACCGACGCAGTTTGAACTGCTACCAAGCAACTTTCCCTTGAAAACGCAACCTCTAATGTAAGTAGTGCCACCGTGTACATGGCTAATAAGGCCTCCCATGGTGGCGTCGCCTGAGATTGTTCCGGTGATGGCGACCTCACTGACGCAGTTTTCAATGTTGTTCGTGCCCATGCAGTAGCCCACCAAAGAGCCCATGAACTTATACACATTCATCGTGCCTGCCACTTTCACGTTTTTGATGGTGGCGCCACTGATATAACGGAAAGGAGCTGTGTAATAGAAACTTGAGTTGGTTGAATAGCTTATGGTAATCGTATGACCATCTCCATTAAAGTTACCACTAAAAGCATTGCCGCTGCTTGTCTCACCACTCATGGTTCCTACCATATAGTTTTGGGTTGAACCTGAAATGGTGATGTTTGAGGTCAGTTTGAAATATTTGCCGCTGTAGCTGGTTCCACTGTTCACATTGGTAGCCAAAGTGTTCCAGTCTGTAGAAGAGGAAATCTGATACGGGTTGGACTCGGAGCCGTTACCGCCGCTAAATTGCGCCCATGCGCCTGAAGAGAAGAGCGCCAAGAGCATCATCAAGAGTAAAGATTTTCTTTTCATGTTTGAATGTTTTTAATTGATACTATGGTTTAAAGATTTAAGATTGATTTCATCGAATGCTTTGCATTTCAAAGATTTAAAATTTAAAGATTCAAAGATTTGGGGGTGTTGTCATGCATATTTTGGGCGTGGCAGGCATCCACTATGGTGATGGTGTCGCCGTCGATGGTATAGGCGAAATACCACTTGTCGGTGTTGGCCATGTGGTAGTTGCTCCAACGTTCCAACGTGGGCTTGCGCCTGAGAAGGGAGCGTTCGATCTCATAGATGGAATTGAAGGCGTCATTAAGATTCGCAACATTATGATAGAACGAGTTGATTTTCCGGAAGCATCGTTTGCTGATGTGATATATCATGGCCTTGCATACTCCTTCCTTATCGTTTCGTGAATCATCTTTCGAGCAGTTTCAACGTCCATTGTCTCATCATCATCTTCCACAACGTCTTGATCCCAAGGGAAGTACATCCCTTCAAGGGTCTTTTCAAGGGCCAATTCTTCCACCATCAGGTCCACCTGGTGCTGAAGCCAATTGCCGATATTCTCACGGCTCGTGAGGCCGGGGTTGATCTGCCGCATCATTGCTTCGTCTATGTTTATGCTTACTGTGCACATGGTTTTGTCTCCTGCTATATTTTTGGTCAGTTTATATTCAGTTGTTTGTTTTTTCGTCGTTCACTTGTTTGGCTTGTTCTTTAGACTCTTTGCGGGTGTCACATCAGTGTTGCTTCGCTCATGGTTTTATTGTTTGTTATTTTGTTGATTGTATTGTATTTTTTGTCCTTTTCGGTTTAGTTTTTACATCAAGGCCTATTTATCGCTCCAAAAAATCATGCAAAAGTACAAAAAATTATCGCACGCACGCGTATTATAATTACAAAAGGGTGAAAAAGTGGAAAAATCGGGTAAGGAGAGGGGAAGAAATGGGTAATTTTAGTTGAGAGTTTAGAGTTTAGAGTTTAGAGTCAGTTGAAAGTTTAGAGTTGAAAGTTGCTCCGCTCATGTCATCCCTACGAAGGGTTGCGGGGAGCATGGGATCTATGAGCGGAAGGGAGTTTGGAGTTAGGAGTTTGGAGTTTGCAGTTGACAGTTTGCAGTTGCTCCGCTCATGTCATCCCTACGAAGTTGCTCCGCTCATGTCATCCCAACGTGGACTTGTGGGTAAGAGGGGATCTATGAGCGGAAGTAAGGGCATAACAAGAAAACCCCGGCCAACGCCAGGGTTTTCAAGAACCAAAAACCAAAATTTATGAAACCTTTTACTTTGCACGGCAGTCGGAAAACGACCGCCATGCAACGGCCCTAATGATAAGAACCGCTGCAAAAATAGATATTTTTTTGAAAATGCAAGCGTTTTTTGAAAAAAAAACGGCATTTTTTGAAAAAAAACTTGACAAAAGCGAATTTTTGGCCTAAATTTGCATTCCAAAACGAAAAAATCGACCGCTATGGAAAAAGCAATGGACAAACTTACCACCATGATCATGAACAACGACGGACTCAACGAGACCGAAGCCAAGGCAAAACTCAACCTTATCTATATCAAGATGGGACAGTCGGACATCAAGAGTTTCGTCGACGAATACACCGCATGGCTCATGACAGAGAAGAAACTGAATTACAAGGCTATCCTGCAGACGCCTGACCAAAGGCTGAATGAGATGTTTGTTGGGGAGTTTAGAGTTTAGAGTTTAGAGTTTAGAGTTTAGAGTTTAGAGTTTAGAGTCAGTTGAGAGTTGAGAGTTGAGAGTTGAAAGTTGAAAGTTGAGAGTTTAGAGTTGCTCCGCTCATGTCATCCCTGCGGAGGGTTGTGGGTGAGAGGGGATCTATGAGCGGAAACGGGTGCTTCGACAAGCTCAGCAACCCTACGATTCAATGCTGCATGTCGTATAGCTCGTCGAGGTGTCTCTTCAGGCGGCGCGCCATAGGACGGAAGGTATAATAGGTAATGGTGGCCGAGATGGGTGCGCCGACCAACGGAATCACCTTCCCCACCCCTTTGGCAAATCCCTCCTTAGTCATATTAATGCCGATCCACTGCGCTATCTTGATGGCATACTGTGCCATCACGGTCTCCGAAATTTTAATTCCTGCACTTTTCGACACCTGGCCCACGACCTTCGTCAGGGCCTCCACCGCCAGCTTGTTGCCCATCATCGCCCCGACGAAGAGCGTCATGATGTTCAACGACTCGTCATCGAGTTGCTTGTTGACATCCGTCAGGGCTGGCCAGCCATAGAGGTAGACGAGTTTCTGCATCAACGAGAGGATGTGGCCGTAGAACTGGGTGATGTCGGCAGGGATGGCGCCCGCCATCCACCATCCGCCTGGCAGGCCCATCAAGGCCGAGGTGCCACACACCATGGTGAGGTGGTAGTTGATGCACTGGTTGGCAAGCTTGTCGATTTCTTTCTTGCTCAGCACCTTCAGGGGGCTGTCGTCCAAGGCTGTCATCACCTCCATGGGGGTGCAGAACTTCGACAGCTCCTTGGAGAGGAACTCGTCGCGGTCCACCTTCACGAAGGGCAGACGGAGGCTGGTGTCGAGGACTTTGTTCCAGACGGTTACGGATTTTTCTTGGTTTTCTTCGCTCATTTTACATCCTTGTTTTCAGTTACGGCTGCCACGGTGTGACAGCCCTACAACTTTAAACTCTCATCGCCCATAGATTCCATGCCTACGCACGAACCAACGTTGGAATGACATGGGCGAGGCTAACTCTAAACTAATACCCGTATTTATCTTTCCATTTCTCGCGGAGGTTTTTGCGTAGCTCACGTTCGCGGGGGTTGTCTTGGGGTTCATACAAAACCGTGCCAGAAATTTCGGCGGGCATGAATTCCTGCTCCACGAAGTTGCCTTCGTAGGCGTGGGCGTATTTGTAACCGTCGTGATAGCCAAGGTCTTTCATCAATTTCGTGGGGGCGTTGCGAAGGTGCAGGGGCACTGACAAATCGCCAGTCTGACGCAC
>CADAPW010000027.1 GCA_902789915.1 uncultured Bacteroidia bacterium | reverse complement strand
TTCAGCAACCTCAGCTGAAGTCTTCTTGCCATGGAAAAAGACGCAGTTTTCCAAGCGGTGTTCTTTTACGAATGTCTTGAACTCCGGAGCATCGTAGTCATGGATGACATGCAATTCAAAGTCGTCGCGTTGCTGTCTTAATCTTTCAATAACACGCAAGATGCCGCTGAAGTTCTTGGCCTCGTCACGCAAGGTAGAGATATGAAGCATTCGCTTTTTTGAGCCTTGCATGTCATTCCTTCGTAGGCTTGAGGGAAGGCTGGAATCTATGCAAGGCGGCTGTCTAAGCTTAAACATATCCGTATTCACCAAATTGTAAATCACTTGAAAGCGGTTGTGCACACCATGTCCCTCCATGCACCGCTGCAAGTCAAGAC
Organism: uncultured Bacteroidia bacterium; assembly: GCA_902789915.1. Classification (GTDB taxonomy): domain Bacteria; phylum Bacteroidota; class Bacteroidia; order Bacteroidales; family F082; genus Limimorpha. Next base: position 28,950 of record CADAPW010000027.1, on the reverse strand, counting down.
TGACAGGCATGATAAGCTCGGCATTATTGGCAATCTTGACGATTTTCCGCTTTAGCTTGCCGACCAAAACGTCCTTGTTTTGCGGCTGGTAAATGGTCCAATGCTCTGTGAGGACATATTTATAGCCAAAGAGCTTCTTCCACAGCAAGGCCACTTGCCCGAGCGGATAGGTGACATGCAAATGAATCAAGTCAGGCTTGAAGAAACGCTGTTTGATGTATTTCAGTCCGTATTGGTACATCCGCAGCATCTTCAGCTTGCGAATGGCATTGATCTTTGGCGGACGGATGTAGATTTGCACATGGGTGTGGTGCGCTCCAGGAATCTCCTTGACCTCGAATGATTTCGTCATGTACTTGCCGTCGCAGACGGAGAGGATGACGGAATGGCAATCCTCGGGCAGCGCGTCAATCATGCGGACGCAGAAGTTGCCCAAGGTGGGGTCGTAGGGAGTGGGGAACCAACTCAATAGGTGCAGGATATTCATTTATTCAGTTGTCAGTTACCAGTTATCAGTTGTTCAGTTGTAGGGCTGTCACATTGTGGCAGCCGTACCAGTTATTCAATTACATGCGTTTTTATATCAATTTCAAAGTATTTCTTTGGCGTCTCATACGGCACAAGCTTATGTGTGGCACAATCCTCAGGCAGATAAACAGCACACAAGGTGTTGGAGACATGGTAGATATGCTTGCGATTCTCTGCAGGTGCGCCGTCCAAGATGGCGCCCATCACATCCCAGCGGATGGTCTCTGAGTCAAGGCCGTAGTCGTGCCACACGATAATGCTCCGCTCGCCTTTCAGCAACTTAAAAGCGGTCTCGGTGTCTTTCTTCACGCTCTCGTAATGGTGGTCACCATCGACGAAAACCATGTCATGTTTGCCGAGATGTGGCCCGAAGTCAAAGGTCTGGGAATCGCCGTAGAGTTGCTCAACATTGCTTAAGTCTTTGCTGAAGAAGCTGTGAAGGTCGGCGTATAACTGGTTGTTGGCCAGTTTGACGATGTCTTCCTTCGGCAGGTTGAAGGTGACGCAGTGTTCGGCCACATCAGCCAGATTGGCCACGCTCTCGCCACGCCAAGTACCGATTTCGAAGTAGTCTTTCACCGCATAGCGTTTGGCCAAGGCGCGCAGCAAGGCAATGTCGATGGGCATGGTGGCACCCGAGAGATAGGCGTAAGGCTTCGCGATTTCGTGGAAATCGGGGAACAATTCGTTGATTTCGATGACGGGCAGGCCTTCGGCGAGGCCATATTTCCGGATGACGTCTTCCTTGTTGCTGCCTTCGTCTTGTAGGACGAGGTTGAGCAGATAGGGATGCCTGATGATGCGCCCAAGGGCTTTTGTGAATTTATGGAGTTTATTCATTTTCAGTAGGTTGTTTCAGGAATTGTTGTTTCAGTTCGGCGATGTAGTTCTGTATCTCGCTCTTGGTCAAAAGGAAGTCGCGTCCTTTGAAGTGTGACTCCTTGACGAAGAACACAAATAGGAACACTGCATTGACCGTGTACGACACCGCCGAGGTGATGGCCGCGCCCGTGACGTCATAGCGAGGTATCAGCGAGAAACCACAGACGAAGGTGACGACCAGTCCGCAAAGCGCCGCAAAGGTGTTCATTTGATAACGTCCGGTGCCCGAGTAATAGTGTCCGAGGATGAGGAAAATGCAGTAGAGCAGGATGCCTGGTGCCAAGATGCGGATGAGTCCTGCCATCTCGCCGAACTCGGGACCGAAGACGAAGGTGTAGACTGCAGGCGGTAGCAGGCACAACACCACGACGGCCAAGGCAGAGATAAGAAGACAGATTTTACCCAAATCTAGGGTGAGTTTTTGAGCGTAGGCGCGGTCGTCGGCATTGGCTATGCGGGCATATTGCACGAGGGCGATGCTGTTGCTGATGATCCAGATGGCCTCGGCGAGCGAGAGGGCATTGGAGAACACCCCCACGCGTCCCACGCTGATGTATTTGTCCAACAGATAGTAACTCAAGCGCAGGTTGAAGAACTGCACGAAGTGTCCCGTCTGGTTGAGAAAACCGTATTTGAAGAGGTCTTTCAGTACGGGCTTGTAGTCCTTGTCCGTGTCATGGCGCAGGTTGGCGTATTCCTTCCTCAACATCCATACGCCCAACAGGAAAGTGCCTCCGTAGGCGGCATACAGCCCGATGACATAGCCGTAGATGTCGGTACGCTTCAGCAAGATATAATAGATGACCAAAGTCAAGGCCAAAAGCACAGGTTGGAGTAGGGTGTTGTAGTTGGCCTTCTTGATTTCCTCCTTGCCGACCAAGAAGCGGAAATTGATGTTGCTGAGCGAGGAGATGAACGACAAGATGGCCACATGGGCAACTAGGTCGGGAGCCAGCTTTGGGTAGAACAGCCAGATGGCGAAACCCATGATTACCGCGATGAGGGCTGCCCATACCGTAGAGGCTACCAGAATCTTCTTGAACGAATGGCGTGGGGCAAGATAGATGATGCTTGCACCGCAGATGATATCAGAGAAGATGAGGATGAAGGAGATGGTGGTCAAGAGTAGGGCTTGCGTACCTTTGCCCGTATCGCCCAAAGATTGGGAGATGATAATGGCAATGGCGAAGATAAGGACTGCCGCCAATACCTTGGTTCCAAAGGTATTTAGGATTTTCTTGAACACAGGTTTTTCATTTACTCTATTTCAACGCAAAAATACAAAATTCAGTGTAATACCTATAAATTTTAGTGGCTCCTTAATAGGTTAGTCCCACAATCCACAAGGGCAACTTCTTTCCTACAGGGTGCTCCATCATGTCGGCAAGGATGTAGGAATCAGGGATGTCCGCGATTGGGCCGAAAACAAAAAAGGTTAATACAATAACCTTATTTATCAAAAAATCGGTTAATCGACTAACCTATTTTGTGTGTTTTTCGGTTAGGTGGGTAAACGATATTTGGAGGGATCGCAAGAATTTGGTTGGATTCCACTGGTTTACTGCATTATCCAACCGCCCTCTGTACTCCATTTTGAGACAGAGGGCGGCCGATAGGTCTGTAGAGACGTGTCATGGCGCGTCTCTACAAAATCATTTCACGAGAATAAATCGTGTATAGCCAAGTCTTCCGTCATGGCTTTCTACTTTCAGGATGTAGGTTCCTTGCGAAAGATTGTCAGTGCTGAAAACAGCATGTTCATCGTTTACCTCTTTACTTTCTATCTGAACACCATACAAATTGAAAATGGAAACCCGTTTCATGTTTTGGCTTTCAACATTGATTATGTCATTGGCGGGATTTGGATAAACCTTCAAATCCAAATTGATGTTGTCGTCCACACCGAGACCGCTGAACTGGGCACGAATGGAATGGTTGGCATTCACACTTCGGAATGTGTATGACTCCACGGGCCCAATATCTATGCCGTCAATCAACACCTTACTTACAATGCACCCATTGTCGGGGATGATGGCAAAGGTCTTGTCTACGCCTGGCTCAACGATGACTTCACCTTCAGGTGTGATGGTTCCATTGGCTCCTGCCGAGGCGTTGATGGTATAGAACAAGCCTTGCGAAAACACTGCCACTAGATTTCTGTTGCGATTGACAGTGAACGAATAGTGGTCGTCGGTCGAAACAACGGCACCATTTTCCGTCCAGCTAACGAAGGAATAGGTTGGATTGGCAATGGCAATCAAGGTGCATGAAGTTCCTTCCTCGTAGGTTCCTGCCCCGATGACCGACCCTGCACTTGAAGGCTCCAAACTCACCGTGACGGTATAATTGTTGACCAACTTGTTGAAATGGGCCACATAAACAGCATTGCTAGTCACTGTGAAACTGAATAAAGCTTCAGTTGAAACTTGATTTCCATTCAGTGTCCAATTGACGAACTCATAGCCTGCGAATGCTATGGCATTCAATGTGCAGATGGAGCCTAACTCGTAAGTTCCACCGCCCGAAACAGCACCACCTTCAACAGGATCGGCATTTGCGGTGATGGTGGCTTGATTGGAATTTTGCGTGAAATGTGCCACAAATGTTGCATTTCTGTTTACAACGAAACTATATGTTGGATTAGTTGAAACTTCGGTGCCGTTTCGTGTCCAGCGTTCAAACACATAGCCGGTGTTGGGCATAGCCGAAATCACACAGGTGGAACCTTCAGTATAAGTGCCACCACCTGAAACCGAGCCTCCACTGGCAGGTTCTGCATTTAAGGTAATGGTGTACTCTATGTGTTCTTGTTCGAAATTTGCAACGAATGAAGCATTGCCTGTTACTATAAAACTATAGTTTGGATTAGTGGAGACTACTGTTCCGTTTTTCGTCCAGTTCACGAAGGTATAATTGTTGTTTGGCGTGGCACTCAATGTGCAAGTGCTTCCCGAGGTGTATGTGCCTGTACCAGTGATGATTCCTGCATTCGAAGGATTGACAGAGGCAGTGATAGTGTAATTTGTGGGGTTTTGTTGGAAATGTGCCACATAGGACGCATTGCCGGAAACCGTAAAACTATAATTTGGATTAGTGGAGACTTGCGTCCCGTTTTTAGTCCAATTCACGAAGGTATAGCCATTGTTGGCTGCAGCATGTAGGGTACACGTGCTTCCCGATGCATACGAACCGCCACCCGATACACTTCCTCCGTTGGTCGGATTGGCGGATACGTTGATGGTGTAGTAAGTGGTTGCAACATCAAACACAGCCACTAAATTACGGTTGCCTGTAACAGTAAAGGGATAGGTGGCATTAGTTGAAACAGGAGTGCCGTTTTCTAACCAGTTTACAAAAGTGTAGCCATTGTTGGGTATGGCGCGCAATGTGCAAGTGCTACCTTGAGCGTAGGTGCCACCACCAGAGACTGAGCCACCAGTAATCGGATTGGCGGTAGCAGTGATAGTGTAGTAGTTTGCACTATTACTCAACGCTTCAATAGACACAAAATCAATTTCCCAAGAAGGCGCATTTGTAGTATTGCTTGTGTAAACATAGGCGAGGTAGAAAGTATTAGATGGAATGCCAACACTTATACGACCAGATTCAACCCATTCGTAGTTGCCCGTCGAATAATTGAATAAACCGGTAATGTCTTGCCAATCATAGTTGTTTGGGGCACTTTGTCCGTTATAATTAGTAGAAATCATCACCCTTAGAGGCATCCATTCAAACTTCATAGCTGTGCTGAACTTAACAAAAACATCGGAAAAACCTGTTTTGTTGATGGCTGGACTAATTAACCAGTCTTCGTTGGCATTAGCAACGCCATTGGCATAGCCATTCATATTTGCATAAGTTATTCCTTGATAAGAGGCTTGATGCCAAACTTGTTCTCCGTATGCACTATAAGTCGTGAATACGCCGAGACTTTCGTTGAAATCTTCAAAAAGCAAGACGGTAATGTCTTCTGTTGTTGCATTTGTGGTCGGATAGTTTCCATTGCTTTTATAGTCGATGTATGCACCACTATTGGTGTAAGGGAAAATGGCAAAATGGTATGTTGTGTTGCTGTCCAAATTGCTAAAAGTTACAGATTGAACGCCATAATCTACATTTCTTATCATATTACCGTCAGGTAAAGGTGTCCCGTCAGTGGGAACGGTAATATTACCAATAGAGCCAATTACCAAGTATTTATGGGGCAATTGACCTCCTAGGGCATCATTCCATGTTAAGGTGACATCACGCCCATTAACTGTTGCCGTGAAGTTGGTGGGGTAGTTAGTGGGTTCAGGTGCCGGTTGTACGCTGCCACCTTCCTTATAAAAACTGACACGAGTGTCGATGCTAGATGTCTCTGCACAGCAGCAAAACAAGGGTGAATTGTTGCTAGTATTAGGGTTGAAACGCATGTTGTTTCGCTCGTTTTCTCCTTGTGCAACGACCTCAGCTGTCCCGTCACCATTGAAAAAGATGCTCCATTGTCCATTAGCATCAAGTAAAGACTGGGTTTTTAATTGATTACTACTGCTGCTTGCAGCATAAAGATAGCCACCTTTGACCTCATCAAAGAAGGTCCATGCACCTGCATCGCCGCCGAGGGTAAACTGGAACACGTCAGTTTCACTATTGGGATCCGTACCAGGAGAAACAGTGATGGAGTTTCCGATTTCACTCACAACTACAGCATGACGATTGTTTGTTTTTTGGTACCCCATTGCAAGAACTCCGTAGTCATCATGATGGGCTATTATTAGATACTGTTCTCCTGCTATCAATCCTGAGGCTGATGTCACTTTTGTGTAAGTTGTTTGTGAATAAATGGGTAAAGAAAACAACAAGATGAGCGTTAAATTCAATAAGTACAATGTTTTTTTCATTTTTTTTTAGTTTTATTGTTATCATTCCACTTCACACACCACCCTCACACTTTGCCCATAATACCTAAAATCGCCTTGGTTGGGCGTGAGGTTGGCATCATTAAAGTTCAAGAGATAGGCGTATGTTGGGCTTTGGCACGACGATGTCCAATAATAGCCATTTGCCCCTGCGCCGCTCACCGAGGTCCCAGCACGGCTGCCTGCGGTGGGAAGGAACACCGCTCCAGCGGCTTCCAAGGCACTCCAATTGCTTGAAGAGATGACGTTGTCGCTGTAAGTGGCACTATTGATGTTCGTGTTGTTCAAGGTGTAGGTCGAGTTGCTCCAGTTGTCGGGCAAGATGACTAGGCCGTTCTTGCCAGCCACTTCCGCTTTGGCATAGCGCAAACCCGAAGAAGTGTTGCGGCTTTGAAGTAAATAAACCCATTCGTCTTTCGTCAGCGTGCGCCACACTCGCGTTTGGTTGCCGCCGTTGCTGATGGCATTCACGCCCCAGTCGGCCAACCCCGTCTGGTCGTTCAGGTTGGCCGTGGCCGCGCCGTAGGCCATGTAGTCGTTGTAGTTTTGGCTTGTCGAGTAGGGTTGGTAGTTGTTCGCGCCGTGAGCGAAATTGCTCGTGCCCCAGCCGAATAGGTCAATCCAGCCGCTGTTGGTTTGTGAGATGTTGGCGTTGTCATTACCGATGTAGTCGTATTGGTGCGAGGCAAAACACCATGTGCTGGTCGAGGCTTGGTATTGCAGGTTGCCTTTCGAGAAATACACCTTTTGGCTGGCACTTACCGAGAACTTTCCGTTGATGATGCCCTCTGGTGGCTCGTTGCTGCCACCATTGCCACCGCCGTTACCCCCACCGTTGCCGCTGCCGCTTGATGTGACTAAAGTCTCCACGAAGCGTTTGGCGCTCACCTTCATCGACTCAAAATCATCACCTAACGAAGTCGTGCAGTCGAGTACCAACATAATCAACGCACTGCTCTTTTCCTCGGTCACCTCGCTGGAACTACCTGGCACAAACTCGGTTTCGTGCTGCCAATTCATGGTTGTTTGTTTCCACAATTGGAGGCGGTCTATGTCGGATTGAGAAATGGCCATATTGTTAGGATAAGTCAAGTTGACAAACTCAAACCAATAATAGGCTCCCGTTTGCGATATGGATGTCATGTTGTGTGCCCCGTCTGAAAATCCGTGATAGCTGATGTTTTCCAATCTGCGAACATCTGTCCCTCTTTTGTAAGTGGCTTCTATGTATTTGGAGGAATTGCCAGCCGAAGAAGGATTGTCGAAGGTGAAACGAATGGTTTGGCCATCATTATAGCCTCCTGGCAGTTTCAACTTCAGGTTCACAGTTGTCGTTGACGAGTGTAATGCCTCGGCAATTTCCTTGAAACGTTGTAGTGCCTCGGTCATATTGGTCACTTCAAAGGCATTGCTCGGACTGCTGGCGAGCATTCTCAGGTTGGTGCTGAACTCGGTCATGTCGAAGTCATTGCCTCGCAATCCGATGGTATAAGCGTTCACTTCTTGGCCGTGGATGCGTTCGCTCATGATTTTGTAATTAAGCGCAGCAAGATATTCGGAAGTGCTTCCATAGCCTTCAGGGTCCAATTCGCTGTTACTGATCGACACATTGTCGTTGCCGTCAGTGAAAGTCACCATGGCCACTTTGGTCAGTTTTGGTGGTTCGGGATAGGCTTGTAGCAGTTTTAGCGCGGTGTAATCGGCGTAATACAAGCCTGTTCCAATGTCGGGATGCAGATTTTCAATAAAAGCATCAAAAGTGGGCTTCGTCGAACTACTCAGCCAACTGATGTCTTTTTGGTATAAGTGTTCGTTGAATCCAATAATGCCGAGGTACATGCCTTCTTCGGTGGGAACGGTCGGCGTTGGGTCTCCACCACCTCCATTGTTACCACCATTTCCGCCGTTATTGCCCCCATTGTTCGGGTCATTCGGGTCGTTAGGTTTCTTGCATCCGGCGGCAACTATTACCGCCAGCGTTAGCAGTATGACTGCTAAAACTTTCGTGAATCTTTTCATATTTGTTTGTTTTAATGTGATTTCGTCTCATTTTGTTGGCCGACTCCTCACCAACCGATTCAATCGTCATTAAAACACAAAAGAAAATGCGCGGGAGTCCAAACTATTGTTCATCCCGCATACCAATGCTCTCGCATTGCCCATCGTCCGAAGATAAGCAATGCCAAACCCCCGCTATCCGTTATACTATGATAGGTATATACGAATAAAGGGACGTCAAGTCTTGCCTTACCGTGCGGACGATTTGAATTTGTGAGATTCGGTATGCCGCAGATAAAACGTCAGTTCAACGTCTTTCCATTATGTCTGTCGTCCACGCAGTTGTAGATGACGAGGCAAAGGTAAGAAGATTTTGGATAAAGTGTATGTTTTTGGTGCTTTTTTCACTCCACTATCCCCAAAATCACCACCGACGTAATGCTCATTTCAGTAACCGCGCAAAGTCCCGCCCCCATATCCTTTAAACTTGCTCCTAACAAATAGACCTTTTCGTCTATAATCAGGAAACGGTCATGATTGCGGTGTTGCAGTTGGATGAACTCTATCTCGGGATATTGGGCGTTGTGCTTCTTCAGGTCAGTGAGAAAATGCTCATTATAACGAGTGTGGATGGTGGCTGAGACTCCGTCAGCCCGCTTTGTGAGCATCGAGAGCACTCGGTCGTCCACGAAGTTGTCAATCAGTACGATTCTTTGTCGGGCGCTTCTAACGAGATCTGAAATATAAGTCCACGCATCCCAGACGCAGCCAGTAGGGAAGACTTGCTCGGGGAGGAGCTTGGGGCTAGCGTCCTCGATTCTGTCAAGAATGACTTTGATCGTTTTGTCTGTTTCTTGTTGATGCTGCTCAATGTTGAAGATTCGTTCTATAATCTGCGTGTTGTGATTGACGAGTTGCGGAATCATGGTAAATGCGCGCATGATGCGGATGTTGACTTCCACGGCTATTTCAGACCTTAATACGCTGCTGAGCATGGCGATACCGTTGCGAGTGAAGGCATAGGGAAGATATTTTATATTTTGACCTCTTTGGGCGTTCAAGGTCGCAATTTGCGACCTTGAACGAACTACCTCATCCTGAGTTAGTTGAAACATGAAATCCTCTGGGAAACGATTGAGATTTCGTTTCACCTGTTCGTTCAATCTTTTAGTTTCAACGCCATACAACATCGCCAAATCAGAATCAAGCATTACTTGTTGGCCTCTTATTACACGGATTAGCGATTCTATATTAATGTTGTCGTTGCTTTTGATGTCACAAATTGTGATTTCAAGTTTTGTGCTAGTTTCTTTCTTTGCCATATTCTTATTAGTTTTAATACCGCAAAGATGCAAACCTTGTCAAGACAAAGCCGTTGAACAAACGTTTGTAGTCGACAGCAGTCGTTTGTTGTCGGATATGTTATTGTAAATGAATGCACATTGGTCTTTCCCTCCAATCTAAGAAGTCCAAGGAAAGCAAAGACTAAAGCCTCCTTGTAGTCGATAATCATCTTGTCGGGGATGACGACCTCGTGCGAGCTACGGGCTTGCAGGCGTTCCATAAGGAACTTGTTCCTCGCACCGCCACCGGTGACGAGAATCTTTCCCTTGGGTAGGTGGCTCACTCCCAATGCGATTTGCAAGGCAATGTGTTCCACAAAGGTGGCCAATAGGTCTGGCACGGAGAGGCCTTGCAAAAGCTCCTTCTGGTTGGTTTCGAAGAACTCACGTCCCAACGATTTGGGAGGGAACTGCCCATAGAAAGGATGCCTGTTCAGCTGTTTCAGCAGCGTAATGTCGACCTCACCGCTACGGGCCAGCTCGCCATCGTGGTCGTAGGGTAGGCCTTTTATCTGGGCGAGATAATTGAGGGCTTGGTTGGCGATGCAGAGGTCGAAGGCGATGCGCTTGCCGTCTTCATCATACGAGACGTTGGCGATGCCGCCGATATTGAGGCAGATCTCATAATCACCGAAGAGCAACTTGTCGCCAATGGGAACAATTGGTGCACCCTGTCCGCCCTTGCTGACGTCCTCGCTGCGGAAGTCATTGATGACGGTGAGGCCACAAGCCTTGGCCAACTCATGTCCGTCACCGATTTGCAACGTGTAATGCTCTTCAGGACGGTGGAAGATAGTGTGGCCGTGTGAAGCGACAAAGTCGGGCGTAGCATTATGCTTCTTGGCAAAAGTCAACACTTGTTCGCCTAAATATTTGCCGTAGTCCTTGTCCAGCTGCACCAAGTCTTCGGGCTGTTTGTGGAAGGCTTCTGAGAGTTGCTCGGTCCAGTATTCGGGATAGGGTAGGGTCTCGGCTTTTAAGATTTGGAAGTGATATTTGCCGTCCTCTTCTTGGAAGCGTACAAGGGCGATATCCAGCCCGTCCAGCGAGCTGCCCGACATTAATCCTATGGCGATGGCTTCTTTCATTGGTGATGTTTTTAATTAGGAATGCTGAATGATGAATGCTGAATGTCGCGATGCGGCGCTAGGTTTCATCCCATTCAGCATTCATCATTCCTAATTCCACATTCTATAATAGCGGTAACACTTTCCCCAATTGTATGCTATTTGAGCCTTTGACGAGTATCGTCTTTCCGTTGACTTGATTGCCCTCAAGGTATTGGCACAAATCATCGACTTTTTCGAAGGTCCTCCAATCAGGGTTCTCATTGTAAGCGCTGAAGTTCGAACCGACCAACATGGCTTCCTTGAATTTCAGCTCCTTCATCAAGCCAAGGATGTTGCGGTGCTCTTCCTCTGAGGCCGTACCCAACTCGCGCATGTCGCCTAATATTAATAGGTGTTGCTCGCCGCAGATGCTGGCGAAGTTGATTAATGCGGCCCGCATGGAGGTGGGGTTGGCGTTGTAGGCATCCATGATGATGCGGTTCTTGCCGGTTTCAATCACTTGCGAACGGCTGTTGGTGGGCGTGTAGGCATCCAAGGCTTCAATAATGTCGTTCTCGTCCACTTTGAAATATTGTCCCACGCCAATAGCTGCAGCCACATTCTCGAAGTTGTAACTGCCCACAAGATGGGTCTGGATGAGGTGCTCTCTCCAGTCGACACTCAAATACGGGTTGCAGGCAGCAGGGGCGACAGGGCAGAAGGCAGCGCAATGTCTGCCATAGCTGATGCGTTCTTGCCCCTCGGATTGCTCCCAAAGCAACGGATTGCCTTGATTGACGAAGACGGCCTTGCCATGAGCCTTGATATGTCGATACAGTTCGGTCTTGGTCTTGATAACGCCCTCAAAGCTACCGAAACCTTCCAGATGCGCTTTTCCGATGTTGGTGATGAGGCCGTAATCGGGGTCGGCGATCTTGCAGAGGAAGTCAATTTCTCCGGGATGGTTGGCACCCATTTCTACGACGGCAATCTCGGTTTCGGGCTTGATGCTCAGCAGGGTAAGCGGCACACCGATATGGTTGTTGAGGTTGCCTATCGTGTGGATGATATTGTATTTCTTGGATAGCACAGCCGAGACGAGTTCCTTGGTGGTTGTCTTGCCGTTGGTGCCGGTGATGGAAAGCACGATTGCTTTACTCTGCTGGCGATGGTAGGCGGCCAAGTCTTGCAAGGCTTTCAATGAGTCGTCCACTATCAAGATGTGCTCGTGTTTGGGCAGGTCTTTGCGGTCGGCGACGACGAGGCTGGCTTTGCCTTCCTCTGCCACCTGCAGAGCGAAGTCGTTGGCATCGAAGTTTTCGCCTTTGAGGGCGAAGAAAACAGCGTCTTTTTCAATTTTGCGGCTGTCTGTGGAGACTTTGTAAGCCTTGATGTAGTGTTGGAATATGGTTTCTATCATGGGTGTTGATGGGTTCGGGCCCTTGGACAGGCTCAGGGACCCTTGGATCTTAATGAAAGAAGCCGCCTGACGGATCAAACGGCTTCTTTGTTATCATGAAAAAGATTCTTTTTATCTGGCAAAGGAACTACCCACTTTGTTCATCGCGCAACGGAAGCCGATGGTCGAAGCGGACTGGTTCTGGTTGAGGTAACGGCGTGTGCCCGGGCTTAGGTAGTAAGGACCATCGGCCCAAGAACCGCCTTTATACACTCTCGATTCATCGCTGATGAGGGTGGTACCAGGAGTATCGTTGGTAGCTGTTTCATACATTTCCTTGGTGAACACGCTCTGGTCGTCTTGCGAGTCGCTCCAGCGGTTGCGGATAGCCGACATGTAGTCACCGTCGTCGTAGTTGGAGTTAAAGGCGGTACGGTAGTTCTGGCGCTTGGCAGCCTCTTCCTGGGGGATAAGCTCTCTGCGGATACGACCGAGGGAGTCTTTTTGCAGCAGGAAGCCTTCGTCGTCGACAGCCTTGCGGGTGAACACATTACCACGGAATGGGCTGTAGTCAGCCACATCTTCGAAGGTCAAAGGACGATAGACGTCTTGGCACCATTCGGCAACATTTCCAGCCATGTTATACAGACCGTAGTCGTTGGGCCAATAGGAACCGACAGGGGCGGGCAGGGCGGCACCATCGTTCAGGTGACCAGCGACACCCATGTAGTCACCAGGGCCTTTCTTGAAGTTGGCCATGAAACTACCATAATATCTCTTGTTGTCGGTGCGAAGACCGTCGCCGTTCCAAGGATACACCTTGCGCTCGCTGACGAGTTCGTTGGAGGTGTTGCCTACAAGGCCGACAGCGGCATACTCCCATTCAGCTTCCGTGGGGAGACGGTAGGAGGGAAGCAGGATGCCGTCGTCCATTCTGACGTTACGCATGCCATCGCCACCTTTCGAGAGGTCCTTCTTACCGTTCTTCACTTTGCCAGTGTATTGCCCAGCAAGATAAGCGTCGGTGTTGAAGTTTTCCTCGTCCTGCTGGGTGGGGTCCCAGTCAAGGATACCAGCTTCGACGAGCATCAACTCGTTGACGCGGTCGGTACGCCAAGCGCAGTAGTCTTGAGCTTGAACCCAAGTCACGCCAACCACCGGATAGTCGTTATAGGAAGGATGACGGAAGTAAATTTCCACCATAGGCTCGTTGTACGACAAGCGGTCACGCCAAACCAAGGTGTCGGGGGCAGCATTGCGCACCACCTGAGGATAGTTCTGGCCATAAACGCGGTTCAGCCAATAGATATACTCGCGGTAATCCACATTACTGACCTCGGTGCGGTCCATGAGGAAGGTAGGCACTGTGACCTTGCGGGGTGAATTGTCCCACGAATAGGTGACGTTGTCAACGGTGGCACCCATAACAAATGTGCCGCCTTCAATGGCAATCAAGCCGGGACCAACCTCTTGGTCGTTGACTTCCGTGACTTCAAAACCACCGTTGTTGGCATCATTGTAGGCCCAACCCGTTGTACGAGAGGACTTATCGGAACACGATACGGTGAGCAATCCTGCCAAAACGATGATGGCTAATGTCTTGAATCCTTGTTTTCTATACATAATCATTAAAATATTTGTATCAATAACTCGGTTGTTTTGCGTTTATTGTGTCGCACAATGATTTTTTTCTAAAAAATCGGGCAAATATAGTGTCTTTTTTTGAATTATCAGCTGTTTTCCGAAAAAAATCTTTTTTATGCCAAAAAAAGACGTACTGCAATAAAAAAGTTGTATTTTCGTTTCCTTTTAGACCACTTTTATTATTAATAGGTGTAATTATTGTAATATATTGATAATCAAATTAAAATACTATATGCGTCACAAGAGTTTCTCGATATTAGCCGTCTTGTTCCTTGGTTTGGCATGCTTTTTTTCGGCATCTCTCCATGCTCAGATGGGTACCGTTTATCCGCTTCGCCTGCAATGGAATGGTGTGGTAGAGGAAAAGAACGACTATGGCACTCTGTCGTACATAGCTTTGGAATCTGCTGAATATAAGGGTGAAATGCCCGTGTTCTGCCAGTCGTTCCCCATCTATGACAACCATGTTGAGGCAAAAGTTGAGTTAAAAAAAGTAGTGACGGCCCCGCTGTCGCAAGAAGAAATGCGTTTGGCTGAGTCTTTTGCCGTCGCATCTGACTTTGAACTGATAGCCATGCCGCTGCGCTCGCGCGACGAGTCGTTGTTGAGTGTGCGTATCGTGCCCTTTCGTCAGATTGGTGGCAACTTAGAAAAACTAGTGTCCGCTTCGCTTTCTATTACATTAACTCCTGATTTTGAGGCACAGAAAGCCGCTCCCACATACACACATCGCTCGGCAATGGCTTCAGGCAATTGGTATAGAATTGGTTTGCCTGAAACGGGTGTCTATAAATTGACTTATTCCAATTTGTCGGATTTGGGCATTGACGTCGCTCATGTCGACCCGCGCCAGATCCGTATATATCACAACGGCGGTGGCGTGCTGCCTGAGATGAATGCCGAAGCCAGACATGACGATTTGGTGGAGATTCCCATCTATGTGGAAGGCGAGGCCGATGGTAAGTTCGACAATGGCGACTACATTCTTTTCTATGGCCGTGGCCCTGTGTGTTGGAAGTATGACGCGTCAAAGACCGCCTACGTCCATGAACAGAATCCTTATGATGACTACGCGTATGCTTTTGTGGTCACTGGCTTGGGGACGGGCAAACGCATCACCGAGTCAGAAAGCCCGTCGTCGGCAGCGGTTGAGCCTGTAACACAATTCCTTGACCGTCAGGTGCATGAACTGGACGAATTCAATCTTTTCCGTGTCGGTCGTACCTATTATGGCGACAAGATGGAATTGAACAGCACGAAGAGTTTTGATTTCAGTTTTCCTAACGTGGTGACGTCGAGGCCTTGTAGAGTGAAAACGGCACTGGCGGCCCGGAACCTAAAGCCTGCATCTTTCGATGTCATGATCGATAATGTCAAGAAGACGACCTATAGCGTTTCCGCCGTTACATCGGACTATGTCCACGGTTATAACGTGGGTGGCTGGGTGTCAGGCAACCCCTCGTCGGAGACAACGCGTGTGTCGCTTAAGTATAATGCTACGGGCATTTCGTCTGTGGGATATGTGGATTATATCCTCATTAACGCTTGGCGAAATCTGGCCTTTGTGGGTGGACAGATGCAGTTCCGCAATCCAGAGGCATCCATTAATAATAAGGTGTACGCCTACAAACTGTCCAATGCCTCTCAGCAGGTGAAGGTGTGGGATGTCTCGGACCCCGTTGCGCCTTCCGTCATGAAAGGCCAATTGAGCGGCAGTGTGTTCAGCTTCAATGTCAATGGTAATGTGAGTAACGAATTTGTCGCCTTCAATGGCCAATCGTTCTGCACGGCCAAGATGTTGGGCATGGTGAACAACCAAAACCTGCATGGCATCCGTGATGTCGATTTCGTCATCCTGACATACGATGGTTTCTTGGCACAAGCCGAACGCTTGAAGGACTTGCACAACAGCTTCGATCCCGATTTGAATATCTACATCACCACGCCTGAAAAGGTTTACAATGAGTTCTCCTGTGGTGCAAAGGACATTTCCGCTATCCGTGATTTCTGTCGCATGCTGTATCTCGACAGCACGCCGGGTCGTAACATCAAATACCTCTTGCTGCTCGGCGACTGCACCTACGATTACAAGAACCGCACTGGCATTGTGGACTTTGTGCCTACCTTTGAGACAGTGTCATCGCTTTATATGTTGGAGACTTTTGTCACAGACGACTTCTTCGGCTTTATGGATGAAAATGAAGGCTCCATCGGTAGTTCCTTGGCTGACATCGGCATTGGCCGTTTCCCTGTGCAGACTGCTGAGCAAGCCTCCCAGATGGTGGATAAGATTGAACGTTACATCGTGAAAGACCAAAACACGATGCAGCCTTGGCGCAATACAATCACTTTCGTCACCGATGATGAAAGTGGTTTCGTGGCTTCCGCTGAGGAAATGGCGGCCATGTTGCCGAGCGTAGGCGGCGAGGGTGTCGTTGTCGATAAGATTTATCTGGATGCCTATCCGCAAGTCAGTGCCCCAGGCGGAGAGATTTGCCCCGAGATGAATGCAGCCATTAACAGCAGGATGGAAAAAGGCACGCTGGTGCTCAACTATACGGGCCACGGTGGTGAAGTGCAACTGGCGGAGGAAAAGATCCTGCAACGCAAAGATGTCGACTCTTGGCGCAATGCCCCTATGTATCCGCTGATGATTACGGGTACCTGCGAGTTCAGCCGCTTCGATGATCACCTGCGTACTTCCTTGGGTGAATATGCCTTCCTCAACCAATATGGCGGCATGATTGCCATGTTCACCACTTCAAGGGTGACGCATGGAAACCATAACCAAGCATTTAATAAAGGAGTGTATAGCAACCTGTTCCGTATCAACGGCGGCGAGCATTATCGCTTAGGCGACGTGTACCGCATGGCCAAGACCTCGGGCTATGATGTCGAGAAACGCTATGTCTTCTTTGGCGACCCCGCGTTGCGTTTGGTTTATCCCAAGTGGAAAGTGGAGACGTTGAGCATCAACGGCCAGTATCCTGGTTATAATCTGGACTCGGTTCAAATCAATGATACGACATGGAAGACCTATCCGGTTTATCTGGATACCATCAGAGCCTTGCAACCTGTCGAGATTGTGGGTGTCGTGAAGGACTTCAACGGCAATGTCGCCACGGACTTCAACGGTGTTGTGAATGTCATCGTCTATGACAAAGAAGCTGAACTATCCACTTACGGCACAGCGACGAGTGTTATCGACTTTAAGTTGCGTAATAGTGTGATTTTCAACGGAAAGACCGATGTTAAAAACGGTATGTTTACGATGGATTTCACCGTGCCGCGCGACATCTCCTACCGTTTTGGTCAGGGCTTGATCAACTACTATGCTACAGACTATGAAATCGATGCCAACGGAAACTGTGACAGCTTCATCATCGGCGGCTTCTACGACGAGGCCTTCGAAGACCAGAATCCTCCAGAGGTACGCCTTTTCATCGACGATACCCTGTTTGTGAGTGGTGGTTTGACGGGACAGAACCCGATGCTGCTGGCATACGTGGAGGACGAGAGCGGCATCAACACGACGGGTGCCGGCATTGGTCACGACATCATGGCTACCTTGGAGGGACCGACAAGAAATTCGTATTGCCTCAACTCGTATTTTGTCTCACAAATCGACGAGCCGGGCAAGGGCGTCATCACCTACAAGATGCAGGACCTGCCTGACGGTGATTACACCCTCACACTGAAGGTGTGGGACATCTACAACAACTCGGGCACGGCGACGATTGACTTCACCGTGGTCAACAACACTGGTATGCAAATTGAAGGCTTGTTCAACGCCCCCAACCCCGTGAGGGACGAAACGCATTTCGTCTTCGACCACAACCAGGTAGGCAACAATATGAAAGTAGACATCTATATCTTTGATATTATGGGCCGTTGGGTGACAACGCTCTCCGAGGTGGTCTCTGGCTCGTCAACACGCATCGACCCCATCCGTTGGGATGGTCGCGGCGCCCATGGCGAAGTCTTGCGCAATGGCGTTTATGTGTATCGTGTGGTGGCCACCAACGACCAAGGCGAAACGGCCACGATGGTGTCAAAATTGGTTTTAAGCAAATGAGTATCAGTATGAGAAACATATTATCGAAAATAGTGCTTGCCGGTGTGCTTGCCTTGTCGTTCAAGGTGGTCATGGCGCAGGACAACACCTATCAGTCTGTGCTGAACAGCCACAGTTGGTACCGCCTATCGGTGACGAAGGAAGGTGTATACAAGTTGGATTATGCCACCTTGCAGGCCATGGGCATCAACATGGGTGCGCTGAACCCCAATCAGATTAGGATTTTTGGGAACCCTTCGGGCGTGTTGCCAGAAAAAAACTCGAAAGCCCGTCCCGACGACCTGACCGAAATGGCTATCTTTGTCGAAGGCGCCGAGGACGGCATCTTTGACCCAAGCGATGCGGTGTTCTTCTATGGACAAGAACCCACTCGTTGGCGGTTGGTTGATAACACGGTTGACACTTATGCAAGGGAACGCAACTATTTCACCGACACCACCTATTATTATCTCTGCCCCGATAGCGGACAGAATGGTCTCAGAGTGGGAGAGAAGGCTACTCTCGACGTGGAGAGCACCACGACGGTGATTTCAGAGTTTCCTGATTTTGTGTGTCATGAGGAGGAGCTGTTCTCGCCTTATAGCCAAGGACAAAACTGGTTTGGGGAGATGATTTCACAGCAGGATTCTGTGCTTTCTTTAGAATTCTGTTTTCCGAACTTGGTGAAAACCAAGGCGATAAAGATTAAGGGAAGGGTGTATGGCAAGACGAATACGGCTATGCATTACGATGCTTGGCTGAATGATGCACATGTCGCGAACAACGTTACCATTGGGAAACCCGCAAGCAATTGCTATGCGACAGCCTCCACTATTAATGGGCAGATGATGTCGGATACGGATACCTTGTCGTTTAACCTAAGCCTCAACAACAGTCCCAAGGCATCGCTGTTTCTAGATTATGTGGAGATTTACGGCTGGAGGCAGCTGAAGCGAGTGGGGGGCATGTTTCCGTTTAGGGTCATGTCGAGTCAGTTTGGACAAGGTTCGAGCGCCGTTTGGATTCAAAATGCCAATGCGCAATTCCAATTATGGGATGTGACCAACCCAATGTCTCCCTTGCGCCAAAATGTGGTGGTGAGTAGCGACAACATAATTTTTGCCACTGCAGAAGTCACAGAGAAACGTTACATGCTCTTTCGCCCGACGGATGCGCTTTCAGTGGAGCATTGGCAACGTATTGCCAACCAAAATGTCCATGCCATCGCCGATGCCGATATGCTGATTCTTACGGATGCCATCTTCTTTGAGCAGGCACAGGCTTTGGCCGACTACCATGCCGAAAAAGATGGTCTGCGCAGCATAGTCGTTGATGTCAACGAGATTTACAACGAGTTCTCTACGGGCATTCCCGACCCTACGGGCATCCGCGATTTTGTACGCATGGTCTATCGGCGCAGCGCCGGCAACCTCCGCTACCTGACTTTGTTCGGCAGGGCTTCGTTTGATTTCCGCAACATCAATGGCGTGGGGCAGAATTTTGTGCCTTGTTATGAGACACTAAGTAAACCCGAATATGAGCTGAGTTTCTGCACCGACGACTATTATGGCCTGATGGACGACGACGAAGGCGTCAACAGCAATGGCAAGGTGGATTTGGGCATAGGCAGAATTTCGGTGACGACCGTAGAAGAGGCTGAAACCATACTGAAGAAGATTAAACATTACGACGACCTAGCGGCGGTGCACGGCGACTGGAAGACCGATCTCCTGTTGTTTGCCGACGATGAACAATCATCCTACATTCAGAATAGCGAGGATTATTTTAGGATGTCGGATACACTATGTCCGCCAATGACTGCCAAGAAGATTTATTGTGGTGCCTATCCCACAGTCAACACCTCTTCGGGCGTGGAGATTCCTGGTGCCAATGCAGACCTGATGCGCGCCTTCGATGCTGGCGCCATGGCGGTGCTTTATACGGGTCATGGTGGCGTTAGGGGCTTGACAGGCGACAATGTCTTCACCAATTCCGACATCGCTGCGCTGAGAAATTACGACAAGGTGCCTTTCGTGTTTACGGCCACCTGTGAGTTCGCCAAGTACGACAATCCCTTGCTGGTGTCGGCGGGCGAGTTGATGTTCCTTAACCCTAATGGTGGCACAATTGCTCTGCTTACGGCATGCCGTCCCACTTCTGGCTCCAACAACGTGAAATTGGGAAAGGCCTTGGTGAAGGTGCTCTACCAAAGGGAAAGGGATGGCAAACCTTTGCGTTTTGGCGACATTGTCAGGATGGCAAAGGCCGACCCCGCCAACTATTTGCCGTCGTCGCCTTTGGAGAACAAGAACATATCTTTCTTGTTCTTGGGTGACCCGGCTGTGCGTTTTGCAATCCCCACAGAGCAGATTAAATTGGAGAGAATCAATGGTGTTGATACCGAGGAAGGTACCGTCGACCTGCATGCCATGAGCATGGTGAACTTGGAAGGCGAAGTCAAGGACCTCGATGGTATGCTTGACACGCAATTCAACGGTGAGTTATGGCTGAAGTTTTTCGACAAGAAGAGCAAAGTGAAGGTGAAGTATTCCACCACTTACACCAATGTCTATTACCATAAGGATGTGCTGTATCAAGGTCGTGTCGAGGTGCGCAATGGTAGGTTTAGCGCGGCTTTCCAGGTGCCTAAGGGCATTAGGTTGGATGATGGTCGTCCACGTTTCAGCTTCTATGCTTACGACTCCATCCGCAACATCGACGCAATGGGTCGTTTCGATATGCTGAATCTAGGCGGTGTCGACCCCGCTACCGTGGCCGACGATCAAGGCCCCAACATCAGTTTCTATTGGAACACGCCAGATTTTGTGGACGGCGAACATGTGGAGCGTCAAGGTGTGCTGTATGCCGACCTCTATGACGCACAGGGCATCTATCATTATGATTACAGCCTTGGTCGTGACATTATTTTGAGCAGCAACCATGCGAGCTACAACAGCCTTGTCTTGAACGCCATCTACGAACCGATGTTGAACGATTTCAGACGCGGACGTATTACATTACCCGTCTCCGACCTTGTCCCCGGCACTTATGAGTTCACTCTTAAGGTGTGGGATACGCAGGACAACGCCTCGGAGGCCTCGCTGTGGTTTGTCGTCGACGACGACTTGTTCCTTTCGGAAGTGCGTAATTACCCCAATCCTTTTTCGGATGAGACTTGTTTCACCTTGAAACATACGGGTGATGATGGTAATTTCGACGTGAACATCGAGATTTATGACATTATGGGACGCAAGGTGCAACAGCTGCAAAAACGGGTCAGCGTTACTAATGGTGTCATGGAACCTATCCTTTGGAATGGTCGTGGCTATTCTGGAAGTTCTTTGTTATCAGGTATTTATATCTATCGCCTTACCTTGACGGACGAAACAGGTTATTTCCGTACCGTCAGCCAACGCATGGTCATCATGCGCTGAACTGATAGCGGTCGCTGAGCCTGTCGAAGCGCCGCAATTCATTATTTAAAAAATTATTTTTCCATCGAATACAATAAGCCATTTGAATAATCGTTATTTTTGCAATTTGAAATTATAAGAATTGGATATGAAAATCAAAAAGCTTCTTATCGCCGCACTATTGTTGACTGCGGCAGTGTCGTACGGACAACACACTCCCAATGTGATTACCACTGCGGTTCCTTTTATTTCCATCAACCCCGATTCGAGGGGCGGTGCCCAGGGAGACTGTGGTGTTGCCACATCACCCGATGTGTATTCCATGCATTACAACCCCGCCAAGTATGCCTTTTTGGATAGCAAATTGAGCATTGGCCTAGGCTATAGCCCTTGGCTGAGGAATCTTGTCCCCGACATGAACTTGGCCTATCTTGCTGCTGCTTACAAAATTAACGACCGCTCGGCCGTGGCTGTGAGCTTGCGTTATTTCAGCGCTGGTGAGGTGGATTTCAGAGACCAGTACAACCAGCCTTTGGGCGCTTATAACCCGAACGAATGGGCTGTCGATGCTACCTATTCACGTATGCTCGGCGATTATCTGTCGGGTGCCGTGGCAGGTCGTTTCATCTATTCCAACCTGATTCAGAACCAAGCTGACTATGCCCGTGCAGGTATCTCCGTGGCTGCCGACATCGGTTTGTATTATCTGCGTCCTGTGGAATGGTTCAAGACTGTGGATGCCGACATCTCTTGGGGCGTGGCCATTAAGGACATCGGTAGTAAGGTCAACTATACCACCTCAAGCGGCCGTCGTGACTTCATCCCGACCACGTTGCGTGTCGGAGCAGGCCTGAATCTGCATATCGACGAATACAACTCGTTGGGATTCACGTTTGATTTGACGAAGCTTTTGGTGCCCACGCCGCCTATCAAGGTGCCTGGTACAGACTCGATTCTTTACGGTAGGGACAATGATGTGGCCGTTGTGCAAGGCATTATCCAGTCCTTCTATGACGCCCCTGGTTATTCGTGGAATCAAAATACCATGCAATATGACCACATCGGCACCTTCTATGAGGAACTTTGTGAAATCAACGTTGGTGTTGGTGTCGAGTATTGGTACAACAACCTGTTCTCCGTGCGTGCGGGCTTTTTCAATGAGCCTGACTTGAAAGGTGGCCGTAGGTATGTGACCGTGGGTGCTGCTTTGAAATACAGCATGTTCGGTCTCGATGTCTCTTATTTGGTCCCCATTGGAACCAAGTACGGCAGCAACCCCTTGGAGAATACGCTGCGTTTCAACCTCACCTTTAATCTGGACAAGAAAAAGGGTTGATGCGATTTATAGCATAAAAAAAGGCGGCCTAGCCGCCTTTTTTTATGCTAAAAGATCAATGCTAGTAACACATACAACCAGTGCGCCGCAATGCCAGCGCAAAGACCGCCGATGGTGTGGGCGCCAATGGCTTTGCCGATGAGCTTGCGATAGCCGAGGCTGTCAAGCATGGCGGCGTGGGTGCTGAGGAAACCGCTCCAGCACATACCGATGGCAGTGAAAACGGCGATAGCGTTGTTGTCGATGATGCCTTGGGTGATAAAACGAGGCACCAGACCGATGGCGGCACCCACGGCACCGAGGGCCGTCATGGGGAACGAAATCAAGGCGCCATCCTTGAAGCCGAAGAGCCAGTCGAAGATGAAATTGACCTTGTTGGCTGCCCAGCTGATGACAGGCACGCCTTCGTAGGCCACGCCAAGGTATTCGCCACCTTCGCCCGCAGGACCGAAGGTGAGCATCATCACGATGGTGGAGATGCAAAGCACACCAGGAATGATGGCAAAGCCGATGCTTACGCCGTCCTTGCCACCGTCAAGCAACGAGTTGAGGAATCGCATGAATACGCCGCCTTCGCTCTTGAAGGTGATCTGCTGCTCGTCGCCACCAAACTCCTCGTCGACGGGAGTGTCAAGTTCGGGATAGGTCTTTAAGGTGGAACGCTGCATGATTCTGGTGGAGACGATGCTGCCGATGACGGCACCGGCAACACCTACCAAGGCTCCCTTGCCGAAGCCCAAACCCGTCATAAAGGCCACCACCACCAAGCCCATGCCGAAAGCGGTGCCGAAGTTGGTGAGCGAGACGAGCTGGTATTTTTTGAAATAACGGTTGAAGTTCTTGTCGTGCGCCAAAGTGATGATGGCGGGGTTGTCGCTCAAGAAGGTCATCACGGCGCCCAAAGCTGCCACACCGGGAAGGTTGTAGAGCGGCTTCATCAGCGGGCGGAGCAGGTTCTCCAACAGACGTACCACGCCAAACTCGGTGAGTAGCTTGCTGATGGCGCCCATGAGCACGCAGATGGCCATGATGTAGAACACCGTCTCCAACAGCAGGTGATAGGCCGTCTGCATGAAGGTGTTCAGCATCTTGGGCAGCGTCATCTTATAGGCGAGTAGGCCGAAGAAGGTGAAGAAGAGGATGAGGAAAAGAACGGCCTCGAAGCTGCGCTTGGTGGTGAACTTCAGCGGCTTCTTCAGCGAATCTTCAATCTTCTTGAAGATTTTTTCCACCCTTTCGTGATAGAAGGTGGTGGTCCGTTTGATGGTGTTGTATTTTGTCTTAGCCATGGTAGGTTATTTTTTTATCAGGCGAAGCATATCAATTTTCCAGGTGAGGCCAAGGTTGCCTTGGAACTTACTGATGCCATCCACGCTGGTGTGTGAACCGCAAAGGTGAAGGCGCAGGCTGCGGTCGCCTAGAGGATAAAACTCGAAGCCGAGGCTTTCGAAGTTGACTTTCTTGCCGGGTTCGATGTATGTGTCGTAAGGGTTGGTGGCATTGGGGAGTTGGGCTTTGTTGAAGTCGTAGCCTGCTTTGGCGAAGACGATCCATTTCTTCCCGATGTCGACGCCAATGCCGAAGATGGCAGTGATGTCCTGCCCGAAGAAGTGCTCTTGCTTGAAAGAAGCGCGGTTAGTGATGTCGAGGTACATCTCCACGCCTTTGAACTGCAGCTTGTTGCCCAAGGCGATGTAGTTGATGAACTGTCCTTTCTCGTATTCGATCATGTTGATAGAGTAGGCGGTCTTGAAGATGCCGAAGTTGCCGTACCACATGACGTTGTAGGCATAGATGCTTTGCATGGCTTGGTTGATGAATGGCGAGTTGCACATTTGGACCAACACATGGTTCTTGCCCGACTTGTCCTTGAA
Organism: uncultured Bacteroidia bacterium; assembly: GCA_902789915.1. Taxonomy (GTDB): domain Bacteria; phylum Bacteroidota; class Bacteroidia; order Bacteroidales; family F082; genus Limimorpha. Next base: position 4,529 of record CADAPW010000027.1, on the reverse strand, counting down.
GTTCATGGATGCGCCCACGGCATAGCAGCACACGGTGTTCCAGAACTCGGTGCCATAGTAGATGTCGATGGGGTTGGTGTCGTATTCCCAGCCTCCGATGGCGACGACCTGTTTACCCGCCGAGAGGAAGAAGTTGTCGGTGAAGTACCAGTTGAGGTAGGCCCAGTCGGTGCCTTGGAAGAAGGTGTTGGCGAAGCTGATGTTGGGGGCGTTGATGCGCTGGCGCAGGTGGTACGAGAAGCGCTTGCCTATGGTGCCGTCGAGGGCTACCACGAGGTATTTCCCTGCAAAACCATGGTCGGTGCTGGGAGCCACCGTGTCGTGCCCGAAATTGTAATCGAAGGTGAAGTCGGCACGGGTGTTCAAATGAAGGTTGTCGAGGGTGATAAACGGCTTCTTGTCTTGCGAGAAGGCCTGCATGCAGGCGAAGAGACCCAAAAAAGTAAGGAGTAACGCTTTTCTCATAGGCTTTCAAATTTGCGACAAAAGTACAAAATAATAGTATTGGGAAGGACAGTCGTGAAAACAAAAAAAAACGGGGCGGATGGCTCCGTCCCGTTTGTGGGATAGTATTGAAGGCATGTCATACCGAGGCTTTAGCCGAGTGTATCTATGCCTTCAGTGCCTTAGCAAACCTCGATGGTCTGCACGGCCTGCTTCTTCTCTTCGACGGTCACCTTCGGGATGACGATGTCTAGGATGCCGTTTTCGACCTTGGCGCTGATCTGCTCTTTGTGGATGTCCTCAGGCAGCATCACGGTCTGGCGGAAATGCTCCACTGAGAACTCGTGACGCAGGTAGCGCATCTCTTCCTTGTTCTCTTTCTTCTCACTCTTGTTCTCCTTGACCATCTCTACAACGAGGTTGCCTTCGGCATCGATGCTCAACTTGACGTCTTCCTTGGTGAGACCAGGGATGCAGAGTTCGAGCTTGTAGTTGTCTTTCGTCTCCATGATGTTCATGCGAATAAGTCGTGTCGTTCCAGTTCATCAGTTCGTTGAACAGAGTAGGCATGAAGTCTTGGTTTCTTCTAGTTACTAACATGGTTTTGATCTCCTATTTTTTTATTGTTGATTGTTTAATTGTTTAATCGTTTAATTGTTTGTCGCTTCGCGTCATTGCGAGGAACGAAGCAATCCAGAATAATCATCTTTCTTTTCTTCGTCCCTTTCCTTTCGTTCGGACGACTCCACTTAGTCAAATTCTTTGCCAAGGCCAAAAACGGGTCTAAATCGGTATTTTTAATGACAAAATTTCCGATTTTTCATAAAAATGGCTAAATTGTACTGACAAAATTTCCGAAAATGGGCGATTTTTGCATCCCATAGGGATGCTCGCTCGGTAAAAAGAACCAGAAATGCCTTATGCATCCCGTAGGGATGTGCCTTTTTTCCGTATTTTTGCCGCCCGAAACGAGCCTTATACCATGGAAGAAAAACTATTCAATAAGAATTATCTCTGCCTCTGCGCAGCGAACTTCTTGTTTTTCTTTTCGTTTTATCTGCTGTTGCCCGTGCTGCCTTTCTTCATCATGGAGAAATACCAGGCAGGCAATGCGGTGATTGGCACGGTCATCTCTTGTTACACACTTGCCACTTTGGTGGTGCGCCCTTTCTCAGGCTATATGATGGACACCTTCAAACGCAAGCCTTTGTATCTCTTGGCATTGTCCATCTTTACGGCTGTGTTTGTGGGCTATCTCTTTGCAGCCACTATCACTATATTAATAATAGTGCGCATCGTGCATGGTCTGGCTTTCGGTCTCACCTCGGTAGGAGGCAACACCTTGGTCATCGACGTGGTGCCGTCGGAGCATAGGGGAGAGGGTATCGGCTATTATGGCGTGGCCAACAACATCGCCATGGCCGTCGGCCCAATGACGGGCTTGTTTGTCTACGAGCATTTCAGCTTCAACGCCATCTTCTTGGGCTGCATGGGCTGCAGCTTGTTGGCGGCTCTGTTTGCCTCAAGGATTCAGACCAAAGTAAGGCCACCCGTCAAGCGCCCGCCCATCTCCTTGGACCGTTTCATCTTGTTGAAAGGCCTGCTGGCGGGTGTATCGTTCACCTTGTTGGCTTTCGCTTACGGACAGATCTCGAATTATATCGCCCTCTATGCCAAAGAGATGGGCTTGACCATCAGCAGCGGACTGTTCTTCACCGTCTATGCCGTCGGACTCATTGCCTCGCGCCTGTTTGCGGGCAAGATGGTGGACAAGGGCAAGGTGACGCAGACCATCGCCTTAGGTCTGGGCATCGTCGTGTTGGCCATGTTCGGCTTGGGCATGTGCCATCATTGCAACGCCTTGGGCACGGACTATACGGCTGCAGCATTCCTGCTGATTGCCTTATGCTGTGGTTTGGGCTTTGGTGCGGCATTCCCGTCGTTCAATGCCTTGTTCATCAACCTGGGCACCAATGCCCAACGTGGCACCGCCACATCCACCTATCTCACCACCTGGGATTTGGGCCTCGGCATCGGCATCTTCTCGGGCGGTATGCTGGCCGAGCATTTCTCGTTCTCAGCGGCCTATCTGGTGGCCTCGGCCTCGGTGCTGGTGTCGCTCATCTTCTTCGTTATTGTTGTAACGCCTCATTATCAGAGAAACAAGCTACGTTGATGCAACCTGCTGTTCCCATAGTTCAGCTTCGTGATGCCACATCGGAGGATGTTTTTTTGTCGTTGAAACAAAAATTCCTATTTTTGCCCCAACAAAACTTCAAAACTATGAAAAAAATCCTCCTCATTGCCCTCATCATAGTGGCATCCTTCCAACTCTCAGCGCAAGACCTGCTGGTCGGAACCTACAACATCCGCTACAAAAACCAGAACGACAGTGTACAAGGCGAAATATGGCCCAAGCGCTGCCAGGTCATCTGCGACCAGGTGAACTTCATGGCCCCCGACATCTTCGGGACGCAAGAGGTGCTGTTTGAACAATTAGGCGACATGAAGAATGCCCTCGACGGCTATGACTATATCGGCGTGGGGCGCGAAGACGGCGTGCATGGCGGCGAACACGAAGCTATTTTCTACAAGAAAGACAAAATCAAGCTCCTCGACCATGGCGATTTCTGGCTCAGCGAAACGCCCGACAAGCCCGGCTTGGGATGGGACGCCGTGTGTATCCGCGTCTGCACTTGGGGCAAGTTTGGCGTGCAAGCACCTAAGATGCGCCACGGCATCTTCAACCGCAGGAAGAACGATACGCAGCGTGTGTTCTATTATTTCAACCTTCACATGGACCATGTCGGCGTGGTGGCACGACGTGAGGCGGCCAAACTCGTTGTAGCTCGCATTCGCGAAATCGCAAAAGGTCATCCTGTTATCCTTACGGGCGACTTCAACGTGGACCAAAACAATGAAATCTACACCATTTTCACACATTCGAGCCTGTTGAAGGACTCGTATGAGGCCGCTCGTGTCCGCTTTGCGGAAAACGGTACGTTCAACAATTTCAAGACGGATTTGTACTCAACGAGCCGTATCGACCACGTGTTTGTGTCACCGACGATAACGGTAAATGCCTACGGCGTGCTTACCGATAGCTATTGGACGCCTGATGATACCGAAGAAGCACTAAAAGGTACGGACGCGCCACAGGAAATCACTTTCGATAAATACATTCGGCACAATCCGTCCGACCATTATCCGGTGTTTGTCAGAATAAAACTGTGATTGTTTTTTGTCACAAAACAAGCAAAACTTAAAGAGAGCAGTAGGGAAGCGGCCAACCGGCCGCTTTCTGGCGGCGACACGGTTGTGATGCCGCCCGTCCAAATTATTGGTTTTGCATGTTTTGTGGGTTTTGTGATAATGATTTGCGCCGTCTTTTGACTTCGCTCCATGTTTGCAGCACCACCGAGATGATAATCAAGGCGATGCCGATGCAGAACGAGAAATTCAACTCTTTGTACTCGCTAAAGATGAACATGGAGAGGATGATGCTATACACCGGCTCCAGGTTGTAGGTCAGATTGACGGTGAAGGCTGGAATCTTTTGCAACACAATGATTTGCAGCAAACACAGCCCAATAGTGCAAACCACCACCATAAATGCCAGGTAAGGATAGTCCATCCCGACAGGATAAAGCCGCCCGACGGGGATGAACATATTATATATAGGTATCAGGCAGGTTAACCCGATGAGACCTCCGACCATCTCCCACAATAGCATGTTCTTGGCTTCGTAGTGCTTGCCCACGCGTTGGTTGGCGATGGCAAACAAGGCATAGAGCGCGGAAGAAATAACTCCTAGTACGATGCCCAACCGGTAGCGTGAATCGAATTGGAAAATCAAATAAATGCCGAGGATGGTGAGCAGACTGAAGAGGAATTCACGCCCCGAGAATTTGTGTTTGTTGATGATCGGTTCAAATAAGGCCGTGAAAAACCCGACCAGCGAGAAACACACCACGCCAATGCTGACATTGGAGGCCTTGATGGAGGCGTAGAAAAACACCCAATGCAGGCACAACAGCATGCCCACGCCGCCCATCTGCAATAAGTTGTTCAGTTTGTAGTTGTTC
>CADAPW010000026.1 GCA_902789915.1 uncultured Bacteroidia bacterium | reverse complement strand
GGTGTCAACGGATTCATGAGCAAGAGCATCTCTTCGGAAGAGATTGCCGTGGTGATCAATTCCGTCATGCAAGGCTGTGACTATACCGACGAGGGCCTGATGTGTGTTGAGGACGATTTGAAGGACGACTATGAGACCATGAAGAACCTCACGCGTCGTGAAATGGAGCTTATCACCTTATGTGCCACAGGATTGAACACCAAACAGTTGGCCGAGGAGATGAACGTTACGCCCCATAGCATCGAGAACATGAAGAGCACCGTCTTCGCTAAAGTTGGCGTGAAGTCGACCAACGAGCTGATTCTATATGCTTTCCGTGTGGGACTGATTTGTTGAGATGTATAATTTTTGCTCGAAGATGAAGAAGAACCTTATCATCGTTACCCTTGCATTGCTTGTGTCAAGTCTTTGGGCACAAGAAAATGGCAAGAATGCGTTCACGCCTTTGTATAACCCTAGGTTTTTGTCGGAATTGCCGAATGAGGTAAGCGAGACCTCTGGCTTGTTTTTCCACAACGGTCGCCTTTGGACACATAATGATAGCGGTGGCAAGCCGATTTTGTATGCCATCGACACCACGACATTTCAAGTGGTGCAGAGAATAACCCTCAAAAACGTGAAAAACAAGGACTGGGAGGATGTTTGCACCGACGGCGAGAGCGTTTTCGTGGGCGATTTCGGTAACAATCATGGCAGTCGTAAAAACTTGAGAATCTTCACTTTCCCCTTATCGGCCATTCCCGAGGAAGGTGATGCGTCTATCGAGGTCGACTCGATTTTGTTCCGTTTTTCCGACCAAACCAGTTTCGTGAAAAGGAAACATGCGCATGACTTCGACTGCGAGGCCGTTTTTGCCACGGGAACGCATCTTTATTTGTTCAGCAAGGGCTGGAAGACGGGAACGACACGCTTGTACCGACTTCCGAAAACGCCTGGTAATTATGTGGCCGAAGTGGTCAACGGCTTCGATTCGCAAGGCTTGATTACGGGTGCTGACTATGACAGAGAAAACCGGATTCTGATCGTTGTAGGTTACGTGAAATCCCTCTTGAATCCGTTCATGTACCTCATCTTCGACTTCGACGAACATGGTGAAAAGCTGGCGAACCACCGTTTCGAGATGTCCCAGTTTGTCGGTGCCCAAACCGAAGGCATCTGTTTCTTCGACTATGGCCGATGCTACATCTCGGTAGAGACTTCCCCCACCATGACCACAAGAGTGTTTGAGGCCGATTTTCGCAAATGGATTGATAAAGAATTGAAAAACAAGAAATAATGAAGCGTTTGGCATTCATAGTGTTTTCACTCGTTATGTTGGCATCCTCGGCGTTTGCCCAACCTTCCAAGAAGGCTGTGAAGGCTTTCAATGCGGCGGAAGAGGCATTTCTTAAGCGCGATTACCAAAAGGCGCAGCAGCAGGTGCTGAAAGCGGTGGTCGAAGACCCCAACTATGCCGAGGCGTGGCTTCTCGAGGGTGAGATAGGCATGGAGACAAAAGACTACGACCTCGCCATATTAGGCTATGAAAACGCGCTGCGCTCCGACTCGATGGCGTTTCCGCCTGCAGCTATCACTTTGGCACGGCTGTACGACAAGCGTGGCGCATATAAGAGGGAAAAGACCTTGCTTCAATGGTACCAGTCCAAGGCAGGAGGCCATGCCATCAACGATGCTGTGGTTGCCGAGATGTTGGAGGTGGCCACATTCCGCGACTATGCAATCAGTCATCCTGTACTTTTTGTGCCAGAAAGTCTGGGAAATACGGTCAACATGGATGCCGACGAATATGTGAACATGCTTTCGTTTGATGGCAGCCAGCTGCTGTTCACGCGTAAGATGACGATGGGCAACGGCTTTCAGAAGGAGTTCCTTTTTACCAGCCAGTGGGATGGTGAACAATGGACTGAACCTCAGCAGCTTGCATTCTCTGACTTTCCCGACGACATTGACCTGGGAGCGGCATTCATCTCTGCCGACGGCAAGAAACTGTATCTGACGGGCTGTGGATGGTCGCGCGACAGCAGCTGCGACCTTTATGTCTCGGAATGGCACGACGGCACATGGGCGATGCCCAAAAGGTTGACCGGCAGCATCAATACCAACAGATGGGAGTCACAGCCTTGCGTGAGCAGCGACGGACGTGAGTTGTATTTCGTCTCGCGCCGCAACGGTAATGCAGACATCTATCGCAGCCTTCGCAATACTGACGGCACTTGGGGCGAGCCACAAAACCTTGGTGCACCTGTCAACACCAAAGGCACCGAGATGGCACCTTTCCTGCATCCCGACGGACGCACCCTGTATTTCTCGTCCGATAAGCATGTCGGCATGGGTGGTTTCGACCTGTTCATGAGCCGTAAGGGAGAGGATGGCCAATGGCAAGAGCCTGTCAATCTGGGCTTCCCCATCAACACGCAAGGCGACGAAATCAACTTTTTCGTGGCAGCGGACGGCAAGACGGCCTTCATTTCCTCGCAACGCGAGGGAGGACAAGGCGGCTACGACATTTATACCTTCGAACTGCCCGAAGCACTCCGATCCGACTCGGCCAATTATTTGGCGACGGTGGATGTGGTGGAACTCGCGCCTGGCGATGCCGTGGTCCTGCAAAACATCCAGTTTGAATACAACAGCTCCGCCTTGACGGAGGATTCCCACACGGGCATTCAGATGCTGACCGATTTCCTGAAACGCAATCCCGACTTGAAGGTGGAATTGGCAGGCCATACCGACAATGTGGGTAGCGAGAACTACAACAAGAAACTCTCTGCCGACCGTGCCGAGGTGGTGCGTAAGGCATTAGTTGATAATGGTATAGATGAAACAAGATTGACGGCAAAAGGCTATGGCTCCACCAAGCCGCTGGCACCCAACGACAGCGAAGAGCATCGTGCCATGAACCGTAGAACCGAAATGATTGTAATTAACTGAATATGAAACGATTATTGCTAATTTTAACTATTGCTGCCATGATGACATCATGCGTAAAGGATCCTGTTCAACCTCAAGACATCCGTTTTTCCATCTTGGGTGATAGCTATTCCACTTTTGAAGGCTATGTCGACCCTGAGACAAACGATGTTTGGCACTACGATTCGATTGGCGTGACGGATGTCTCGCAAATGTGGTGGCATAAGGTGGCTACCAAGAGGGGATGGTCCATGGAGCGAAACAACTCATTCTCAGGCTCCCTGATTTGCAATTTCAGTGGTTTTGAGGGTGGTGCCTTTTATGAGCGCCATTCCTTTCTCAAACGTATGGATGACTTGGGAAATCCCGATGTGGTTTTCATCCTTGGCGGCACCAATGACGTTTGGCAAGATGCGCCCTTTGGCGACTTTGTGTATGCTGATTGGACTGAAGAACAGCTATGCTCCTTCCGTCCAGCCCTTGCCTATCTCTTGGATTATGTGAAACGTCAGTATCCTAATGCCAAGCTTTATTTCCTCCTTGAGACTTCCCCGTGTCCTGGCGGCATCACCGAGGAAACTCGGCTGAACCTCATTGAATCGGCTCACCGTATCACTCAGCATTATGGCGTGGATTGTATCGATTTGGACATCCACAAAGACTGGTGGCATCCCGATGTCAAAGGTCAGGACGACATTGCCCGTCAAGTGCTTGAAGTGCTTGATGTTGACCTTAATGTCTGATGCGGTATTGTACCGTCAGCTCGTCGTTTGAAGGGGTAGGCACATCCCAATAAGGCTTTTCTTCTGACCCAGCGTCATTCGAATTATCAGAATCAGGTCCCTGCGGTCCCTGAGCTTGTCGAAGGGCCGTGCTTTCATCTTCTTCATCATCTTCCTCCCAATGGTACACCTCTTTCTGAGGTCCTTCTTTCCTTAAGAAAAAGGCCAGCAAAATGCCAATCAAGGCACCGCTGAGGTGGCCTTCCCATGAGATGTTTTGTGGGACGGCCAAAGCCGGTATCATGCCCCAGATGAAGCTGCCATAGAGAAACACCATGATAAGCGAGATGACGATGAGCATGCGGTTGCCTCGGATGAAGCCACTGAAGATGAGGAACAGGTTAAGCCCATAGACCAAGGCACTGGCGCCGATGTGGGTCGTTTCGACGTCGCCGATGCACCAGGTGAGCAGGCCGCTGCCCAGCCAAGTGATGAGCATGACGCGGTTGGCAAGGGAGGGGTAGCAGTAATACAAGGCTGTGCCCAGGACGAGGATCGGCACCGTGTTCGACAGCAGATGTTCCCAACTGCCATGCAGGAAGGGCAGGGTGAGGATGCCGATGAGACCTTTGGCGGTATGCGGCACGATGCCCCATTGCCCGAGGTGTACACCATACGACTCCTCGATGATTTTTACCAGCCACATCACCACCACGATGATGAGCGGGATGATGAGGCTACCCAGGAATTTCCGTCTTTCTGCTTTGTTGTCCATGCCGAGGGTTTTATCAAGAATCGTTCCGCCGTAGAGTACTGAAAAATTGGCAGTTTTAGTCGATGACAACAAACTTTCGGGTCGTGTCGCCAATCCTTAGGATATATACACCCGAGGGCAAGTGGATCGGCAGGACGAGTTCGAACACCCCTGCACCAAACACATGCTCCGCGCTCCAACGTATCCTTCCTTTGAGGTCGATGATTTGGATGGTAGTCAGCGTGGTCTTGTCGAAGTTCGTCAGGATGTGAATCTCGCTTTGGGCCGGCGAAGGGAATAGGGCGTCAATGGTAAAGCTATAGTTGTCGGAATAGAAGTATTCCTGCATTTGACTCACGACATGACGTTCCCTTAGCGATAGGAAGGCGTCGATGCCATCCATGTGCTGCTCCCAGAGTTGCAGGCTGTCGGGATTGTGGAAACGGGCCACCTGGTTGGGGGTTTCACCCTCCAGCTTTTCAAAGGCTTTGTCTTTCAATGGTTTGGTCGTTTCGTAGGCGAATGCTGAATGCAGTAGCTGGTTGAAACGGTTAAGGAAGGCCACCTTGAACGATTCGTTTTCCAGCAGTTTCCTGAGGAATAGGGTAGAATTCGAGCTTGCCGGATAGGTGCTCGGTCCGTCGTAGGTTGCATTGGCGAAGGCATCGTATTCTTTGGTGATCAGCCCGATGTCGCCGTCGAAGAAGATCCAGCGCCATGGACCATTGCCTTCTTGCCAGCAGCGCATGTTGTTGGCAGGCCAGTCGAGGTTGGCGGAGAATATCTCAAATATTTGGTAATCAATGAAATTGCTGATGTCTATCTGGCTTGCCACATACGAATAGGCGTCAGGGTCGGCAAGGTCGTTGTTGGCGATGAAGTCATATAGCATGAGGAAGTTGAGGTTGCTTCCCGCCTCGCAGGTGCCTCCCCAGTCTTCGATGAGGTTGATGCCGTTGATGTCGACGTGGCAATGGTCTTCCAGATAGTGTTCGTCAGGTCTTTCGTGGATGTAATAGATGCCCCAGTATTCGCCGTTGAGATAGAGTGCGACAGGTCTTGAGGCCAATGTCTCCAAGTCCAGCCGCGAGGCGATTTGGTTGCTGACATAGTCGTTGATTCCCGATTGCGTCCATGACGATGTGAAAGGCTTGAGTATCAAGTGCTTGAAGCTACTGTCGGGGATGGTCTCGAAAAACGGGTGCTTGAAGCGTTTTTTGCCGTATTCCTCACGGGCGTAGATTTTCACGCATTTTTGCTGTAGCTTGCGTCCGTTGCCTCCGTGGGTCCTTAATCCGGCTTGTTGGTTGACGCCTTTGTTGTCCGTTTCATAGAACTCGAAGTTCATGGGTCTTTCCCACTCTCTTCCCGACTGATAGTAATTGCCAGTGCCTTCGGGGTTTGAAGGGTCTTGGTATGCTCCCGGGACGAAAATGCCTCGCTCGTAATCAAATAAATCCAACGAGTCGGCGCAAATCGAGACCGCTGGCAGTCCGTGTGTGTCGCAGCCGAGCGATTTGATGAGGTAGGTGTTGGTGGTTACTTTCCCACTTAGGCTGCCGTTTTCATCGAATGCTGCCGCCCTGATGACGATGCACTTTTGTACCGATGTGGGCAAGAACCACATGCTTTCGGGGCAGTCGAGGATGGTGTAGATGTCGGAGTGGGAGTAAAGGCTTTCACCCAATAGCAACGGTTCCCCAAAGACAGGGTCGTTGGCCGTGGGCGTGTTGCCGTTGGTGGTATAATGAATGACCTTGTCCCGCTGGTTGCAGGACAAGGTCAGTTCAAAGGGGTTGTCGTAAAACCCGCCAGGGGTCGAAAAGGTCACCTCTTGTGCCTTAGCAAAAGCCATAAACAGCAACAGCGTTGCCGTCAGGAGGTGACGCAGGCGAATCATGGCAGGAACGGCATCTTGACCACGACGGCCTTGATGAGTTTGTTACGGATCTTGATGAAGATTTCGGTGTCCTTCTTGCTGAAGGCCTTCTTCACCAAAGCGGTACCGATGTTCTTGCCAGTCGAGGGCGACGGGCTGCCCGAGCGCACCATGCCGATGCAGTTGCCTTCGGCGTCGCACACCTCGTAGCCGTTACGCGGAATGCCGCGGTCGATCATCTCGAAGCCGACAATCTTCTGGCTCACGCCATTGGCTTTCTGAGCGGCGAAGATTTCGCGGTTGAGGAAGTCGTTGCCGTCGACGAACTTGGTGATCCAGCCCAAGCCAGCCTCGATGGGGCTGATGGTGTCGTCGATTTCGTGACCGTAGAGGCAGAAGCCTTTCTCGAGACGGAGGGTGTCGCGGCAGCCCAAGCCAGCGGGCATGATGCCGAACTCCTTGCCAGCCTCAAAGACGGCGTCCCAAACCTGCTTGGCGTAAGCAACGGGGATGTAGATTTCGCAGCCACCCGAGCCGGTGTAACCCGTGGTCGAGAAGATGATGTTGTCGACGCCGGCGAAGTTGATGATTTGGAAGGTGTAGTATTCCATGTCAACCACGTTGGCCTTGGTGAGCTTCTGCATGGCTTTCAGGGCGTAGGGTCATGCCGAACTTCTCGGCAATCTGGCTCATCCAAGCCCAGTCCTTGTCGATGTTGGCGGCGTTGGGCACCATGAAATAATGGTCGTCGGCGATGCGGTAGACGAGCATGTCGTCCACGATGCCGCCCTTGCCGTTCGGCAGGCAGGTGTATTGCACCTTGCCGTCGCTCAAAGCGGCGACGTCATTGACGGTGCAGTATTGCATGAACTGCTTGGCCATCGGGCCTTTGGCACGGAACTCGCCCATGCGGAACTCGCCCATGTGGCTCACGTCGAACACGCCGACGTTGTTGCGGACGTTGTTGTGCTCTTCGACGAGGCCGGTGTATTGGATCGGCATGTCGTAACCGGCAAATTCAGCCATCTTGGCTCCCAAATCGTGATGGATCTGGTTGTAAGGGGTCTTCTTTAATTCGATGTTTTCCATTTGATTGGATTGATTTAAGGTTTAATATTTAATGATTTAAAAATTCAAGATTCAAGATTCAAAGATTCAAAATTCAAAATTCCTTGGCTTAATCTTGGCTGCCACAGTGTGACAGCCCTATAACTCTAAACTAACCACTGACTCTCAACTCTAAACTCTAAACTCTCAACTCTAAACTCTCAACTCCTAACTCCACACTCCTAACTCTCAACTCTCAACTGACTCTCAACTCTCAACTGACTCTCAACTCTCAACTGACTCTCAACTCTCAACTGACTCTAAACTCTAAACTCTAAACTCTCAACTCATCTAGTGATATCATGCAACCCTTTCTTAAAGCTAGGGCCGAAGTGCAGGCGGGTGTATTTGAGGTCATACACCGTGACCACCTTGGCGGGGTCGGCGTTGATTTGGCGTTTCAGGGTGCAGCCGTTGGCGGGGTCGACCCAGTATTGAATCACCGTGCCGTCTTCGAAGTCGACGAAGAACTTCCAGCACTCGATTTCCATGGGTTTGTCTGCTCCGCCGACCGTGAGTTTCTCGTTGCCGACATAATAGTTGGAGAGGTTGTCCTTGTTCACCTCGGTGGCGAAGGAATTGATGATGGGGAAGCTCTCGCCAAGGGGGTCAAACTCCCAATCCACATCGTCGGTCCAGCCTTGTGCGTCGGGACGGTAGTACCAGTTCTTGCCCGTCTTCACGTTCCAGAAGCGGTCGACGCCCTGGCCGTCATTGAAGGCCTCGTCGTCGCCATGCTTCATGTAGGTCTCGTTGAATTTAGTGCCTAAGTCATTGATGGTGATGAAGAAGTTGTCCCTGGGTGGGTTGAAGCCATAAGTGGCGGTGAAAGGCAAGGTTGCCGGCTTCACGGGTTTTTCGGCGATGAGGGGAACGTCGTTAGGGTCGACGACGGTGATGTTGGCCACAGCCTTGGTGCCATTATCCTGGCAGGTGGCCACGATGCTGCTCTTGCCGACTTTCTTGGCAACGATTTCAATCTTTTCTCCAAAGTGTACGGGCTTGAAGGTGATGACTTTGGGGCCTTTGATGTTGTAGCCAAGCGCGTTGCAGTTGTCAAAAGGTTTCCAAACGACGGTGTCGCCCAAGGCCATCTTGAATTCAGTTTCGTTTGTCTCTTGTGCCACTACAAAGCCTGCGAGGCAAAGAAACAAGATAGTAACAAGTGCTTTTTTCATTTTCGTAAGGTTTAAGGGTTGCAAAAATACAAAATATCTTGTATCGTGGTGAATTTAGTTCGGAAATAGTTGTTCGAAGGCATCGCGCATGGCGTTTTCGTCGCGGATGATTTTTCGCAGCTCTTCCAAGCGCACGGCGTTGTCCGATTCGGGAATCCATAGGCGGAGGTAACCCGTGTCGGAGTATTTCTCCAGCAGATGTTCACGGAAACGTCGGTATTGCCCTTCCTTGTCGAGTTCGGGATAATGGTCGAGGCCGAATTGTATCGTGCGGCGGATGACTTTTTCGGGAATGATGAGACGGTCGGCTTCGGCCACGATTTTGCCGTAGATGCTGCGCGGCTCATGTCCGCTGGAGGCACGGTGGTCTTCGGCGGCTTGGGCCATGATCTCGATTTGTTCTTCGTCGAACCACTCGCGCAGTTTCTTATCCTCGCGGATGATGCGGCCCGAGACGAGATGATGCACGTCGCGGCCCTCACAAAGTCCCGTGTCGTGGTAGGCGGCGATGGCATACACCATATTAATATTAATGTCATAATGCTCGGACAAGGCCAAGCTGCGCTTGATGACTTCTTCGGCATGGTCGCGCCGGTGGGCGGCATCGAAATGCTCGTAGCGCGGCAGGATTTGCTGCTCGATATAGCGGATGAGTTGGTCGTTCATAATTATGGCAAAAATATTAAAAATATTAATTAGGTGTCGCGCAATCCAAAAATTGTGTATTTTTGCGGTGTCAAATGGGGCATGTCTATGTTGACATCCTCCGTTATGACAGACATATTGACCAATTGAAGCGTTATGCTTCCTTGTACTTGAAAACCTAGGAAATTTTCGAGCAAAGTAAAACAAGGGGTAGTCTAACGGCTTCACGCCTTATGCGTGGGCTGTTGTTTCCATTTTGTTTTACGGGTTTTCCTAGGACCTTCAAGTACGATGTGATAAACACAGCGCACGCTTCTTTTGTTTGATGCGAAACCACAGTTTACTGATTTTATAACAATTAAAACTAACACAAACAAAAGATGAAACAAAACGAAAGCAGCCTGAAAAGGCAAACCTACCTGCCGCCTCGGGCGGAATGCATCCAATTGGGAACCTCAACCGTGCTCTGCGCCTCCACCATGCGCGGCAACAGCACCGAAGGCGTCACCACAACGGGCTTCGACTGGGCCTAATCCCTAATTGATTATGCGTGCACAAGGAAACCAAATCCAGAGGGAGCAGGTGATTTTAGGCCTGTTGCTCGCCCTGTTGCTGCCCTTGCTGTTCATCATCTTCGGGGGCGGCAACCGCGACAGCTCCGACATGGACCTCAATATGCACTATGCGACGAGCGGCTCGTCAAACGGCCCCGAAAACAACATCGGGCAGCAGATGCCTCCCTCCAAGGTGAAGCAGAACCGCCAGCTCGACCAGCGCATGTACCAGTTCCTCGAGCTGCGCAAAGTGGAATGAACTTAAAACTAAAACAGAAAAAACACTCAACAACAACAATGAAAAGAAACATCATCAGACTCATGACCCTCTGCACGGTGGCCGTATTGGCATTGGCCTCGTGCAAGAAAGATAACAAGCCGCAGGGCAACGTGCCCGAGAACGGCTTCCTCGCCACCGTTGAGGCCAACCAAGGCAACGGCAGCCGCACCCACCTCGTGGGCACCGAAGTGCAGTGGAACGCCGGCGACCAGATCGTGGTGCGCAACGGCAACGGCCTCACGGCCACCTACCGCCTGACCTCGGGTGAGAACACCACCGAAGGCACCTTCCTCAGCAGCGAGGACGACAACGACTTCTTCCAACCCACCTACACGGCCGTCTATCCCGCCACGGGCAACACCGTCACCGGCGAGGGCGAGGCCACCATTACCCTGCCTGCCACGCAGAGTTACGTGGCCAACAGCTTCGCCAACGGCGCCATGCCGATGATGGCCGTCTCCGACGAACAGACGTTGGAATTCAAGAACATGCTGGGCGGCATCTGCTTCCCGATGGTTGGCGATGGCCTCACCGTGACGCGCCTCGTGTTGACCTCCAACAACACTGCCGACAACCTCAGCGGCGTGTTCTCGGCCGACTACAACAACGGTGAGCCCACCTTGACCTGCACCACAGGCAACGGCAATAGTATCACCTTGGACTGCGGCGCAGGCGTGGCCCTCGATGCCACCACCGCCACCGACTTCACCATCATGCTTCCTGCAGGTTCGCTGGCCAACGGCTTCAAGCTGGAGGCCTACAATGGCGAAAGCATGGTCTTCGAGAAGACGAACAATGCCAACCTGGGCGCAGACTTTATCTCCCGCAGTGCAATTAAGAAGGTGAACAACGCACTTGAGGTGGTTGTGGTCCCATTCACAGGCCTTACCTTCGAAGCCAAGACAGCCAACTCGACGGTGACTTTTACGGCGGCCAACATAACGCCTGCCATTACTATGGAATATAGCACAGATGGCGAAACATGGAGCGAATACACCTCTGGTACGGCCATCACTCTGGCCAACGTTGGCGACAAGGTGATGTTCAGAGGCGACAATGAAACGCTTGGCTATGGTGTTGATTGGTGGTGGTATTATGATTATATTGAAGATTATGCGATGTTTTCTTATGATGACGATGGAATAGTTGGAATTACATTCAATTCTGACGTTCTTTATAGCAACTTCTCTACCACTGGAGAGTGTTATGTCTATGGTAATGTGATGAGTCTTCTCGACAAGGAGGATTATTCCACGGTCTCTGTGGCGCCGAGTAGCGCATTTATGTCCTTGTTTAAGGATAACCAGTCCATTTATAACCATCCCCAGCATCCCATTGAGCTTCCAGCCACAACGTTGGGAGAGTGTTGCTATGCGGGAATGTTCGCAGGTTGCACCAGTTTGACGGCGGCCCCAGCGCTTCCCGCCACTACACTGGCAAATAATTGTTATGCTCTAATGTTCTATAAGTGCTTTAGTTTGACGACGGCTCCCGAACTACCCGCCATGACGATGGCAGAGTTTTGCTATTCAGGCATGTTCTATGGTTGCACCAGTCTGACAACTGCCCCTGAACTCTCCGCCATGACGCTGGCTTATGGTTGCTATTCTTGCATGTTTATGTGTTGCACCAGTTTGACGGAGGCCCCAGTGCTGTCCGCCACGACATTGGTAGAGTATTGCTATGGTGGCATGTTCCAGTGCTGCACCAGTTTGACGACGGCCCCCGAACTGCTTGTCACGACGATGACGGGCTTACCTTTTCAGGCCTCCTACTATGATAGTATGTTCCGTGGTTGCACCAACCTCAACTATGTCAAGTGCCTTGCCATATGTATAGGTCCGGATGCAGCGGGGCGTTGTGTCGGAGATTGGCTACGTGGAGTTGCGCCAACTGGCACACTCGTCAAGCATCCTTCCATGAACTGGCCTTCTTCTGAATGGCATGGCAATGGCATGGTACAATATATAATTGTCCCCTCTGGTTGGACGGTAGTGGATGCGGAGCTTTAAGCGGAGAACGCATAATTGAGATTCCCTTACGGGAATGGAGTTAAGACTATAGTCAATTAAGCGGCGGCATGAAGGAGTTGGCTGTTTGCAAGCCCCTCAAGCCGCCGCTTGTTAAGTAAAACAAGCACACTCCATTGACTTCGTCGAATCGGGGATTTCCCGAAGGGAATCTCTTTTTTATGGCTCGGCCAGGCCGCTTGCGGCTTGGCCGAGCTGTTTTTGCGAGACGGTGCGCGCACTGCATCTACCGTTTTTTCACGATTTTGCCGTAAAAATGGCGGTGTTCCAAAAAATGTGTATTTTTGCATCGTAATACGAAAGGAAACATAAAATGACCGCAGTACAAATAAACGCCATGAATGCACAAATTTGGCGCGATATGAGCATTATCGCTGAAGACGAAAGCATGATGAAGCGCGTTGCCAAATACCTTCGTAAGGTAGCCAAGGAAATGACAGAAGACGCAGCAACAATGAGCAAAGATGAGTTCTATGCTATGCTAGATAGCAGAGAACAGGCTTACGAAAGAGGCGAGTATTCCGAAGTGCTGCCCGGTGAGGATTTAACAACGCATCTAAAGCGGCTGGGCTATGGCATATAAGGTAAGAATCTTAACTTCGGCCGACGAAGATATGGCTCGACTTGCCAAAAGCTAGCCTAAAGCTTTCATAAAAGCACAACGATTCATCGAGGAACTTCGCGAACACCCAAAAACAGGCTTGGGCCATCCGGAACAGCTAAAAGGTAAACCTGAAGGCCGTTGGAGCCGCGAGATCACGAAGAAACATCGTATGGTATATCGTATTTTTGAAACAGAGGTGGTCGTTCTTGTCATCTCTGCCTACGGCCATTACGATGACAAATAAGACGTTTATAAAACCCCGTTCTTCCAAATCTGCAATTCAGAAGGTTTGAATATCAGCATTTGCCATGCGTGAATGAATGATGCGGCTGCCGTGGTACGACAGCCCAACAGCATGGGCTTTGTAGGGCTGTCGCACCTGGCAGCCGCAAAAGTTTCAACAAGCTGCTGCGATTGTTGGCCGCTCAGATTGGCAATTTGGTCAACATCAACGAGCTGAGCCGTGAAAGTGGTTTGCCTTACGGCGATTGTGAAACATATATCGGGCTGTTGCAAAAAATGTATGTCATCAAACTTGTTGAGCCGTTTTTCACCAACCGACGCAAGGTTATCGGAAAGATGAAAAAAGTGTATTTCTGCGATTTGGGACTACGTAACATCATTTATGGCAACTTCAACGAAATGCCTTTCCGTACCGACAATGGCGCCATCTTCGAGAATGAAATCTTGTTGGAGTTGTGGCGCAACCGCAGGGCTGACGATGTCATCAGCTTCTATCGCACGCAAAATGGCACTGAGGTCGATTTTGTTGTGATAGGGTCGCTCCACAAAATGGCCGTTGAATGTAAATACAAACGTTTTGAGAAGCCGGTTGGCATGGCCGCGTTGAATGGCTTTTGCGACGAAGAAGGCATCACGCACCGCTATGTGGCCAATATCAATGCCGAATTTGAGAATAAAGGAGTGCGATTTATCCCTGGCATTATCGCAGACCAGATGGGGACAACTTAGTATCGCGCGAACGAATCATACGGCTGCGGACACAACCAAAAGGTTGTGTCCGCAGTTTTTTCGTCTTGTTGATTGGTTTTTATTGTGCAGTGAAGCTGAACGCCTGCGTCGATGCCGACGAGGTTCCGCCAAGGTAGAGGCCGTGGAAGGCCGTCGTCGGGTTGGTGGGCGACGTGTTGCTGTACTTCACATAATAGGTGCTGCCATGCTGCATGCCCGTCGCCGTGATGAGGGCCAGGCTGCTGGAGCAGTTGGCTTCGAAGCTGAACGTCACCATGTTGGTGCCGCCCGCGCCGCTGGTATTCGACAGGGTGTAGTATCTTCCCGCCTGGAAGCTGTAGCTGCTGGTGTGGAAGTAGTAGCCTTGCACCGCGCCGGTGATGGTGTTGCCACCGCCGCCGCCAGGCCAACCGCCGCCACCGCCTTGCGAGCCGCCCGCGCTGATGCCGATGCCCGTGCCCGTGATGCGGATGTAGCTGTTGTTGTCGCAGTCGAAGCCTTCCTCGGGGCTGCCTTTGGTGGTGTAGGAGAAGACGACGCCGTCGCCAATGGTGATGGCACCCGCCGTGCCTGCGTTCGAGTCGATGGCGTCGTTGCCGTTGCTGAAGCATACCGTCACGCCGCCGTTGAAGAAGATTTTTCCTGCCGAGTTCATGCAGTCGTCGTAGCATTTGAAGTAATGCTGTCCGCCTTCAACGTTGATTTGCGTCTTCGATTCCAGGCCTTCGGCGCCGCTTTGTGTGGTCGTCACCGTGGTGGTGCCGCCGTAAAGGGTCGCCTCGCCGCCCACCTTGATGGCTTTTGCCGAGGCGCTGGCCGACGACGAGCCGCCGCCAGGTCCTGGAGGCCAGCCGCCGCCACCTCCGCCGCCTACCTGGGTGCCTGTGGTCGAGATGGTGAGGGTGGGGCCGGTGCCGTCGGGGCTGCCTTGCGTGTAGGTGCCGCTGTAGGTATAGGTGGTGCCTCCCCATCCGGTACCCGTGGCGGTCTTGGTGCCCACCTTGATGCCCTTGCCACCTTTGCCGGTGCTGGTGAGCGTGATGTTGCCGCTCACGATTTCCATGTTGCCCTCGGCGCGAAGACAGCTGCTGGAATAGGTGTCGGTGCCCGACGAGGCAGTGTAGGTGGCGCCGTCGCCGTGGGTCTCGATGTGGATGGTGTTGTCGCCGCTGATGGTCATGTTGCCGGCACACTTGATGCCCTTGCCGCCTTGGTTGGCCGTCGGCAAGGTGATGGTGATGTCGCCACCGTTGATGTTGATGTCGGCATCGCCCTTGATGGCGGTGCAGTACGAAGGCTCGTTGTCGGTCACCACGGTGCTGCCGTTGGCGTTGATGACGATGGTGCCGCCGCTGATGGTGATGTCGCTGTCGGCGGAGATGCCCTTCGAGGTGTTGCCCGAATGGGTGATGTTGATGGTGCCGCCGCTGATGTAAATTGTGCTGTCACTCTTGATGCCCTTGCCGTCCAAGGCGGAAGAGGTGATGGTGATGTCGGCGGTGTTGCTGACGGTGACGTTGACGTCGGAAGAGATACCGTTCGAGTCGTTGCCGCTGACGCTCAAGGTGTGCGTGCCACCGCTGATGGCGATGGCGCCATTGGCGCTGATGCCCTTGCCGCTTTGGTTGGAGGTGGGCAGCGTGATGTGGAAGGCACCTCCTGAGATGTAGATGTTGGCGTCGCTCTTGACTGCGGTGCAATAGGAGGTGACGGTTTGCCCTTCGAGCACTTCCGTGAGCATGCTGCCCGAAGCGGTGATGGTGATGTCGCCGCCAGTGACGACCACGTCACCCGTAGCCGAGATGCCCTTTGAGGCGTTGGCAGAGTGGGTGAGATGCATGGTGCCGCCGTTGATATGTACTGAGCCATCGCTCTTGATGCACTTGCCGTCTTGCGATGAGGAGACTACGGTGATGTCAGCATTGCCGCTAACGATGACGTCGGTGTCGGAAGAGATGCCATGCGAGCCTGTGCCAGAAATTTGCACATCCACCGTGCCGCCGCTGATGCTGATGTTGTCGGCACCTTTGATGCCCTTGCAGTCGTCGCCGTTGATGTTGATATTGAGTGTGCCTCCGGTCATGGAGAACGCTCCGGTCACCTTGATGCTTCTTTGGCTGAGTGTGGTGGTGTTGATGGTCAGGTTGCCGTTGGCTATGGTGACGGTGCCCGTGAAGTCGAGGCCGTCGGAGCCAGGGGCTACGATGTTGAGCGTACCGTTATTCCAAACCAGGTTGCTGCTGCCGTGGATGCCGTCGCTATCGGTGCTGGGAATGTTGATGGTGCCCGAGTTGACCGTCATGACGCCTTCCACCAGGATGCCATGCTTGGCGTTGCCCGTGACTTGCAGGGTGCCGTTTCCGTTGATGGTAAGGGATCCTGCGGCATAGAAGGCTCCGTTCACTGCGCTGTTGGCATCGTCGACTAAGGTGGAGTTGCCTCTGAGCTGTAGCATTACATCGACCTCACTGGCGATATTGATTGCCGCATTGCTCGTGCTGGTGAGCGACAGATTGTTCAATGCCATGAAGAAACCGTTGGAACTGTACATGGTCAGCGAGCCGTTTGAGGAACTACCTGAAATCACGTAAGGAACGTTGGCCAATGTCGAATTAACGACAACATCCGCGCCTGTGTTGCTTACCGTCACGCCGTTGCTGGCGAAGGGGTTGACGACCGACACAGAACTGCCGTTATAGGTGATATAAACGGTGTCGCCCGTGGGAGCAGGAACCACTGTAAGGTGCAACGTCACAATGGAGTCACAGCCGAATTCGGTCTGTAAGGTCACTGTTTGGGAACCTTCTCCGTTAAAGGTAACGCCTTGCCAAATATAGGGCAATTGGTTATCGTAGATGGTCATGTAGTCATCGCCGGTTTGCGTGGAATATGCTGTCAGGTGCAAGGTCACGATGGAGTCGCAGCCTTGTGAGGATGGGAGCGTCAAAGTCTGTGTTCCGCTGGCTGTGAAGGTCAGACCATGCCATGTGTAGGGCAACTCGCTTTCACAGATAGTTATGTATTCTTCGCCTATCAGCGTTTCGCTCACCGACAGGTGCAGTGTCATGATGCTGTCGCATCCATATATTGTTTGCATAGATACGGACTCTGTTCCAGCCTCGTAGAAGGTTACGCCATTCCATACTACTGGTAGCGCACTTGGACATACCGTCATGTATTCCTCTGTCTCATAATTCGGGTAAACGGACAGATTCAGACTCACGATACTGTCGTTGCCTTGTGGCGTTTGGAGCGTAATGTTTTGAATGCCGCTCTCATAGAAGGTCACGCCTTGCCATGTGTAAGGCAGCTCGTTTTCACATATCTTCAAAAAGTCGTATCCGTGTGGGATGTCGTTTTGCTCGGTATGGAAAGTGATGCTGTCAAACCTTGTGATGGGGAAGGAGTAGGCGCCGCTTTCAGTGTTAATGACCATCGTAGCAGGGCTATGGCCTTGGAAGACGATTTCAGTGATGTCGTTGACGTCGTTGTTGTGGATGACACTGCCAGAGCGGTGTAGGGTGATGTGGTAGTTTTGGGCTTGGAGGCCGATACAACCCAGCAAGAAGGCGAATAAAATGAATGACTTTCTCATAGCTTGATCATTTTAAGGGTGCTGGATTGCGTTCTGACAAGATATAAGCCAACGGGGAAAGCGCTGACGTCGATGGCTTCGTCGCCCGAAACTTCAAAGGCTTTCATCAGACGCCCGTCGATGGCGAAGATGCTGACGGTTTGTTTGCCGTCAAGGTTATGGAGCATCATGACGTCATGGACGGGATTGGGCAGGATGCTGATGGCTGCTGCCTGGTTTTCGGGCAAGCCGACTTCCTCTTCGCAGGTGATTTTTCGGATGTCGCTCATTGGGATTCTGACGACATCTTTTCCGATCCCTTCTTCGATGACGAGGTAGGTGTTGTCCTCAAAATAAACGCGTCCTGACTCCATCATGGAGTAGGTCTGAACGGTGCCGTCGTTCATGGTGACGACCATTTGTGTGGATTGTGCCGCCATTCCGCATGCCATTCCTATGGTGAGGACTAGAAGCAGTAATCCGTGCCTAAATAGTTGTTTCATAGTTGTTTAATAATTGAAAAATGGAAAAATGTAATAGGTATAAAATACAAATATACAACTTTTCAACGAAAAGGTGTTCCGTTTTATTGCAAAAAAAAGACCGCGTAGGTTCTTTAAGCTATGTCATCCCTGCATGGGGCTGTGCGGTGGCATGGGATCTATGGCTTAAAGAACCGTCAAATAGGGTGCTGTAACAGATTCGTTACAGCCCAACATCTCCTTCGGCGTGCCCTCAAAAAGCACTTTGCCGCCCATGGCGCCGCCGCCGGGACCGAGTTCCACGAGGTAGTCACAAGCTTTCAGCATCTCCAGATTATGCTCGATAAGGAAGATGGTGTTGCCCGCTTCGACCATAGTGTCGAAGAGGTCGAGAATGCGCTTGATGTCGTTGAGGTGGAGGCCGTCGGAAGGCTCGTCCATGATGAAGATTTTGGGATGTTGAAGTGTTGAAGTGTTTAACTGTTTAATTGTTGATTTGTCGCGGCAACAGTTCAACGATTGACTACGTCGAATTGTCATTTCAACATTCAACGATTCAACAAGGTAAGAGGCCAACTTGATGCGCTGCAACTCACCGCCAGATAAGGTCGAAAGCGATTGGTTCAGATGCAAATAACCCAACCCGACCTTTCTCAAAGGCTCCAGCTTCTCGGCAATGACAGTGCCCGCAAACATCTCGGAGGCTTTGTTGGCGGTCATATCCATCACCTCGGCGATGTTCATGCCGTTGACCTTATAAGATAAGACCTCGTTGCTATAGCGCAGTCCGCCACAAGCCTCGCAGGTGGTCTCGATGGCGTCCATGAAGGCCATATCGCTGACGATGACGCCCTTGCCTTGGCATACAGGACAACCGCCCTTGCCGTTGAAGGAGAACAGGTCAGCCTTGGTCTTGTTCACTTTGGCGAAGAGTTTGCGGATGTCGTCGGCCACGTCGAGATAAGTGGCGGGGGTGGAGCGCAGGCTGATGCCAATGTTTTTCTGACTGATGTAGACGATGTCTGATGGTTGAATTGTTGAGTTGTTTAATTGTTTAATTGTTGATCTGTTGTTGTTAGAACAGTTCAACAATTCAACATTCAACGATTCAACATTTTTTACAAAGCACTCCATCAGCGAGCTTTTGCCCGAGCCAGCAACGCCTGCGATGCCGCACATCACGCCTAAAGGCAAATCCACTGTCAGGTTTTTGATGTTATGTAAACTGACGTTCTCTAAATGGAAAAACGACTTGGGTTGACGAACTTGTTCCTTAATGGAACTCGTTGCACTGAGCGAAATGCCTGTCAGTGTTTGGCTTTGCAATAGTTCTTCGTAGCTCCCTTCGAAGACGATTTCACCGCCTTTCATGCCTGCACCTGGGCCCATGTCGATGATATGGTCGGCGATTTTGATCATGTCCTTGTGGTGTTCCACGAGGATGACAGTGTTGCCGTGGTTTTTCAGTTTTTGTACTGACTTCTGCATGAGTAGGATGTCGTGGTTGTGGAGGCCTACACTAGGCTCGTCGAGGATATACATCACGTCGGAGAGGGGCGAGTTGATGTATTTGGCAATCTTGCAGCGTTGCGCCTCACCGCCCGAGAGCGTGCCGATGGCGCGGTCGAGGGTGAGGTAGCCGAGACCGATTTCTTCCAAGGCAGCCAGCCTTTCGATGGTGGCGCGTTTGATGTCTTCGGCCAAAGGATTGTCGACGGTTTCCATCCACTGACGGCAGTCGGCGATGCTCATGGCGGTCACCTCTGCGATGTTTATGCCTTTAATTTTGCAGGAGCGTATCTTCTCGTTGAGTCGGGTGCCGCCGCAGTCGGGACAAGTACCCATGGTCAGCATGGGGTTGAGCACGGCAGCATGGAGCAGACCTTCCTCCGAGTTGATGATGCTGCGGTACATGCGCGGGATGAGGCCTTCGTATTTGGCGCTCTTTGGCCAGTTCGACGGCGGATTCTTCAGCTTGATTTGCGGAGAGTTGAGGAATAAGTCAAGCTCCTCAGGAGTGTAGTCCTTGATCTTCTTGTCGAGGTCGAAGAGGCCACTATGGGCATAACGGATCCAGCGCCAGCCGCCCTTGCCGAAGGCGATGTAGTGGATGGTGTCCTCATCGTTAAGCGACTTGTCGAAGTCGACGAGCTTGTGGATGTCCAACTCACGGATTTCGCCTAATCCAGCACAGCGCGGACAACTCCCTGAAGGATGGTTGAACGAGAAGGCGTCGGAATAGCCGACGAAAGGCTGCCCGATGCGTGAGAACAACAGACGCAACAGGGCATAAATGTCCGTGTAGGTGCCTACCGTAGAGCGTGAGTTTGATGTGGGCTTCCTTTGCTCAATAACGATAGCAATGGGCAGATTCTCAATGTCGCTCACATGCGGACGGCCATATTTGGGCAAATATTGTTGCGTAAACGATGGAAAAGTGTCATTCAACTCCCGTCGCGACTTGGCTGCGATGGTATCCAGCACCAACGATGACTTTCCCGACCCCGACACGCCCGTCACCACGGTGATTTGCCGTTTTGGAATCTTGACGGTGACGTGTTTCAGGTTATTCTCAGTCGCGTCTTTGATGAAGATATAGTCGAATTCGGCAGGGTTTTCCATAAGGTTTTAGGTTGGGTTAGTGAATGTGGCACATCTTCACTTTGGTCGTGGGGATTTCGCTTTCTGCAATGGTCATAATATCGCGGTCAAGAATCACGAAATCAGCGTCTTTACCGACTTCGATGCTGCCTTTGCGACCTTCAAGGAAGCAACCCTTGGCCACCCATATCGTGATGGAACGCAAGGCTTGTTCGCGAGTGAGGGCGTTCTCCATTTGGAAACCCTCGGCAGGCGTGCCGTCCAAGTGCTTACGGGCCACAGCGGCATAGAAGGTATAAATGGGGCTGATGTCCTCGATGGGGAAGTCGGTGCCGTTGATGACCCAACCGTTTTGCTGCAACAACTGTTGGTATGCGTATGCGTTTTTGATTCGTTCGCCGAGACGCTCATCGGCCCAGTCCATGTCGGAGGTGCAGTGGGTGGTTTGAATGGAAGGGATGACAGAGAATTCACCAAAGCGTTGGAAGTCCGCGTCAGCAACCGTTTGAGAGTGCTCGATGCGCCAGCGTAAATCATTTTTGCCTTTCAGGTATTCCGAAAAGATGTCCAAAATATGGTGCACGCCGCCGTCGCCGATGGCATGGCAGCACACTTGATAGCTAGCATCGTATGCCTTTTGGCAGACATGACGGTAGAACTCGTCGCTTTCCAGTATCAAGCCGTCGTTGGTCGGGTCATCGGTGTAAGGTTCAAGCAGTTTGGCACCGCGTGAGCCTAAGGCGCCGTCAGCGTAGATCTTCACGCTGCGGACGGTGAGCCTTTCCTTGTCGATGACACCTTGACGCATGAAATGGTCCATCGTTTCGTCGTCGGGATTGACCATGGCGTTGACGTGCATTTTGAGTTGTCCAGTTTGTTGCAGGCTGTCTATAAGTTCAATCGTGGCGATGTCTTGTCCTGCATCGGTGACGCTGGTCAGACCGACGGCCATGCAGTTCTCTTGCGCCTTGAGTAGGGCTTGAATGCTCTGAACGGTCTCCATCTTAGGCACCAAGGCCTTGGCGGCATCAGCGAGGTTGTCCAACAGCACACCTGTGCAACGACCTTCTTTGACGATAGCCATGCCGCCATCCATCTTCGTGTTCGCATCGATGTCGGCTAATGCAAGAACCTCCTTGGAGACCAGCACGGCGTGACCATCCACGCGGGTCAGCAGGACTTTCTTGTTTGGGAAGACCTCTGCAAGTCTTTCGTTATCGGGGAACTCGGCCACTTCCCAGAGGTTCTGGTCCCAGCCGCGACCCAAGAGCCATTCGGCAGGGTAGAGGCTGTCGTGCACCTTGAGGCGATCGATGACTTCGTCGTAGGAGCGGCAGCCTTTCAAGTCGGCCCAGCGGACGAGGTTCTCACCATAGCCCGTGAAGTGGCTGTGCCCGTCCATGAAGCCGGGATACACCGCGTCGCCTTGGGCATCGATGGTTTCCTTGGCGGCGTATTGGCGCATGATGGTCTCTTCGTCACCGACGGCGACAAACTTACCGTCTTTCACGGCAAAGGCTTGGGCTTTGGAGAAGTCTTTGTCGACGGTATAGATATTGGCATTGTGGACAATAAGGTCAACGGGTGTTTTTTGGTTGCAGGCAGTCATAAAGGTCAGGATTAAAGAGAAAACTACTAAAGGCATAGATACGCTTACCTTTCTGCCTATGTCATTTCGAGGCTGTAAGCCGAAGAAATCTATGGGCAGAAAGGTTCGGTATGACATGCGTGTGGCGATATTTTTAATGGTTTGTTTTACAAGTATTTTCATTGTTTTGTATTTTTGGTAAATGAAATGGCAAATATAGTGAAAACCTCGTTACAGCCATTCCACTTTTCCACTTTGGAGGTCATAGAAAGCCGACACCACTTGTGCGTTCAGGTGCTTGACGATGGGGTCGCGCTGTATCAATTTCGTCATCCTTGCCGCGTGACGGCGGGCATTGTCGTCGATGCCGTCCGAGGTGTTAATGGAGGGCTTGATGCGTCTGGCGATGGCCATGATGTTGTCGGGCAAGGCCTCGCCTAAGTGGGTGGCGGTGACTGCGCCGCAACAAGAATGGCCCATGACCACGACCAAGGAGGTGCCTAGATGCTCCACGGCATATTCAATGGAACCGAGAACGTGTTTGTCGATGACGTTACCGGCATTGCGGATGACGAAAAGGTCGCCAAGCTTTTGGTCGAAGATGATTTCGGGTGCCACGCGGCTGTCGGAGCAGCAGAGGACCGCTGCAAAGGGATGTTGGCCGGTGCTGAGTTTCCCTCGCAGTGTTGTATAGTCGTCTTTTTGTGCCAATGCTCCTGAAACAAACCGGGCGTTACCTTCTTTGAGTAGGTCTAAGGCTTGTTTTGAATCTGTTTTCATAGTCTTATTCGGAATTTTCTGCAAAATTACAGTAAATTCCGAATTGAATTACAAAATCTCTCGTGCAATCCAAGCGCAAGCCTCGGCATCGGCCAAAGCGTTATGGTGGTTGACCAAATTGAAGCCGCAGGCTGCCGCTACGGTGTGCAGCTGGTGGTTGGGCAGCAGCTTTCCGAAGTGTTTGCGCGAGGCGCGACAGGTGCAGTAGAACTGATAGTCGGGGTAATCCATCTGGTAGCAGCGCATCACGGCTTTGAGGCATCCTTCGTCGAAAGGGCTATTGTGGGCCACGAGAGGCAGACCTTCGATAAGCGGCTCAATCTTTTGCCATACGTATGGAAACACAGGCGCATCCTCAGTGTCCCACGAACTCGCCTTCTTTCACGATCACCACGCCGACGCTGCACACGCTGGTGCGCTCGTTGTTGGCGGTCTCGAAGTCTATGGCGGCGAAGGAGTTCATGTTTTTTTTCAGTTATCAGGCAATAGGGTCGAATCCTATTGGATCAGCATGAAGACACCACTCATATACTGGTCTAATCCTAATAGGAAGTCCGTTTTGCTCTATTTCATTGTAATCGTGGTCGGTCAATAGAAGCAGATTGTTACATCCGCTCATTTTGTTGGCCAGTATCAATCCGTTAATCTCGCGTTTGCGTGTCTTTTCCACTGAAATATCGTATGAAACCTGAATGGCTTGTAAGACATTGTTGCCATTGCATACCAAGAAATCACACTCTCCAGAGCGTTCGCTGAGGTAATACAAATCCCACCCATTGATTTTGCATTGGCGAAGCAGGTGGATGAGGACAACCGTTTCTAATCTCCATCCAAGGTTTTCGCCAGCGAATGCATTCTCGCGTCGATTCATCATGGCCACATCTACTGGATATACTTTCTCTTGCGAAACGCGTATCTTGCTTTTTCGGGAATACTTCTTTATTCCAATGAGCAGGAAAGCTTGTCGAAGGTATGACACATAGTTTTTGACAGTATGTTCCGATTTGATATGGAACTCTTCTGTTAGGTTGGAGACAACGATTTGTGTAGGCGACACATTCAAAAGGTGGTGGGTCAATTGTTCGAAGGCTTCCTTGTATGAAATCTTATAACGTCTTTCGATGTCTCTTTTTAGGATGTTGCCCACCAAGTCGTTTACATAGGTGCGTTTGTCGCTGATATTCAGCAATTCAGGGAATCCTCCATCTTTCATGTATTCATCAAACGCTGCACGCCTGTGTCCTTCGGCCTTTGTGGTTTTCAGGACTGTATCTATAGTATTGATAGTGCAATATTCGGCAAAAGAAAATGGGTACAGGTGTATTTCCTTCGCGCGTCCCGAAAGGTGGGTGGCAAGTTCTCCACTTAGCAATTTGGCATTTGAGCCGGTTATAATGACATGCATTTTGGTTCTCAGCATCCGGTTGACAAACAAATGCCAGCCTTCAACGTCTTGGATTTCATCAAGAAACAGATATTCAAAGTCGCCATAAACCTTGTAAAGAATTTCTAATATGTCATTCAGTTGCTTGGCTTCAATGCCAGCCAAACGTTCGTCATCGAAATCAACGAAAGCATATCTTACTCCTGCGTTTTCCAATGCTTGAAAGCATAATGTCGACTTTCCGCTTCTTCGCACGCCAATAACTACTTGTGCCTGAGTGCTTTTCAAGTCGATGAGTTGCTCTTCCGCTCGGTGACATAAAACATCTTTTCGTTTGGCCTCCAATTCTTGTTGTTGGTCGGTAAGCACAACTTCTAGCGTTCGTTTGTCAATCACTACAGGTTCTTTTGTTTTTGCTACCATTATTATAACGCTTTTATTGGGTGCAAAAATAGTAAAAAACTGGTTAAAACGCACTATTTTACAAAAAATGGAGTTTTAAAACGCGCTATTTTACACTTCTTGGATGATTAAAACGCACTAAATTACATGTTTTGTGTGGTTTCAAACGCACTAAATTACATATTGCTACTTGTAATTGTTCCACATCCGTTTCACTATACCCGCCATTTCCTTGCGCAGCCAAAGCGGTTCCAACACTTCAAGCGCATCCCCGTTCCAGAGTAGTTCCTGTTGGAAGTCGAAGGTGGGACGCACCTCAACGGAGAAGATGCTGTATTCGCCTGTATGCACTAGCTCTTTTTGTAAAGGATGCAAGGGTAGGGAACGCAGGTAGTTGGCTTGGTCGGCGCTCACTTTCAGCTTCACGGTCTCGATGGGGCAATCCTCGTCGCGAATGATGCCGAAACAGCCTTTGAAGTAGTTCTCTGGGTTGAATTTCTTGGGGTATTTGAAGGTCTCCTCCGACAGCCGGGCCTCCAGTACGCGGTCCAAGGAATAGATTCGAATTTTGTCTTCGTAGACGCTGTTGCCCACCATATACCACCGCTGCCGGAACAGTTTCACGCAATAGGGCGCCACGGGGAAGGTGTGCTCGCTTTCGCTCCAAAAGCCTTTATAGGTGATTTCTAATAATCGGTTTTTCTTCATCGCTTCCATGACCGTGGCGAGGAAGACTTGGCCCGATGGGATGCTTTCCAACAGGATGCGGTCGCTGAGGGCTTTGTTTTCCAACAGTGTGTTGTTGACCGACATAGTGCTGAGCAGCCAGCGTTGCAGGCCGTCATCCTCCAGCACCTCGCGGTTCTCGATATAATAGCGGTCGCCATCGCTCTTGTCGCACATGATGACGAGGCCGAACATCTCTTCCACCGCGTTCTTCCATGTGTGGAACGTGCGGCGCGGAATCTCTAGACCCTCACTCAAATCGGTATCGAGCCACCTGCGGTTGATTTCCTTCAGTGTGATTTTCTTGGCGTGGTAGAGCGTCTCCACGAGCCAGACGTATTTGTTGATTTGGTTTTTGGACATACTCATACATTTTGATGGTGCAAAGATAACAAAAAGATTGTGCCGAATTAATGCACATGCTAAAACAAATCCTTCAATTTGGAGAAAAAATAATCGTTACTGCTACTTTTGTTATTGTTATCATTATTGCTATCGTTTTCATCCTCAACGGGAGTCGCGTCAAAACCCATCTGTTTCAACTCTCTCATTATTTTATATACCAGGCTGTGCTCAACCCCGATGATGTTCATCATGATATGATTTGTTTGACCCAATCAAGAATTTCCGGAGTGGCACCCATCACGAATTCCTGTCCACGGCCTGCGGATTTAAAACAACCATTGCGCCAAGGACTAGGGTTGTAGGTGATCTCAACTTTTTTGAAAAAGTCAGGCAAATCCCAATAGCAACGGGACATACCTGGCTTGGTTAACACTCTGTCATTACGATAACCTAAGACATCGCAGCCTTTATGAGTGGGCAGGAAGGAAAGATTGTTTGTGGGAAGATAGATCGCGTTGGTATGGTCGGCCCATGCATCAGGACGATCGGCGTGGGGATGATCCTTTAACCACTGGGGAACGTCGGACTGATTTTCGATGATGCTGCCAATCTCCATGTAACCATATATGGCATGAATGTCTGCGGCGTCTTTTTTGTAAACCAAGTGATCGTCTTTCATCTCGGTCTGTCTGAACCAGCCAAAGAATAGAAACAGGTCACCAAAGGAAACACCTTGGTTGCGAAGGTGCTTTAAAGCAGTATCTGTTTGGCCAAAAGCGGGTTGCCATCCTTTTTCCCTATCCCTAACGTCTTTTCTTAAATCGGGGTCGAGGTGGCACATGCTGTCGGCTTTCAGCTTCGTATTGGGTTTCAAAGAGCGGATGATGTCAAAGTAGTTTTGGCCGTTCCAAACAAGAGAACCATACGGATTGTTTCCTTTCTTTTTGTCGGGGATGGGAAGCGACAGCAGTGTCCCATCGGGCAAGATGGGATTAGGCTGGCCACCATTGGCCGAATCGAAACCTTTTCTGCTTAATATGATTTTCATTTTTTCTTTGGGTTACGTCACTTTGTGTAGTGCTCCTTGACGAAGTCTATAATTTCCTTCCCTTTATCAAAGGGGAATCTTTTCCATCTATGAACAACACCTTCTTTTTCAATAGGAATAGCATTCTCTACACCAAAATAGTAAAATTCTTCACAAACAAGAACATGCTCTCCGCTTATGTCTCGTTCCTTTTCTTTTTCACCGTGATGTGGATTTTCATGTTGTTTAAATCCAAATGTATCATTGGCATCTGGTTCATAAATGTTGTCACCGCAGAATGCTATGTCGTCACTTTTTGTTATTAAAACATTTCCGCAACTTTTGAAACATTCTTTCCCATCTTCTATTATCGACTTCTCGGGTTGTTTTTTTAAAGGATATTTTTCCCAATAGTCTTTAAAACTAAGAACTTTTGAAACTTTTGCCAAATAGATTAGTTTCTGGTTGCTATCAGTAAAAGAGTGTTTATTATAGTCTTTGTCGTAAACCTCATTGGAGGTCCATCCTGAAATCCAATATCCTTCTTTTGTGTATTTGCGAATGCGAGGTTTGCAAGTTGCCAAGGTCAGCACTCCATGATAGGGATTGGGAGCAAATCCTGTATCATGTGTCATTTTATAGCCATAAAGAATCGTTTTTTCTTCCATAATGTCAGTCTGATTTGAATCAAAATACAAATAATTGCAAAGATACATTATTTTCTCTCACCACCAACTATCCCCAATCCAAGTATGAGCTCTTTCCCTGACATCTTCAATGCTTTCGTTGGGATGTGCTTGGCGATGCTCCTGTTCTATGGCAGAGAGTATTCCTTCGGCATCCAGATTCCTAGTGTCGAGCACGTCGAAAGAGACCTGCCTTGAGGTGTATTTGTCATATCTGAAATCAATGCCAATGCTCACTTTCAGCATCTCGGAAAGCAGTTTTACTCAGATTCTGAATGCGCTTCTTGGCTAATGCCTCAAGATACCGCTCTATACAATGCTGAATCGTCACACGGTAGGTGTATTCCCGCCCTTCTGCATAAAGGGCAATCACACGGTTTAGGTCACCGCCTCTTTTCACGAATGTCCCTAATCGCACAAGTTTGTCTTCCATTTTTGAACACATTTCCCATTCGCCAGAAATGTTGTCCCAGTATTCACGGTTGGCCAGGATTTGTTCGTATTCCTCTAAAGGGACACTTCCATAATAATCATTCATCGCATTTAGGTTTTGTTGTTTCTACGCTGCAAAGGAAACAAAAGCCTGTGCCGAATTAATGCACAGGCAAAACTTTTGTAAACCAAATTCTTCTTTGAATGGATTTGGCATATCTTGTCAGCTCTTTGCGAAGTTCAGGTTGCAGCGAAGTGTATCGGAAGCAGGCGGCAAGCCAATCAAGAATGACTTGACGATAGGCTCCGCCATGGTATTCGATGAGTGCGGAAGTTTCACTTCGCTGGTCATTGAGAGTTAAACTAAGCCGATTGCGCCTATGTTCAACGGCGATGCTTCTACCTTGGTTGTCAACAATCATCAAGTCGGAACTTACTTGGGCGGTTTCACAATCGAATGGGAATGGCCTTTTCTGCCGTATCACTTCATTGACGAAGGCATACATGAAAATGCGCCCCATGCCGTGCTCGTCCTCGTGACTGAGCAGTCGGGCGATAGTAGCCGCATCAATGGTTTTTCTGGGCTTCATTACGGAACTCAACTTTGATTTCATAGTAAAAATCACGGCAATAAATAAAGTCGGTGATGGCAAAATCGGTGTGGTCGAACAGGTTGTGGAAGGCTTGTGTCAGGTGCAGGTCTTTGGTCAGTTCCTGATCGAGGCCTTCGTTCCAGTTAGGCGGGGGACAATTCATCCCGATAAATTCGTCAAAGTCGTTGGAATCAGGATCGTCGTTTCCTTTCAATTGGAGAGGGAAAGCCACGCCGCCTTCGTACAACAGGTTCCATCCTGAATCCTGCAAAGCATTCCAAAGCTCTTTTCGGTTCTCGCCTTGCACGGGGTGCAATGCCGGATAGTCATTGCTGAGGTAGCAACAAGCCTCGACTTCCACATCTTCACCGAAGCCTTTGTTGGCTTCATACACGGCGTGGGCTTTGTCGAACATTTCGCGCAATGCCTCCCGCATCACGTCGTTGAAGGCTATGATGTCGGGCACGATGGTTGATGATGGTTTTCCTGACTTCGATAAGACTACGCTCGTCGGTGTAGTCGTGGTCTTTGCTCCAAAGCCCTTCAAACGACATGATGATTTGGCCTTCAAGCGCCTTTAAGGCATCGTCTAGTAATAAGTCTTTGATGTTCATGGTGTTTTGTTTTGAATTATGCTGCAAAGAAAACAAAAGCCTGTGCTGGATTGAGGCACAGGCTGTAAGAAATCGATATTATTACTTTTACAATTATGGCATTGGTAAATTCTTGTTATCAATCTCTTCAACGGCTTTGCTGACTAAATCTGTAATGTATTTCACATAGTTGCCATTGATCATCTCTGCCAAAGTATTCATATCCCAATTCCTATATTGAAATAAGTATTTGTAACCATACGGCCAATAATCAGTAATTGATCCATTAATGCAATCAAGTTGTGTCTTTTCAACTTTTAGTGCATCACCTTTGTAATTTGAGATTCCCCAATAAAAATCCCATTCTCCTGCACGTTCTGTGTAAAACCATATCGCGGCAGATTTCCATTCTTCCCTGCGGAAAAAGAAACCTCTTTCTCCTCTTCCAGCAAATAGATTGGTATCTTCAAAAAGCAGGTGGTTCTTTTGGCAGAAATCTTCAAACTTGGGTTTGACAAATGTATAATAAACATGTTGTTTGTATTCGTTTTGGGTGTTACAGATGGCAGCCACGGCATCGGCATTGGCAACCATAACCTCTATAAGCTTCTCTTGACTCATTGCTTCCATGTCTTGATTAGTCAATTGTTTAATGTGATTTTTGTATTGAATTAAGGTCTCTCTAATCAATGGGGTCGTTGCACTTTCTTTGATACATAGTTCTAGCCAATTCAAAATGTCTTGAGCATAAGAAATGCGTTTGTATTTTGTATCTTTTGCACTCTGCTCTGATGCATCAACCCCATCAAGAGTTAGATAATATATAGAATAGCCATTCTTGTATTTTTTACAGGCAAAATGAGCGTATCTTTTCAATTGTTCATTTTGATCACCTGCATAGATTTTGTTTTCTATAATAATAGCCTTTTTGTTATTATCCTCAATAAGGATGTCGATTCGTCCATCCTCATTTGAAGATTCCGTATAAACATTTGAATTTGCCGTATCAAGCTCTGTCTCATCTCCAATTATAGAAAGAAACAGTTTCAAAAACTTGTCACCTTGGCCATGAGACTCCTTAGGGTCAAGAAAACTTGCTATAATGGCAGAATGTGTCACCTCATAATGTGCGACTCCAAGCGTCGCAAACATATTGAAGCGTTCACCTCGTTTAAGGCTTTCTTCTTTTTTGACTTTTTCTTGTTGGAGAATGACATTAACATCATTCAACAGCTTCTGTATGTTGTTTTCCATTCGTTTATGATTTGATTAGCAAAACTTCATTTTTACTACAAGTATCTTTCGTATTTCTAATCTTCAGGCAAAGAAAAGCCGTCATCGATTCCCTCTGGGAACATCATATCCCATATTTCTTCTTCATGAGTTTTCCGCCGGGTAGATAAGGTGCTAAATGTGCTCGTATCTACTTCTGTTTCTTGTTCTCGCATTATTCTATCATGCAATTTAGAAAGATATTCTTGCTGCCAATCTGCTTTGTAAATATCTTTCAGATGTAACAAATCAGTAATGCGTTCGTTCACATAAACTTCAGCACAAGCGGATGCAAATGAGAATAAGGCGATGTCGTCTTTTATCCCTTGTTTTACTGCAAAGTCGCATACCTCTGCCAAGAGTCTACAATATTCATCCACAAACTCACGGCAAAGTTTAATCTCGGCATAGTGTTTGGCATAACAAACACTTTTTCCAGAGGCTATCTCTGACTTGCAAATTTCCGAATAGTTTGTGGCATCTTCCAGCAATTCCCTATCGGATAAATAGTTTCCCTTCACACTTTCTATGAGATACTCTTCAAAAAACACATCTTTGTTGTATGATTTGGCAAGCTCCTTGAGCTTTTCATCCGCTTGCTTTTCGTCAACGGCTTTCCATTCGTTATAACGATCGACGATGGAAAACCCGTGGACGCCTTGTTCGAGCAGTTCATCTATCTTTTGAGTATCCATTCCAAATGTTTTTGTTTATTAGTGATGCTACAAAATTACAATTATTCCTTCTCTTTCCCAAATAGTTTAGCTAATCCAATGCCTCATAATTAAAATCCGTCTGATAGCAGTTGGCTTTCTTGTAGTCGAACTGATAGATGCGCATGTAGGTCTCCTTGATTTCCTTGGCTCCATTGCCGAAGGGATTGGAGACATGCATGGGGATGGTCACGATGATAACCATTTCGGGTGTAAGCACTGTGCCGTTCACTCTTTTGACCCGCTTGGGCCATACTTTGAATACTTTGCTCATGTTTGTTAGTTTTATGGGTTAAACGATGCTGCAAAGAAAAAGAAAGCCTGTGCCGAATTGAAGCACAGGCGGTTCAAAAATCTATGTTTTGCTGTTGTTATTCGTTTTCGGATTTACAGCAAACATCAACAACATTTTGATATTCTTTTAAAATGGTAATAAGATTATCAAGATTTACTTTGTCAGTACCAAACAAATGGTCTGATTCTACAACGGCAATGGTCATGTAATAGCCTGCTCCAAATCTTGCCGGTTTTACAATCTCAGGATGTCCCATGCTTTCAGCTGTTAAAATCAACTTATTATGCCATTTCCATCTGAACTCTGAATGATCACCATCGCCATCATAATATACTTTAAAACACAATTTGCTCTCTTCAAATTGGAGATACATTTCTCCTTCGAGGATTTTAGTAAAATGCCACCATGCCCCTAAAAATCCGCCTGCTGGATTTGATACATAATCCCAAGCTGTCAAACTCAACTTTTGTTCTAATTCTTTATAGAAGCCCTGCCATGCATACCAACCCCATTTGTTTACAGGCAACACTCTGAAGCCTTGTGTTTCTGACTCTAAACCTTTAAGATACTCTAAATAGCTAGGAATAATAGTGTTGTTTCCACGATACTTATCAATACATTGAATTAAATCTATTCTTGATATTGTTCTATACCCAATTCTCTCAATTTTGCGTATAGTTGACAATGGCTCATTACCAGTTTTAACATACGCGTAATACTGTTTCATTCTTTTGCCCTTATATTCTTCTTCAACAGTAGATTTATACCTTTCAAGTTGATTGTCATGAATTGAAGTGTTCGTTTTATCTTCAATCACAAGGAAGGAGTCATCGTTGATTTCAACCCATATATCTATATTCTTCCATTGACGACCGACATTTATAGATTCTATGGGATATTCACTTTTGCCCAATAACATCCTGACAAAACTTTGTGCAAGATTGAACATTGATGAATCTTTTTCTTTATACTTAGGGTCAGCCCACTGAATAAGCCATGCGAACAGCGCATCTTGGCTAAGTTCTGATGTAGCAAAATCAAAAATATTTGGAACACTATTTGGCGCTTCTATTACGGTTTCAGCTGAAAACAAACGGCTTAGTTCTTTAAGGCGTGGAGCAAACAGTTCCATATTCTCATTTAAATATTCTTTTAATCCTTCCAGACTTTCCGGGGTTTGGATAAACTCATTCAGATTACTCTCTTTATTATTAATAGTTGCTATAATTAAAGTTGCCAAATCAAGTACTCTCCAAAGTGGCATTTCTTCGCTTTGACGTGACCAGCGTTCTCCTTCGGCTGCCCATCGCCAAATTTTTGCAGAATAATCTTCTGCGTTCCATGTTGCATGCCCCAGTGACAGATACTTAGCGTCACCAGCTTGTGCATCGTTTTCTTCATAATCCACCGTAATAATTGGCTTGTGGGATAGCCACCATGGGGCTTTTTCTCTTTTGCTTTCCATATTTGTATTCAATTTGTTGAACTGCAAAGCTACAAATATCCTTTCATTTCACCAAAACAATCAATCCCACCACCCTCGCATCCTGCGTTCCAGATACAGAAACAACACATGCCAGGCTTTTTCTTTGCGCAGCGAATAGCAGGAATAAAACCGCTTTTCATAGCGTTTGTAGTTTTTCGTGTTGACGTATGGCGCGTCCTCGTCGTCGTCAAAGAAAGCATCCTTGCCTTGGGTAATGCTGATGAGTCGCATGGCAACCTCCATTTGCTTTGCAAATTTTTTGGCATTAGCACAATGCGTATGCTTGCTTAAGAAGAAGTCTCTCATGCTTTCAAGTTTATAGTAAATCATATCCAACAAATAGCCATAGTCGTAATCGACCAATTTGGCCACTTCTTCATCTGTGTATTGTGGCCTTTCAGAGCAGTCGGCCACGCGGCGTTTTTGTCCTTTTACCTTGGCTGCTTCTTGCAGCTTCATTTTTTGTCTGTATTTCATGGTTTAGAAGATTGGGGTGTGTTTTCTGTTTCTTGTTTGAGGGAGGACATGTAGTCGCCAAGCAGTAATGCATCTTGGCGGTATTTATACGTTGTCATCTGAAGCACGTCGGGAATGCTATATGCTTTGGAGCTGATTAAGTTCCATAAAGTATAGCATGGCAGGACATCGGGTGCCATTGAAAAAGATGCATTGTCATATTCTCGCCAGCCATCAGTATAAGGTGTGTAACCTTCATCGTCACAATCATACAATTTGCAATCATACATGTCGACATGGTCTATTATGTCCAACATTCGATTCCATCTGGATCCATAAAAAGCATCATCGTCCAAAGGTTCCAGTTGTGGGTTTTTATCATCGTGCCAGTATTCTATTGAGCTGCGAAGAAAGTATCGCTTGTCGATGGCTTGCAACTTGGCATACATACTGGCATGTTCAGCCTCTAAATCGTGTTCGTAGGTTTCGAGCAAGGAATTGGATTTAGACAGCCTAACAAGATCAGTATCATTGAAATGCAACTCAAACAATCGATTAAGTAGCTTCGCTCTTTCATCTAGTTTTTTCATGATTTCTTGATTTTTGCTGTTGCAATAATAATCTTGCCCATTGTAGAAAATACAGGCGAGCTTTTCAATTTCCGTCTCACACATTGTGAGCATCTTACGGAGTTGGTCGGCGTTTGTAATTGAACTAATCATTTATTATTGGGTTTTACGCTGCGAAGAAAACAAAAGCCTGTGCCGAATTGAAGCACAGGCTCAATAATCTTTACATTGTTTTCCAAAACTATTTAAAGCCAATCTTATGGCTTTCTTTCTGCTCCAAACGCTCGCTATCGCAGTGTTCCATGAGCTTCTCCAACGATGCTGCCGAATCGCTGTGCAGGATGCTGTCGATGGCATAGTGACGGGCTACATTCTCGATTTGGCCACCGCTGAAGTCGTACTTCTCGGCCAGGGCTCGGATGTCAGATTCCTGCAACTCAGGCAGCATCGAATGCCAGATTTGCATCCTGGCCTCCAGCGTGGGCTTGTTGAACTTGACCTTATAGAGGAAACGACGCTCAAAAGCCTTGTCCATGTTTTGGGCGAGGTTGGTGGTGGCGATGAGGATGCCTTCAAGGGTTTCCATCTCCTGAAGGATGATGTTCTGTATAGAGTTCTCCATCTTTTCCACGGCATGCTCCGCTCCCTCCTGACGCTTGCCGATGATGGCGTCGGCCTCGTTGAAGAGCAGGATAGGAGCGAGGGTGGCCTTCTCGACCTTCGAGCGGTACTCATCGAAAACCCTCTTGATGTTCTTCTCGCTTTCGCCCACCCACATGCTCTTGATTTCCGAGATGTTGACCTGCATGATGTCGCGTCCCGTCTGACGCGCCAACTGCAACGCGGTCTCGGTCTTGCCCGTACCGGGGGCGCCATAGAACAGACAGGTGAAACCGCTGCGATAGCCCTTTGCCTCCAAGCGGCTGCACACCTCGCTGTAATGTGCCTCCTCCAAGAGCTGGCCCAGGTCCGTTACTTGTGCTTCGACACCCTTGTCATAGAAGAGCTGCTTCTCCACAATCTCCTCATGCTTGATAAGGTCCTTCCTGTTGTTGCCCGGATTCAGCATGACAATGTTTAACTCGGGGAACAAAGCCTCCTTGGCTGCCCAGGTCATGCGGAACGACTCGCGGTTCACGAAACCGTCATCGTTGTTGTATTCAATCATCTTGATGTCGAGCAAGACGTGCGTGTTGTTGACCAATTGCCTCCTGATATAGTTCCACTCGTACCTTTGGTCGTAGAAAAAGTTCAAGTCATGGTAGCCGATGTTGTCGTCATTGTTGTTGACAAACAGGTGCGAGAACAAAAGCAACAGCATCTCGTCCTTCTCATAAAGGTTGAAACCCTTCAGCTTTTGGACGAAAATCAAGTGTTGGTTGCTGTCGAGCAGGTCGCGGAGTTTTCTTTCTGCGGCATCTGTGCTCAACTCATTGTCGTCGCGCATTTCCATGATATCGTCGATAAGGCCAAACAACTCAGCGCAAGTCAAGCCGGAGCAATCGTGAGGCACGAATTTCTCGTCGTTCTTAAAGGCATCGACCACCTCCAAGGGCACATGGTAAGTGATGCCGCTACGGGTGCGGCTGCAGTTCACCAAGCCACGGCATTCCAACTCGTCAACATCTTTCATGAGACGGATGACACGAGTGGTGCTGCACTGGAGGTGTTCGGAGAAATCACTGATGCGGATGGTGTCGTTGCTCTTGTCGATAAACAGCGACATCATTACCGCCTGTTCCTTGGTGAGTTCCATCTTGTCCATAAGGTACTTGATGGGTCGTGCGACTTTGCGGTAAAACTCCGTGTTCAGTTGCGATCCTTTCGAGAGGTCCACAATCATTTCTACTGCGGTCAGCAGGTCCATCTTTGTCTTGGCGGTTTTCTTTGTCTCCATGGCTTTCTCCTTTTTTTTATTGTTCAACTTTTATCTATAGAACACAATCCGTATTTTTTCAACTATGACGAGAAATAAATCTCTTTTTTCGTTGCAAAGAAAAAGAGAGCCTGTGCCATTTTATTGCACAGCCGTAATAAATAGTGCATTTTTTATGCACAATCGAAATTTCTCTATATTTGCAATGAATTATGCAAAAAACCTTGTTGTTTATATGGCTTTTGCTCGTTGTCGCTGCATGCGGTCGAGTGCCCTCAGCTGACTGGACAGAAGGCCCAGCAGAGCCCGATGGACGTGCCTTGCACACCCTTGTGCTGCACGATGTTCCCAAGGGCTCGCGCGTGTGGTTCCAAGAGCTTTTCGACGGCAAGACCTCCGTTGAGGGCCCCACGATGAACCATTATCAGGGAACCTCGTGGTATATCGACATTCCTGAAAGCGGAACGGTTACCTTGAAGTATTACGGTCGCCCGTTGCCAAGGCGTTCCTGGGCACCCGAGGCCTTTGTCCTGCAGCAGAAGGGGAGATACGATACCCCGATGGAAGTGCGGTATCATTTTCTGGAACATCCTAAAACTGAAAACGACGAAGGAAGTTTTGTTAGTGACTATGTACTCCAGCCTGCCGACATCATTCCGCAAGTTAGTGCGGTGATATACGGTACTGAACCTATGGAAAGAATAGAAATTCTTCCTTCACGTCCCGAGGGTTGGTACCGAATCACGATAGGAGAGGAGGTTGAACCTCAAGTGGAATCCTACGACGCTGACGGCGCTTACTATGCACAAGTCACACTAGAAAAGTTGCCACAACCTCTACAGCCCATGACTATCGAGGACTGGCCTGATTACGCTTACCGTGGTTTTATGCTTGATGTGGTGCGCGACTTCCGCACGGTGGACGAGGTGCTCGAAATCATCGATTTGATGGCCTCATGGAAACTCAACACACTGCATTTCCATATTGCCGATGACGAATCTTGGTGCTTGGAAATCAAGGATTTTCCGGAACTGACCGATTTTGGCGCCCACCATGCGCTGCCTGATTGGAATTTGCAGGAAACCTGCGCCTTAAAGCCATCCGCCAATGGAAAAATCGGCAACACCTCTTTTTATACGGCTGAGGAGTACCAACGGATTCTCCGCTATGCTTGGGACCGCCGCATCAAGGTGATTCCCGAGTTCGACACGCCGGGCCATTCACGGGCTTCCATCAAGGCTATGCAAGCCTACGAGAGGCGCACGGGCGACAGCAGTTTCCGCCTGCAAGACCCTGCCGACACTTCGCATTACTGGTCGGCACAGGACTTCACGGATAATGTGTTGAGCGTTTACCTGCCGAGTGTTTATAAGTTTTACGGTGCTGTCTTCGACGAGGTCATCCGTCTGCATAATGAAGCAGGTGTTCCTCTTCCTGCCATCCATATCGGTGGCGACGAGGTGCCTGATGGCGCGTGGTCGGGCCGCGATCGCCACGAGATGAAGGAAATCTTCATCAAGGGTATGCTCGACCTTGCCGAAGCACGCTGCATCCGGCTCGCGGGTTGGGAGGACATCGCCAAAGGGCTGGAATATGAAACACAAGAGAGGCTAAAAAAATCACTCTATTTCATCAATGTATGGAACGCCGAAGGCATCGAAGGTTTCCCCGTGGTGCTCTCTCCAGCAGCTTACACTTATTTGGATTTGGCCTATAGCGATGCTCCCGAAGAAATTGGCCTGTCGTGGGCGGGCTATGTCGACGAGCGCAAGACTTTTGCTTTGAATCCCAATGATTTCAAAGGCGACATCATTGGCGTGCAGGCGCAATTGTGGTCATCGCAGTTGCGCAGTTTTGACGATGCAACCTACCAGATGCTTCCCAAGATTCTTGGAGTGGCCGAAAGGGGCTGGAATGGCGGGTATTTCGAACATTTTGAAACCGCATTCAACCGATTCTATAGCATCATCGTAGCTCGGGAAATGCCAGAGTGGGAGAGGAAGGGATATGTGTTTAAGAAAAGATAAGGTGGGGTTTTACGAGTTCCATTCAGCAATCCATTTCTCGATTTCCTTCACCCGCTGCGCATATTTCTCTAATTGCCCCTCGATGAAGTCGTCGCTGTATTTGCGGTCGCAGAAGCCGTTGCCACGGGCCACGTAGTCGTCATCCTCAAGTGATCCCAGTACTTCCTCATAGTTTTCGTAATACTGCTGGTTGTCGCGCAAGAGGCGTTGCAAGTCCTTAAGGTCGGCCTCGATGTGTTCGCCGGTGGAAAAGGTGAAACGCTTTTTCATGACTTATCCGATGGATTGCAAGTCGGTGAGTTTCTTGTAGACGCCACCGAGGGCGATCAAGTCGTCGTGCTTGCCGCGCTCAATGATTTGGCCTTTCTGCAACACCACGATTTCATCGGCGTACTGGATGGTCGACAGGCGGTGTGCGATGACGATGGAGGTGCGCTGGCTCATCACCTTCGACAAGGCGTCTTGCACCAAGCGTTCGCTTTCGGTGTCAAGCGACGAGGTGGCTTCATCCAAGATGAGAATGGGCGGGTTCTTCAGCACGGCACGGGCAATGCTGAGCCTCTGCCGCTGACCGCCACTGAGGTTCATGCCACGGTCACCGATGCGGGTGTCGTAGCCGTGTTCCAGTTCCATGATGAACTCATGTGCATTGGCAATCTTGGCGGCTTCGATGACCTGTTCCTTAGAGACGTCCTTCATGCCAAAGGCAATGTTGTTGAACACGGTGTCGTTGAAAAGGATGGTATCTTGTGAGACGATGCCCATCAGGCCGCGCAGGTCGCTGATTTTGTAGTCGCGGATGTCATGGCCGTCGACGCGGACCGAGCCTTCATTGATATCATAGAAGCGTGGCAATAAGTCGGCCATAGTCGACTTGCCACCACCACTCTCACCGACGAGGGCGACGAACTTGCCTTTCGGGATCTTTAAGTTGATACCCTTCAAGACCTCGTCCTTGCCATAGCTGAAATGCACGTCTTTGTATTCGATGCAATCCTTGAAGTCTTTGATATCAATGGCGTTTTCTTTCTCAGTGATGACCTCTTCGGCATCCAAGATCTCGAAGATACGTTCCGCAGAAGCGATGCCTTTCTGCACGTTGTAGTAGCCCTGCGAGAACGACTTGGCCGGGGAGATGATTTGCGAGAACACCACCACGTAACTGATGAAACTGCCTGCGTCGATGTGGTTGCTGCCGCCCAGGATCAAGGTGCCACCGAACCATAGCACGAGTATGACGACCATTGACGACAAAAATTCGCTCATTGGCGAACTCATGTCGCGCTTGCGGTGGATGCCGCGTAGCACCTTGGTGTAGTCGCTGTTTTGTTCTTCGAATTTGTCCTCGGAATATCGTATGGCGTTGAAGGCCTTGATGATACGTAGTCCAGAGATGGTCTCTTCCACAGTGGAGATGATGCCCGCCAGTTTGGTCTGTCCCTCTTTCGACTCTTTCTTCAGCATCTTGCCGACCTTGCCGATGAGCAGTCCCGCAATGGGCAAAACGAGGATGACGAAGAGCGTCAACCTCGGGCTGAGTGTGACCATGAAGAGGAAGAAGAATAAGATGGTCAACGGGTCCTTGATGAGCATCTCCAAATAGTTCAAAATCGAGACCTCGACTTCCTGCACGTCCGTGGTGATGCGGGCGATGGTGTCGCCCTTCTGGCGGCTGTGGTAGAAAGAGAGGGGCAGGATGAGGATTTTATTGTAGACGTCGCGGCGCAGGTCGTGGACAGCGCCCACGCGCACGTTGGCCATGAAGAAACAGGCGAAGAAACGTCCAAGATTGCGGAAGAAGAAGGCCACGACAAGCAGCAAACACATGAATATCAAGGCTTGGTGCTTGCCTCCACTGGCGATGAGGTTGCTCATGAACCAGTTGAGGTAGCCCATCAGGTAATCGGCGGTGAGTGAGAATTCGGGCTTGGCCATGACTTCCACGGCGCCTTCCTTGAAGAGCAGGTTGAGGAAAGGCCCAACAAGAGCAAAGCTGAACAACGAGAAGAAAATGGCCATCAGGTTGAAGACCAGATTCAGGACGATGCTGCCCCAGTAGGGCTTGACGTAGGTGAGAACGCGGGAGAAAGTCTTTTGCTTGGCCATAGGCTTTGGTTTGCTCTTATCTCAAACGCAGTTTCCGCTCAATAATTGTATCCCGTGTAATTCTCCGGTGTGATGGCCGCCAGTTCCGCCTTGATCTTCTCGCTCACCGGCAAGCCCTTGATGAACTCGTCAATGGCGGCCTTGTCAATATGCTTGTTCGTGCGGGTGAGGCCTTTCAGCAGTTCGTACGCTCCTTCGATTTGCTCGCGGCGTAGGATGGTCTGGATGGCTTCGGCCACCACGGCGTAGTTTTGCTGCAGGTCTTGGCGGATCTTGTCCTCGTTGAGCAGTAGCTTGTCCAAACCCTTCATCAGCGACTTGAGTGCAATCAAGGTATGTGCAATCGGCACGCCGATGTTGCGGGTGACGGTGGAGTCGGTGAGGTCGCGCTGCAGGCGGCTGATGGGCAGTTTGGTGCTCAAGAAGGTGAGGATGGCGTTGGCCATGCCGAGGTTGCCTTCGGCGTTCTCGAAGTCGATGGGGTTCACCTTGTGGGGCATCGCCGACGAGCCGACTTCGCCCGCC
>CADAPW010000025.1 GCA_902789915.1 uncultured Bacteroidia bacterium | reverse complement strand
CTCGAGTTGAAGTCGCTGACTTATCCCGAACTTAAGGCTGAGGAGTTGATGACAGAGCACGTGCTCGACTTCAACAATGTCGTACTTTCGACGATTGTGGAGACATTGGAGTATGTCTATAAGGTTGATATTGACCTTAATGAGGATTATGCAACCAAGAAACTCACTGCCCGTTTCAGCGACCAAGAGACCATCGATGAGGTGCTTGAAACCATCGCCGCTGTATTCGATT
Organism: uncultured Bacteroidia bacterium; assembly: GCA_902789915.1. GTDB lineage: Bacteria > Bacteroidota > Bacteroidia > Bacteroidales > F082 > Limimorpha. The sequence goes on along the minus strand of CADAPW010000025.1, from coordinate 31,971 downwards.
TCACCGTCACCAAGCAAGACGGCGTTTATCTGATCCGATAAGCAAAATCCCTTCCTTTCCCATTTTTTAGGAGAAAATAGGCGTTTTCTCGTTTTTTTGTCGTACTTTAGCGGCCTATTATTATCCTATTGGAAATGAGATTTTGCAATTTGAATATAAAAACTGTAAAACAAGCAAGTGGGAGAGAGGCATTGCGATTGCTTCCCATATTGTTTTTGATTTTTTTCTCCTTTACCTTGCCCAAAAATGGTTTGGCCCAGTCGTTCAACCCGTTGATTTCTTTCTCGGTGGAGTCGTGTTCCCTTGACAAAGCCTTGGAAAAGCTCTTTGCGGAATATGAACTGAATGTGGCCTTCAGCAAGGCGGAGTTGAGCAAAATCCATATCAAGAGATACAGTTGTTCCTATAAGTCAGTGGAGGAGGTGCTGACTGACCTGCTGAAAGGCACCGACTATGGCTTCAAGAGAATCGGAAAGCAATATGTGATTCGAAAGAATCAGCAATTGGCTGGCGACCCCACTGCCACCATCACCCCGCCCGCTGAACAGCAGACCACCGTCGTGGCACCCAAACAGGAAATCGTGGCCAACAAGAGGGGGGATACCATCTATGTTTTTGACACACTGAAGATTATCCGCACGGTGATGCGCTACGACACCGTGGTTGAAGTGAAGCAAGAGATAAAGACGGACACGGTATATGAGGTGAGGTATGAGCATCCGCAGAAGCCTCAGGTTAAGGATAACGGTTGGTTCATCACGCCTTCCTTGACCTTAAGCTCGGCATGGTTCAAGCATGCTAATGGCTTGCCGCAACCCGAAAACGGTTCTTTGGCATTGACGCCAAGTTCGGTATACGCCATTGGTGTCGATGGAGGCTATAAGTACAAGAGGCTGAACGTTGGCTTGAGCCTTGCCTACCGTTCGGTGCGGTATCGTTTTTTGCTCGAAAACACGGAATATGGCGAAGGTTATTATGTGAACGACACGCTCGACACTTATTATACGGTGCATCCTGCTGGCGACACGGCATATTTCAATGTCGTGGATTCGATATACAAGCCTGGAAGCACTACACATTATGCTTACCGCGACGTGAATCGGCTTGACTATCTGAATGTGGGCGTTTTCGCCTCTTTTGATTTCGTTAAGTTGGAGCGTTTCAGGGCATTTGTCAAGGCGGGCATTTCGTTCGATTTTTTGGTCGGCTATGGTGGCTCGCTTTATGCCCAAGAGCCACCTTATCATGCACCGATAGAGAAATCACAGGTGGAGCCGTTCCGCTTCTCGTATTATGGTGGTTTGGGCGTTGCTTTCAAAGTCGCCAATAGCGTGGAGCTAGTGCCTGAAGTGCTTTATCGCGCCACCAGCGGCTCGCTGTATCGTGCCGACTTCCCGTTCGACATGAAGATGCGTGCCGTGGATTTCCGTTTGGGACTTACTTATTCTTTCTGATCCATGAAACCGTTTAAACCCATAAGATGTCTTCTGTTTATGCTCTTGCTACTGCAAGGCACGATGGGTGTGGCACAGCATTATGTCCAAGTCCAAGGAGAGGTGGATACGCTGATGGTGTTGCCGAAGTTGGGAGGCGATTCGGTTTATTTGGTGAATGATTTCCTGACGGTGGTCGAAGGTGGCGACTTGCGCATCGAAGCGGGTGTGAAGATGTATTTCAACCAGTCGACCAGCTTGCGCGTCGACGGCGGCAAACTCCAGCTTGACGGCCAATCCAACGATTCCATCTATTTGCTGTGTTATGAGTTTTCCCACGACTGGTCGGGCGTTCAGCTGAAAAACATCACCAGCGAAGACTCAGTTCGCTTTTCGTATGTGGAGTTTGTCGGGGCCTTGACGGCTTTGTCTGCTACCAACGCGGAACAGGTCTTAGTTGACCATTGCAAGTTCAACAACTATTATGCGGGCAAGGGCATTGAGTTGGTGGATTGGAGTTGAAGGCCCGTGCTGGTAATAGTGAGGGCAACAGTTTTACACATAATATCTTTGACCAAGGTCAGATTAATATCGAGTTTTCCAATGTGAGCTATGGCTTCAAGTGTGGCGACAACCACATCGCCGACAATTGTTTCCAAGGGGCCGCCACGGCCATCAACTTTGAAACAGTGGGCGGCATCTCTGACGTGGTCGTCACGAACTATATTGAAAACAACCTCATTTCTTCAGACTTACCCGAAGGCGGCAGCAATTATTCGTCGTATGGCATCAAGGCTACCATGGATTCCCTCGTGATTCGCAATAATGTTTTTTGAGCATAACACTTTCTATGAGAACGGACAGGTGCTTACCAACCTGCTGGCCTCGGGGTCGGCGACGTTTGTGGGTAACACCATCAGCGGGGCAAAAGACCGCATCGTGAACTTCCCGTCAGGCAGGTCGAGGATGAATGGCAACAATTTCATGGATTTCCAGAAGGGTGCCCTGTTGTTTGCCAACGTCTCGACAGAAGATGTGGATATGCGTGGCAACTTTTGGGATGTCGAGTCGGAAGACGAGATAGCGTCGGTGATTTTAGACAAACATGATATGCCGGCTTTGGGCGAAATCATTTTTGAAGGCTACCTGACAGAATGTGACACCGCTGCGCCCGTTTCCCCTCCTTCTGGGGTGAAGAAGCAGTTTGTGAATGGCAGCTGGCTGGTGTCGTGGGAAGATAATTTGGAGAGCGATGTCGACCATTATATGTTGTTCTATGGTAACTTCGACTATTATAAGTTCTCCAATCATACGGGTGCTATCTTTGGAAATTCCGTCACGATAACGCCCCAGCAGGCCGAAAATGCGGCAGTGATTGCCTGCGACCGTGAATACGACCCCACGGTGTATGCTTCCGTAGGTCAGAGTGCATACGCCTTTGCGACCTATTATCCATACGCGGGCAAGGATGCTTCCATGTGTGCCCCAACGCCGAGTTATACCATCACCGATGCCAACATTCCCTATACCTACAGCGGCTTTGTTTGGCGTACCTCGGGCACGGGAGTGTTCTCCGACTCCTTGTCGCTGCGGACGTCCTATTTCCCTTCGCAGGCCGACTTTGAGGCGGGTGAGGTGACGCTGACCCTGCGTGTCGTCAACAACGGCATAGTGAAGACGGATGCCATGCATCTGGAACTGAACAAGGAATTGATGGTGTATGCTGGCGAAGACTATTACGGTGGCGTGGACCGTCCCTTGCTGTTGAACCAAGCCGAGGCTTACAACTACGATTCGCTGCGTTGGCAAACCATGGGTGACGGACGCTTTGAGGACGTTCACGCCTTGCATACCATTTATTATCCTGGCGAACAAGATAAGGAACTGGGCTTTGTGAACTTGATGCTGGAGGCTTGGTCGGTGTGTGGCCGCGCCACCAGTACGATACATTTCGATTTGTTCAAGGACTATGCCCTCGAAGGCAAGACCTGGACGAATGGCAGCCCACGGCCCAACACACAGGTGGTGGCTGCTTCGTTGAGCGACGGCAACCCGTTCATGTCCGGCTTCTACCGCACGGTTTCCGATGATGAAGGCGTTTTCCGTTTTGAGGCCTTGCTGCCTGATACCTATATCTTGTATGCTTTCCCTGACACCGTGGAGGTCGAGGCCGGCGGATGCTATTATCTGGGCGACTTGCAATGGAACGAGTCGAACATGATAGTGGTGGACGGCGATGTCTATGACGTGGATATTACCCTGCCGGTGGTAGAGCAAGGCTTCGTAACAGGAGAAGGGCGCATCGGCGGGACTTTCGACTTCCCCGAGGGGGCTTTCAAGGCCCGCGACTTCTATTGCCAACCGTGGTTAGGCGATGGTGACGCAGAGGCGTATTGTGTTGAAGGCCTGTCGAATGTGGGCATCCTCTTGCTCAACGCCACCAAACAAAGGGTCTTGGGCTTCGCCTTGACCGACGCTATCGGCAAATTCTGCCTTAAGAATCTTCCTTATGGCACATATCATGTGATGGCCGACCTGCCGCGTTATGGCCGAGGTCTGTGTGAGGAAATCACGCTTTCGCCCGAGCAGCCTGCTGCCTTGGATTTGCATTTGTATGTGAACGAGGGCAAGGTGAAGATGAGACATGATAACGCTGAAATGCCGGTGTCGGAAATCAGCGTCTTTCCCAATCCAACAGATGGACAAATTATGGTTTCTGGCTTGAAAGGGCAAACAGATTATAGCATTTGTGTCATTAATGGCTTAGGCGTGGCAGTGTTGGAAAGCAAAGCGCAGACGAACCTCTTGGGTGAGTGCGCCATTGCAGTGAATGATTTGCCTGTGGGCATTTATTTCGTGCGTATGACCAGCCCGACAGAAAGCAAAATGATAAAGTTTGTAAAGCGCTAAACGATAGACAATGAAAAAGTTGCTGTTGATATGCATGTTTCTCATGTTGGCCTTGATGCCGTTCCGTCAGGCGCAGGGACAGATTCGTGTCAGCGGTAACGTGTACGAGCAGGACAGCATTACCCCCATCGTCGGCGCATCGGTGTTGTTTGCTGGCGTGGGTTCGGACGGAGATACTATTGCGTATCAGTTTCTTACCGACTCCTTGGGCTATTTTGAAGAGCGTATAAACTATGGCGTGTTTAGTGTTTCGGCTTGTGCCGAAGGATATGAGTGCGCTTATCTTCCTGATTCCCTGCTGATCGACAGTATTCCGTTTGCGTATGACTCGTTGCTCGTGGTGTTCGACTCGCTGACGGGCTTGTATGACTCGATCTATATGGTATACGACTCCTTGACGGGTGTTTACGATACGGTATATCCCGACACGCTGGTTTCGGGCATCGATTTCATCCTGTATGAAAACCGTTTCCCGGTGCGCTATGTCGCGGCCAGACCTTATTACACCGATTTGGTGCGCATCAGCTGGTCACATCATCTTCCTTTGTTGTATGATGATTTTGAAACGGGCGATTTCAGCCGCTTGCCGTGGAACAACAGCCTTGCCTTTCCTTGGGTCGTCATCGATACAAGTGCATACGAAGGCGATTATTGTATGAGGTCGACCTGTGGGGGCGTGGGAGGAGGCCTGTCGCAGATAGAAGTGCCGGTCTACATCCCCGCCAATGGCGAGATGAGTTTCTATTGCAAGGTCTCGTCGGAAAGCAACTGGGACGTTGGCTGTTTCTATATTGACGGCATGAAGAAAATGGAGGTCTCGGGCGAGACGGAGTGGACGCGCTATGCCTTTGCGGTTACGGAAGGCGAGCACCTTTTCCGTTGGACGTACCAAAAAGACGCCTCTACCGACATGGGTGACGACTGTTTCTTTGTGGATGCCATCCGCTTCTATGAAGGTGACGAAGCCAAGGCGGGAATGCCACAGCGTTCGTTGCGATATTATGAGCTGTTCCGCCAACGTGCGGAGGAAACGCCGGTGCTTTTGGCTTACCTGACGGATACTGTGTTTATGGAAACGGGCTGGAACAGCTTGTCATGGGGACGGTATCGCTGGGGCGTGAGCTGCCATTACGAGGGCAACCGTTACGACACCGACACCGTGTGGTCGGTGTTCCTCGACAAGGACATGACAACGACGTTGGAGGTCAACGTCACCACTAATGTGGGCTTGTCCGCTTCGGGTGCCGTGGTGAAGCTTACGGCGCACAATGGGCAGGGGAACAGCTATCAGGCTACGGCCGATGCCAACGGGCATGCGCTGATGACCAATGTCTATCGTGACTTGTATGATGTCACGGTCCAGCTGGAAGGCTATATTGACTATGCCTCTGAGGAGCCGTTGTCCGTCATGGAGCCACAACAGACCGATATAGAACTGATGGAGGCTGTTTCAGGCATCGATAGTCTGTATGTCTCTTTCACTGGCTTTGCAATCTGGCATTTGAGTGACTCGCTGCATCGTGACTTACAGTATTATGAGTTGAGGCTGAATGGAGCTACTGTGGGCACCACCACCGATACCACCTTCCAGTTTGATGTGAGTAGTTTGTCGCCAGGCGATACCTGTCTGGCAGAGGTGCGTCCCGTATTTCTTTCGCAGACATGTGCATGGCAGTCCCACGAATGGAACTATCAGCCCTGCGACCTTTTCTTTGGAAGCGAGTTGCAGTGGTCGTTGGGCAACGATGTGGTGCTGCTTTCGTGGGACAATCCTGTAGGAATACCAGTTCTTGGAGCCATGCTGTATCGTGGCGGCGAATATCTCGCTTTCGTGGAAGGGAATAACTACATAGACGCAACGGTGGTGATGCACGGCGAGGTGAACTATTGCATGCGCTTGGTATATGACGGCCCGAATGACGGCACCTATTACTCCATGTCGTGTGAATCGTGCGCCGTGGCGACATTCCCAGTCTTCTGCGACCCGCCGTTGAAACTGGAAGGCGAAAACTATTGGAATTCGGAGTTCGACTATGGCGCCATCATCTCATGGGGTGAGCGTCCCGAGCCTGTCCACAAGTGGCTTCAATATGACAATGGCGTGTATAAACGCGCTTTGGGCGGCGACAACGAGCCGATTATCTTCTGGAGCATCCGCTTCGAGGCGGAGGATTTAGAAGCCTATGTGGGCACTTCCTTGAAGAAGGTCTCGCTCTATGATGTCGGTGCCGGCACCTATCAGCTGTGGATTTACGTGGGAGGCGAGACGGCGCCGCGCACTTTGGTGTGGTCGCAGAATATGACCTTGTGCAATGCCCACGACTGGCATGAGGAATACCTCGGACAGACCATCGAAATCCCTGAAGATGAGCCGCTTTGGATTGTCGTTGGACAACAGGGGTTGAGTCGTCCCGCCGCTGCCTGCGCCGAGCAGGGCAACCCCAACGGCCGCTGGGTCTCGTTGGATGGAGAGCATTGGACCGACATGCACACCTACAACATGCACTACACCTGGATGTTGCGTGCATACGTCACCAACCGCCTTGGGCGTTCGGAGGAGCTTGAAAGCGACCTCCATACCTTGCAATGTTACAATTTGTATCGCTCCTACGATAACAATGATTATCAGCAGGTTGCGGCCATTCCCGTTGTGGAAGGCCAGGCCTTCTACCAATATCGCGACGTGCTTGTTGACGAAAGCCACAATGCTTTCTATTATAAGCTTACGGCTTTGTATCTGTCCGAAGATGGCGAGACCTGTGAGTCGGATTTCGCAGCTTCGTTGTATCATCCTGAAGAGAATTTCGTATATGTCGACGACCATTGGGCTACGGAGGAAAGAGAAGAGGCTGCGCTGAAGCTCTATCCCAACCCCTCCAACGGCCAAATCACCATTGAGCAGGAAGGAATGCAGAAGGTGATGGTTTACAATGCCTTGGGGCAGTTGCTGCTCGATAAAGAGACCAGCAGCGACGCATTGCAACTTGATTTGTCCAGATTTGGGAATGGGTTGTATTGGATAAAGGTGACGGCGCAAGACGGGGCGGCAGAAAAGCCTTTCGTTTTGGCTCGAAAACTCATCATTCATTAATTTGCAAAAAATAAAATTTGCGGCGCAAAATACCCCTATCCTGTCGGGAACCCCATATCTCCCGATAGGATAAGGTATAGCTGCTGACAGGGAACCATGGGGGCTGTGGTGGAGAATTATGGGCAAAAAATGAGCGATTTTTTGTTTTTACTTGTTTGGTTCAAAAAAATGCCTATCTTTGTAGGCATGATAACATAAAAATTTACCATATGAGAACACACTTGATTAAGACTCTTTTACTTCTTTTTACTACTCTCGCTTTTATGCCTTGCTTTGCACAGCAAGTGGGCATAGTGTCATTCAATTATGATGCCAATGGCAACCGAATAATACGACAATTTGAAATAGGTGGTGATAGGGGCGGAACAAAGAATGGTGGTGATAAAGTCTCTCCCTCTATTGACGCTTTTGAAACTCTATCCGTTGCGCTATATCCAAATCCGACGAAAGGTCAATTCTCAACGGTGATAAATGGCAACAAAGAAAACGTTATCCTTAATGCAACAATTACTACAGCAACAGGAACTGTCATTTATGACAGACCTGTTTGTAATGAGATGGAGCATTTTGACCTATCACAACAACCTGCGGGCATATATTTGCTGAGATTGGAGGTTGGTGATGATAGTCGTGTTTGGAGGGTGATTAAAAAATGAACCAATAAAGAAATTTGTCATGAAAAAACTGTGTTACACCATATTATTGTTTTGCACATGTATTGTAATGAATGCGCAAAATATTGATTTTATTGAGGATGCAAACAAGTACTTAGGTGTTCCTATGACTGGAATAGTAGGGGGGCCTAACGGTACCGGCAAGGGAGTTGTTGGAGCGATTGGCGGTGTCGTTGATATTGGCGGCATGGGGGCGGCCACATACTCAATTCCCATAGAACTCCCCTCAGCCATTGGAAACATGAAGCCCTCTCTTTCTGTTGTATATAATAGTCAAAGCAGCAACGGTCTTCTAGGTTGGGGGTGGACAATAGGCGGCTTGTCTGCCATTACAAGAGTCAACAAAAACTTGTTTCTTGATGGGAGAATGAAAGGCGTTGATTTTAATGACGATGGCTTTGCAATAGATGGGCAGAGACTAATTCAATTAGACGAGTATTATGATCATACAGAATACAGAACTGAGGTGGATGGGATGAGTAAGATTGTTTCATATTTTGAAGCAAATATAGTAAATGGCCCTGCTAAGTTTAAAGTCTGGACAGCAGATGGCCTAATAATGGAGTATGGATTTACAGAGGAATCTAGAATGGAAAAAGAGAGCAATTCCAATCCAGGCAAGTTGGAGGTTGGATTATGGCTATTGAACAAGATAGAAGATAGGGATGGCAACTATATTGAATACCAATACGTTATTGGTGGAGCAAATTACTTTTTGAAAAAAATTAGATATACTGGAAATAGTAATGCTTTGATTTATCCCCGATATCAAATCGAACTTAACTATTTTGATGGAACTCGTGAAGACGAGGAAACGGCTTTTATAGGGAACCATGCCCTTCACCAAAGCAAACTTCTCAAATCAATATCCATCCAATGGTTGAGCGATCCGACATGGACATACGAGGAAATTGCTAGTTATGCTTTTGATTATTATGGCATTGATTATAATCAGGGTTATCTTTATTATAGATTAAAGGATGTGATATATACTTGTGGGGGCTTTTCATACAATCCTACAACAATAGCATGGGGTAATAACGACTATACATTAACTCCAAGCAGTTATAAAACCCCTATCATTTCAGGACTACCCTTGCAGTTGAACAATAAAATGAAGGTTACAGGAGATTTCAATGGAGATGGATTTGTGGATATTATTGTTTTGTACAAAGAAGGCCAACGCAAGTATGCAAATGTGTATTTGAACGATGGTCTGGTTATAGAGAACGGGCAACAAAAGAGTTCTTTTCATTATCACCAAAAAATCGAGTTGGATACATATACAGTCTCTATAAAAGTGGCGGATTTTAATGGAGACGGGCGGGACGATATGGTTACTGTTTCTCGTGTGCCTGAAGTATTGAAAGATTATGTGAAGATTTTTCCGTTTTTGACGAAATGGACGAGTAGTGGAGAATGGAAATTGGATTATGCGGAAAAGTTATGGGATGATGTAAATAGGCATATTTTTATAACTAGAGAACATGAAGCTAATTTGATGATTGGTGATTTTTTGGGGAGAGGAAAAACTGAAATGATGATGCAAATTCCAGATGGTAATATTGTCAATCCAAGGTTTTTATATATCACGTACCAAGGTAGCAACCAATTCTATCTCACGGAGAAAAAAGGTAGCGTGTTACCAGGCACAAAGTTTGTTCCCGCAGACTATAATGGAGATGGAATCGCCGAGATTTGGTGCAATGACAATGAAGCAAATAAAACAGGTCTTCTTTCTGATTCTAATGAAAAGTCCATTGCTTCAATATACAGAATGACATCGCAAAACGCAGCATCACAAATTAATACGGGTCATGTGTACACAAGCAGACACAATTTTCTTATCGGTGATTTTAATGGCGATGGGCATGGGGATGTATTAAGTAACGAACGCGTTTATGAATCAGGATATTATAAACATGTATGGAAAATTAATTTTTTTAAGGAGACGGAGATGTATTGGGATGCCTATGACATTTCTCTCGATATACATAATTACAATCCCGGGGAGAATTTGGGTGGGCTATTTGACTCACCCAGTGATTATCCATTCTATCATTTTTATGAAGTGCTGGACATGAACGGGGATGGCAAATCAGACTTTGTATTAATCAATGGCAACAAATTATATGTATATTACGCCCCTCTAATTAGAGTTGGGTCAGATAGAGCTGTTTTTTCAAGCAAACAAGTCTTTGACCTCGATGTAATAGGTTTAAATGGACTCGCGTCAAAGATGACCTTATGTTGTGGTAATTTTTTAGGCAATGAAAGTATGTGTATCATGGGTAATGGCAACATTTTTTGCCTCCCACCATTAAGCAATCGTTATTCTGTCAATTCTATTACCGATGGAATGGGAAACAAGACTACTTTTGAATACGATTATTTGAGAACTTTTAATTCAAGTATTTACAATTGGTCAAAACTCTACGACCAACCTGAAATAGATGTTTTCTCCTTGCCTTTCTCAATCAAGGCTTTGAAATCTTTTTCAAATTATAATGCTATTGCAGAAACGCCAGTGGTGACAACAAAGTATTATTATAGAAATGCACTTGTCCACCGTAAAGGACACGGTTTCATTGGTTTTTTGAAAACGATTTCCACATCATCCATCCAGGGCCATATTCAAGATAGCATAGTTACAGATTATACAACTGAGCCATTGGAAAGCCATCGCGCAACTTCCATAAAAAGTCAACGGGTATTTAATGCATTAGGTAGATTGGTAACACAAGTCGTTTATACCAATAGCTATTTGGAGCATTGGAACAATCCACATGTGTATGTCCCCACGCTTCTAAAAAAGCAAACGCTATGTTTCAGCCCTGACAATGACAGCGAAGAGTTTTTGTCAAATAGCATTACTGAAAATAAATACATAGACAGTTATTATGGAGGTATAGGTCTGTATCGACATACCATCAAATTGACCGACGTTTACGAAGGGTTGACTGACAACCGATGGGTCGGCAACGCATCGGATTGCAATCATATTACACATACAAGAACTGTATTTCAACCAGACAGTTTCTTGGAACAATGGATTATTAACCGCCCTGACACAACAATTGTAACTGCATGGAAGAGGGGAGATGATAGAATATCAAAATCATTGATAACCTATGATTATAAGGATGACAATTCTTATCATGCCAAAGTGATAACATCTTATCCAGGCGGTAATTGTGATAACGAAAACGGACTTGCCACTTCCACAACGTACGATTATGACATTGTTGGCAATGTTGTCTCAGAAACACTTTCTTCTCTCAATGGCTTCCCCTCTCCTCGAATGACCACATATACTTATAAGAATTATCGTTTTCCAAAGACAGAGACAAATCCTGTAGGTTATGTTTCACGCACTGCGTTCGATTCCAAATATGGTGAGCTGATAACTAGCACGGATTGTAATGGTCTGACAACTTGTTACAATCGTTCAGACCATTTAGGAACCTCCGATTATGTTCGTTATCCAGACTTGACCTACGGATGTGCAGCAAAAAGATGGGTTGTAAATGACAACGATGCTCCAGAAAAAGCCGCCTATTACACGTGGAAACGCATTAGCGGGGAAATGCCCACAAAAGTTTTCTATGATGCTGCTGGAAGAGAATTACGCACCGTCACATATGATGGAATACAGTATCGACCCATTTACCAAGACACAGAATACAATAATATGGGACTTGTGTTTAGGAAGAGTCTTCCATATTTCACAGAAAACAACCCACTGTGGTCGTCATATTATTATGATGGATTTTTGAGGCCAATAGACACCTATTATCCTAATGGGACGAATTGTAATCTTTGCTATGACGGACTAAAGACCACAAGTCGGATTAATACTCCAGATGGTGATACCCATACATCCATTCAAGTTGGGAATTATCTTGGTCAGAAAACCATGGTCAAGGATGAGTTAGGAACTGAAGTGACTTATAATTATTATCCTGATGGAAAATTAAGATGGACCCAGGTCGGAGAAGATAATAAAACTAGAATTCGCCTGGAATATGATGATGCAGGAAATAGAACAATGCTTCATGATCCAAATTACGGCAAAATCGTTGAAACATATGATGCTTTTGGACAGTTGAAAACATCCCTTACCCCAAAACAGGATCTAACCGAATACCAATACGACCAAATTGGCAGACTTATCAAACGCATTGAACACGACAATCTCCATCATACAACAAAAGACACGTATTGGATCTATTCTAATAGTGGGACCCAGAAAGGTCTATTATCTCAAATAATTTATGGAGCAGACCAACAGATCACTTTTCTATACGACAATTTCCATTTAAATAGGATTGATTCTAAAATTGAGAAGTTATTCGGCAAAGAATATCAAACTTCATATACATACGATGACAATCTTGGCTTTCCGTTGAGAGTTAAGTCTGTAACATATCCGACGGAATACACGTCGTATAATGAATACAAAGCAATGACAGGTGTGTTGGACAAAATAACAGATGGGCAAGGAGAGGTTCTTTGGCAGACTTTAGAGACTGATGCGAATGGGCAAATCACACGATACAAATTGGGAAACGGAGTGGAATCGACGCGTTATTACTCACCTCAAACAGGACTGTTAAATGGAATTGAATCTAATCATAATGGCAATGTTTTGCAATCTTTGGGTTATGAATATGATTATTTTGGAAATTTGAACGTTCGTCGTGACAAAAGAAGAAACCTTGAGGAAAGGTTTTATTATGACGAACTTGACAGGTTGGAATCTGTCAAGTTGAATGGCGTTAATACAGGGTTAACGCTTTATGATGAATTAGGACGTATGACATTCAAGCAGGCGGATGGAGAGACAGTGTTCTCTTCCGCAGAATATGATTATATTGGACCTGACGGGCAATTGCGTCCTCATGCTATCAGTTCTGCCAATATGACCACTTTTTCGCCTCCATCCGCTAATTATAATATAGATTATACTATGTTCGATAAAGTGAGCAACATAGACTTGCAGGATGCTCATGGGTTTGGGTTTGACTACGGATACGATAGGCAACGCATTCGGATGACTGTTACTAATGGAGGGATACTTGAGATGCAGAAAACCTATGTGGACAATTGTGAGTATATTCAATGTGGTGGATTGTCATCCAATACATATCTTGCTGGGCCATTAGGCGCTTTCGCCATTATAGGAAAAACAGAAGCTTCTGGTAATGGTAATGAGAGTATCACGTATCTTCTAAAAGACAATCTTGGAAGTTGGACAACCTTTGTTGATGCCAGCGGATGCTCAATACAAGAGCAGAGCTTTGATGCATGGGGCGTTAGGCGCAATCCGGAGACATGGTCGGGGAATCCTCTGGAAGACCCCATTTTTGACAGAGGTTTTACTGGGCATGAACATCTGTTCGTTTTTGACGCTGGGAAGAAAGACATTGGCATTATCAATATGAACGGGCGTATGTATGACCCGATGATGAGCTCATTCCTGTCTGTGGATAGTTATGTACAAGCTCCCGATAATTCACAGAACTTTAATCGTTATGCCTATTGTTTAAACAACCCGTTGAAATATGTGGATCCAAGTGGCGAAGAATTATGTGCGGCTGCTGTAATGGCTATTGCAGCTGCCGTTTCTGTTGCTACTCAATGTATTCAGAACTATTGTTATGATAGACCCATTTATCAAGATCTTGTCAAGGCGGCAGCTATTGGTGCTGTACAAGGGATGTTCTCTTATGGTATAGGCTATGTTGGAGAAGCAATTACGGCCGCCATGGATGGGGCGGGCAGAGTGGCATGTATTATAGCATTCAAAGCAGTGGCCCATGGCACTCTTGCAGGAGCAGCAACTGTGGCCAGTGGTGGCCATTTCTGGCAAGGCTTTGCTTCTGGTGCTGCGAGTTCGCTTGTGAGTTCATGTATCGGTGCGGCTTGCGCACATTCATGTTCTGTGCAATGGCAACGAGCCGCCATGATAGCGGGAGGTGCCTTGGCTGGAGGCGTTTCGTCTACAATTGTTGGCGGAAATTTCTGGGAAGGCGTATGCAATGGGCTTATTTGTGCAGGTCTGAACCATGCTATGCATTTGGTGGCAGAGGGATGGATTATGCTGAAAGGAATTCGAAACTTTAATGTTGTTAATCAGCCGGACGCTTGGATGTCTAATCCAAAGTATTGTAAATATGTCTGTTTACAAATGATTGAGGAGTTCATTTTGGGGGATTTTGCGAGGACGGCAGAGGAATTATGCGAAATAGCGGAAGATAACGGTTATGACAAACAGGATTTATTCACACTTTACACAAAACTAAGTGCGGAATATGAAGTGAAATATTTTGAGGATAATAAAGTGTCTATTATTGTTGAAGCCTTAAATGATGGTTGTCCAATAGTCGCAGGAGCAGAAAGATTCTTGTCGTCAACTGGAGATATAATAGACGGACATGCAACTGTAATTACAGGAATTGGGTTCAATGATAAGGGTTATGAACTGCAATTGGCAGACCCAATGTATTATGATGGCAGGTTTAATTACAGAACATCTACTACTATCAATAGGCAGTACAAACTCTATAATGTTCAATATGAAATGATTATTTTTAAACCAAAATGACAAATTATGCGGGTTCTTATTCTTATCATTACAGTATTATTTAGCAAAATATGCTTTTCTCAAAGCATAGAAAAATGGGTCTTTCTAATTGAGTCGAGAGAGGGTGAGAATAGTTTTGGAAAAAATGTCTATTTAACAAAAAACGATTCAATTCTGGAAGTTAATCCAATTGATGAAGAAGGTGAGTTTTCCTTCGAGATTGATGGTGACCTGGCAATTCAAGATTTGTTTATTGCTTTCCGTCAATCTGAAAATAGCATTTATAGACTCAACTTACAAAATTTTAAAGATGGTAAAGGAATGGTTGTCTTATCCAATATGACTATTGGTTTGAAAAAAGTATTGCAAATAAATCATCAAACAAACGTCTTTCCTTTGGCCGATCGACGTTTTTATCAGCGTTTGGATAGATTGAATTCAAGTATTGACGAATGTGGTGATTACTTTCCAGTAGAAAAATTGAAGTTATCACATTCTCACTATCGGAATCTTATTGAGAAACGTCTTGATATTGAATTGTTTAAAAAGGTGTTTGGGCACTATCCAACAGAAAGAGAATTAGATAGTCTTGCTGATATAGAATCTGAAAATGAGGTTAGAGAAATCGCTGATTGGCTTAACAATCGGTTGTTTGTTTTAGAAGAACCCATCCTAAGTTGTGGAAATAAGCAACAGGTTATCCGTTTTACATGGTGTAAAAACAGAGAGATATACACTTATGTTCCGTATTGCATTAGAATTGAGCCAAGCAATCAAAAAGGTGCTTTAATGTTTGTTAGTTACATTCTGTGGGATACCTGTGAAGAGAATTTGTTATATCATGATATTATTCCAATAGATGATTCAACATATAACAATATAGTTGATATGGGTAAAGGGATTGTTTCTAACGACAATTTGTCTATGTATGATCAAGGTGGGATGAACAATATTTTTGAAATGTATTCAAACAACCAATACCATGTTATTTTCCGAGGCGACGGTGAGGATGAGGGGATGGAGGAACTACGGCGTTTTCTGTGGGATTTAACTGGCCTTGGCGAGAACAAGATTGTGCACAAGAGGCAACGGATAGAATAATTTTTTAAAATCAACCGAGGTTGGTTTATGGAAACCATAATTTAGCCAATAACAACAATCATATTATGAAACGTTTCATCTGTTTGTCGACTTTGTTGTGTCTTATGTCGGGATTGGTTTTCTCGCAAAATGTGAGAATTGAGTTTGCCATACATTACGAAACTATGTATAACGATTTCCTTGACACAATAACGGAAGTCCCTTTTTTGGATGTGACTTATACTAACGATACGAACATTGACATTTTCATAAAAGGCGTGAGTGATGTGCAATGGCCATATCCGAAGTTCAGGAAAGGCACAGCAATGGGAATCCCTTACGAAGTGTACAAGTCATCAGATTATCACAAAATCATGGCATTTAACAAATCAGACTATGCAGAGGATTTTGTTGTTGAATTGGATGGAACGTGGACTGCTTTGGACAGTATGCAAGTTGACGAAAATGAGGTATTCTTGCATTATATCAACGACGATTTAAGTTATATGTATGATTGGAAAGAGCTAGATGACATGAAGAAAACAGGTATGCCCCGAGCAGAAGAAATATGGCAGGCAATGAAGAACAACACGGGACTGAATTTGGTTTTCCTAAAATCGGGGACTTCATATGTTACCTCACATAATTTAATGGCATTGTGTATCAATAGAGGGAAGTTTTTGTTCCGCGTGTCACCTAGATATACTGCGAATTCGGTAGTCGAAAATTGTTGGAATATGGCCGAAGGTTGTTTTGTGCAAATGGAATGGTTGTTGCCCGATACTATACAACAATATCATCGCTATAACGGAGAAATCAAGACGAATGAGTGCTTGCTTGAAATGAAATAACGTACCGAATAATGCTTTTATTGATGTTGGTGCTAATTGTTGCAACATACGCCGTGGCCATTCATTCTAACTCGTTGAGCATTGCCATAAAATCCCTATCTTTGCCGCCTAAAACGGCCCACGATGATTTCAATCCAAAACCTCAGCATGCACTTCACCGGTGAAGACCTCTTCACCGACATCTCCTTTTTGATTCGCGAGAAAGACCGCATCGGCCTCGTGGGAAAGAACGGTGCGGGAAAGACTACATTGCTGAAACTTATTTGTGGGTTGGAACAGCCTTCAAAAGGCGATGTCATCATCCCTCAAGGTGTTACCATAGGCTACCTGCCTCAAGAGAAGAATGTCAATAGTACGAAGACCGTTTTGGATGAGGCACTTTCCGCTTTCGACGAATACCATCAATTGGAACGCGATTCGGAACGCCTGCAACAAGAACTGGCCGAGCGCACCGACTATGAAAGTCCACAGTATGAGAAACTTATCGTCAAACTGAACAACTTGAACGACCGCTTGGCCTTGCTTGGTGGCAACAGCATCGAAGGCGAGGCGGAACGGATTCTGGTTGGCTTGGGCTTCGGCCACGATGACATGCTGCGCCCCATGCGCGAGTTCAGTAACGGCTGGCAGATGCGCGTGGAACTGGCCAAAATCCTGTTGAAAAAACCCAACCTGCTCCTCCTCGACGAGCCTACCAACCACCTTGACATTGAGTCCATCCAATGGCTTGAAGGTTTCCTGAAAGCCTATTACGGTGCCATCCTGATGGTGTCGCACGACCGCGCTTTCCTGGACAACATCACCATCCGCACGGTGGAAATCTCGAATGGCAAAATCTATGACTACAAGGTGCCATATTCCGAGTATGTCGGCCTGCGTGAGGAGCGTGTCGACATGCAACGGTCGGCCTACGAGAACCAGCAGCGCGAAATCAAGAACATCGAGGCCTTCATCGAGCGTTTTCGCTACAAGGCTACCAAAGCCAAGCAGGTGCAGAGCCGCGTGAAGCTGCTCGAAAAGATGGATGAAATCGTCATCGACGACATCGACAGCACGGCCATCCACTTCAAGTTCCCGCCTGCGCCGCATTCCGGCAAGGTGACGCTGGAACTCAACCATGTGGGCAAGTCTTACGGTGACCAAGTCATCCTCAAAGACGTCAACCTGTTGATTCCGAGAGGGGAGAAGATTGCTTTTGTAGGACGCAATGGCGAGGGCAAATCGACCTTGTCCAAAATCATCTGCGGTGTGCTCGACCATGAAGGTGAGGTGAAACTGGGTCATGAGGTGAAGATTGGCTATTACGCCCAAAACCAGCAGGACATGCTCGACATGAACAAGACCGTCTTTGAGACCTTGGACGATGTGGCCGTCGGCGACATGCGCCTGAAGGTGAAGGCTTTGCTTGGATCCTTCCTCTTCCGTGGCGACGATATCGACAAGAAGGTGAAGGTGCTTTCTGGTGGCGAGAAAGCGCGTCTTTCCTTGGCCAAGATGCTGCTTTTCCCAACGAATTTGTTGGTCCTCGACGAGCCGACGAACCACTTGGACATGCTCTCCAAGGACATCCTGAAAAACGCCTTAATCCAATACGACGGCACCTTAATCATCGTCTCCCACGACCGTGATTTCCTGCAAGGCCTGACCAACAAGGTCTATGAGTTCCGCAAGCCCAACATCAAGGAATACAGAAGAACCTTACCCACTTGAAGGAGTTGGAGATAGCTGCCAAGCAGCAGCCTCAGAAAGTCGCCGCCGAACCTATCTCGCAAAACAAAATCAACTACGAGCGCAAGAAGCAGATTGACGCCAAGCTCCGCAAGGTCGACAAGGAAATCCAACGTTTGGAAGAAGCCATCGGCAAACTGGAAGCCGAGTTAGCCGAGCAAGATGCCATCATGGCCCATCCCGACGAGCATCCCGACATCAAGATTGACAACGACTGGTATTGGGCTTATGGCCAAAAGAAGGAGCAACTCCAAAGGTTAATGGATGATTGGGGCGAGAAGCAGATAGAGAGAGACGAGGTGATGGCGGAGTATGAGAAATAGTGCCGATGTTCTTCCAACCGCGCATAGGGCAGCATTATCGAGAGGGCTTCAAGGGCTACCGAACCCTTGTCTTGGGCGTGAAGCATCATTGCATACTGAAGCAGTGCCCATTTTATGAAGACTGTGTAATGCAAAGGAATTGTGCAAGTTATGATGCTAAGTGTCCTGCCTACGGCGACCGCCATGATTTGCGCCTTTCGCTAAGCAACCAAATTGAAATCGATGCTTTTTTGGAGGAATACGACCGTTATCCGGCTTATTCCTATTTCACGAAACTGATGTTGGGCAAGACCGACGACTGCACCGAAGCCGAAAAAACAGCCTTTTGGGAACAGATGGCTTTCGCCAATTATTTGCAGTATTTCTGTCCGTCGTCACAAGTGCCTGAATACGAGGAGGAAGGTTTGATCTATCGCTTAGAGGATTGGGAGGCGTTCCAGGAATTATTGGAGGCCGTGCACCCCGAAGTACTTTTAGTGTGGAATTCGGCCTTGAAAACGTTGTTGGACAAGAAAATAGCCGAAGGCGAAATCAAAGGGTTGACCCATTTCGATGATTTCCGTTCCGAAACGCTGACCATCAACCGCTATTTATATAAGGTGCAGCCAAAGAAAACGCCGAAGGAATTGTTTACTGACTTCCGATTGGCTTTTTGCCTTGACGACGAGGCCACCGCTGCCCGACTCATGCTCAATGCTTTGCAGAAGGCACGTTTCCGCCAGTTTGTTCCGTCCGTAGACTTGGAACTGACATCCGAAATGGTGGAAGTTGCTCAACCTAACATCTGGGATAAAGAATTAATGTCATTCCTAATAGGAAAACTGCCTGCAAAACAGGAATTGGACAAACTGGTAAGTGCTTTTGAACCCCAACTGAAGGAACTGGCAAAAGGCTTCAGGTGCGCATCTTCATTCCCTCTGGAAGTTGTTGACACAAAGGCCTTTGATGTAGGCGGTGAATTATCTGAATTGTCGTGGTTCGATTTGGGCAAAGTTGGCTCTCTTGAGGACACGGATGTAGTCATTCTTTATCTTACTGATGCCAATGATACTTTGAAATCGTGTCTTAAGGCATTGGCTGACAATAAGCTATGTCGCGTTGTGCTGCTGCTGAATGTGAAAGACAGCGACAAACTCCTGTTGGATGTGGTCGGCTGCCCGAATTTAAGTTCTATCGTGGAAAAAGGGCAGACTTTGTTGTTCAAATTCGATGATGAGACCCACGAAAAGGTTGGCCTTGAACACGGGAAAGAAAAGACCTATCTGCGCCACAAGAATCTCGCGAAAGGACAATCGCTGCGTCCATCGGATTATTTATCGGCAAAGATGTCGAAAACGGAACTGAATAACTTGGTTTACAGCGTTTTCAAAGATTCCACTTGTGTGATTGCCACTGCCAAAGGTGATCGCGATTTGGTGCAGTTGTTGGAGGGGCTGTTGGATAGGGATTTTGTCTGTAGGCAAGGCAAGCGTTTGAAGGCTGTCAAAGGCAAGGCCGGCCAATTGCTTTTCTATGGTTTGCATCGTTCGGGTCTTTCTTGGAATGATTTGGAGCGACTTTTTGCCGACGACAACGTGGCCAAAAACGCCAATGCAGATAAAATAGCCAAAGTCCTCGAAAACGATTCGGCGGCGGTCAGGTATTACAAGGATTTGTTTGGCTTGTAAGCCTCGTTTACGATTTCTTACGATTACAATACGTTGTTCTTCAAAGGTTTTAATGGGCTTTTCTCTTCCAAATGGAATGGAAGGAGTGCCTTGTGTACTTTTGCATAGAAGTAAAAGCAAAGTACAATGTAAAACCTAAAAAATGAAGACACTTACTAACAAACTTTCGAAGACATTAAGCATCATGTTGTTTGTGCTTGTCGCGACCTTAACGACGGGATGCGGATGGATTGAATCAGAATTGATTGAAAGCCAGCAAGTCAAGCGGGATGTGCTAAAGCTTTGTGGGGCAATCGACAAGGGCTATTCCACAAGCGATGTGAAGGTCCTGAATTGGGATTTCAACAGCGAAATGATTGGTGATGCCTATACAGGCTACATCGTCACCTACGAAATAGGAAGGGGGTATTATGCGCTTGTGAGTTTGGTGGAATTCGACGGAACCTCAAAATATGATATAGATCTCATATATAGAGGGCGGTCGTTGTCAGACCTGAATGAATATATTTATAATCCTTTGTTTGATTAGTAAATATTTGATAATCAAAACATATCACAATGAAAGACTATTCGGAAATTATCAAGGCGACATTTGAAAAAATGAGTCGCAACCAGGTCATCAGTCCGCTTTTGCTGGAGGCTGACCAAATCACTAACGAGAAACTTCAGCAGCACGCGAAGTATGTGAGCCTCGAACCCGGCGAGAAGCCCATGTTCATGGTAGACGTGAAAGTGGCGCTATGGGGCAGGCTGACGGGCTTGTTGGTGACCGACCGTAACGTGTACTACCAATGCATGAAAATCACTTTCCTTTTTCGGGGAATCACCATGTTGGCTTCCGGCAAAAAAAGAGGCAAGGTGGCCTTGAGCGACCTCAACGAAATCAGCTTGGGCAATATCGTGTTTGACGGGACCACCTATTTAGGGCACCGTTTGTCTCTCAATGGCAATGTGGTTGGGTCGTTGGTCTTGGGCAGGGGAATCACTTTCGACGACAAGCTGGTGGAGAATCTGGAGACGTTGTTTAAAGCCATGGTGTGATGGGAAACGCATATACAGTTGCGCAACGGCGCAAGGCTTACCTGAGGACCAAGGCGGGTTCTGCCGACAAGGTGGCAATGGCTTTGGCGGCTTTGCCTGCATTGGTTGTGTTGGTGCCCTTATTCATATTCTTTGATAACGTTATCATCATAAAAATCATCGGCACCATTGTCGGCGTAATCATTTATGTGATTGTTCACAAAAAGATTTGCAAGCCGATATTCAAGCATTATTATGCCAAGAACTTGAAAGGTTCATAAGCCAAAACGAAGCGAGAGAAAGCAGTCCGCAGAAAAAATGTCTGTCCGCAGCGTGTAAATGAAAAAAACGTATATTTGCGCGTTGCTTTTGCGACAGACATAGAGAAGATCGTTTTTCTGACGTTCTTGCTGATTCGGCGAAGTCTGGTAAATTTCATGAGTCAGGGCATGAGTTTCAGGAAGGCGGTTCAACCCATAGGGCGTGGACTGCTTTTCTCTTATCCTCTGATTAAGGTTTACCAGAGCCTGCCGAACGGGATGAAAGATGATGGGACACGCTCTTTTTTGTGCGGTGGCCGTGGAAGTGATAAGGGGAAATAATAGAAGGTAGAAATAAGTAAATAAAATGCATATTTGAAATGAGAAGAATAATGAATAGGATTACTAAATCATTAAGCCTCGTATTGTTTGTTTTATTCTTTCAAAACTCGTATTCTCAAATGATTACATCTGAAAAACGAATTTATTTGTTGGATGTTACAAAATCAATGATTGGACGAGGTTCGGTCAATACGCCAAATATCTTTGATGAGGTAAAAAAGAGCCTTGAAGACGCTGTTGATGACATTTCTGATTCCAGAACTGAAATTGTGATTATTCCTTTTACGGACAAGCCTGCGTCAAACGAAGAGGTTGTTCAAGGTACGATAGCACAAAAAGACACTTTGCGTATGCAGATTGAGTCTTTGAACGTAAAGTCTGGTAATACAAATATTGCGGATGCTTGGTCAAAAGGAATCGAGTATTTGGATTCAACGAAGGTGAACTATATGTTTTTGCTTACAGATGGCTTACATAATTTTGGTCCTGACAAGGAAGTATTGTATGAGAGATTAAGGGCTTGGGATACGATTTGTGATGGCAAATACTTTTTCTCTTTTTATGTTATGTTAACCACAAATGCCATTGAGCAAGAAATCCAGCAGATAACACGAAACACAAAGCAGATGTGGAGTATAGAATCTTTGAATATCAATGCTGCATTGATAAAGTCTTCATTAGTTCAGCGGTTTAATATCTTTGAGGATAAGACCATTGGAGTCGAGTTTTCTTCTAATAATCCAAAAGTGTTTTTGGAGGATTTGAATGTCCAATTTGATATCGAAGATAATCCATACTATTCAATTTCTCCGACACGAAGAAGCGCCAACAATTCCAAAATATATGAGTTTGATGTAATCGAAAAAACCGAGAAAATAAATATCCCAATAGATGTGGCCTTAAAAATCAATGTGAACCACAATGATGAGAAATATCCACTTGTTTTCTTTACCCCAAATGAATTTGAGTTTAAAATTCTCAATAGAGGTGTTCGTAGGATGACATTAAAAGTTGTAGACGATGAAAAGTAAAGTATTGTTTGTTTTATTGAGCTTCATAGTATTGATGCCTTTTTCTTCTTGCAAGAAAGAAGAGCCAACAATTATTTCTGTTGATTTTGGCGAGGGAAAATACAAGGAACCTTTTAGAGGCTTACTTTCTTCTCATCCACGGTGGCTTGTTGCTACTTTGGATTGGCCGATTCTCAGGAGCCTTAGGCCTGATACTTTGGTATTGACTAAAACAATAGAAATTGAGTTTAATGAGGATGCTGTTAGATCTCATTCAGAGGCTATTGTTCAATTTGTTGATGATTCTTGCAATAGGTTAGAGGGAGTGAAAGTGTATTGCAATGATATACCAGTTGGAAAAGAAGGGTTCAGAATTGAAGCTACCACTGAGCCACAATTAGTAAAGATTGCCTATAAAATTGACCCATTGAAAAAGAAATGCACGGAAACAGGACTATTTATTGTTTCTGGTGTTGAGTTGGATGAAGTTAACGCAGTAAAGCTTTATTCCGATACTCCCCAAAGTGTTGCAGATTGGACATATACTCAAGATATTGGGTGGCCGTTGTTGTTGTGGTTATTGTGGTTGATTATGGCTTTAATAATAATTGCGATAATAGTCTTAATTATAGTGTTTATAGTCAAAGGAATAGGAACAATTCTTAAAAATGTTTCTGTGCCTAATCCTGGGCCAACTCCATTTGGCTCTAGAAATGGCAATGGTTTACCTCTAAATAGACGAATTCCTAAAAATGAAGGACATTGGACTGGTGAACCAGGAAATTCAAAATGGATTCCCAACCCAAACCATCATCCTCATAAAGGTATTTATAGTAATATGAATGATAAAACTTGGGAACAGATTCTTAAAGAGAACAATATTGATGGAATTAATTTTAAAAATGGAGAACCTAATTTTGATAATTTAGCCAAATATGAAACGAATGTCGATTATAATAGCCTTTCTGATAAGATAAAAGAGCAATTGTTAAGCGAAAAGAGAGAGAGGTCAGGATTGCATGATTATGTGTATGATAAAATAGCGAGAGAACAAGGAATTACACGAGAGAGATTGATCGAAATCAAAGAAAAACTCAATTTGGTGCCACATGAAACTTCAGATGGTAGAGTTTTATTGGTTCCTAGAGAGATTCATGATAATATTATTCATGAAGGAGGAGTTGCATTGTTTCGAGCTTTGTTTTCATGAAATTGTTATATACAAGACATTTTGACATGATGCACAATTGGCATAAGAATTGTAAAATAGAACATAACTAAAGTTGTTATTATAAACATTAAAACTATGAATAAATGTAAACATGCAGGAGAATTTGATTTGACTCTGAAAGTTTGCCGTTGTGATATTAATCATGTAACAGATTTGGATGCTGAAGCGATTCGGACTTCATATATGAAACAGTTTGATGGAAGTCTTATATTTCATAGTCCGATATGTCTTTTCGAGTTAGAAAATAGCATAGAAATGTGTCCTCGTTATGAGACACAGTCCTGAGATTTAAATGCATCCATTCTACAAGGGCGCGGTGGAAATCAAAGAGGCGTACATTCGCATCTACGGCTTCGACTACAAGAAGGCGTGTTGCAGAAAAGACCATTTCACTTTTGAAGCTTTGGGATAATGGGAAGCGTACACACCAAACCTTGCCCTCGCTGCCAAACCGAAATCAAGTTATTCACCTTGCCAGAGGGCACAATGACAGACCCCGCGCCAGCCCAAATGCGGCTGTTTGTTGTAAAACGTTGCCCCTGCTGCGGCAAGAGGGTCGTCTTTTGGGTGGGATGGAAGCAGGTGGTGAAATAGCCAAAAATCGGTTCGCAACTTTGTGGTCCACAAGATTGTGGACCACAAAGTTGCGAACTTTTAGTATATTGTTTGTAATTGATTTGAAATCAATAGATTATTCACACCATTCTTTGGTAAACCAAAGCTCAAAAACGGGGTCGGTGAGCACGATTCCGTTGGGTGTTTTTTCAATCAGTTCCTTTTGCGTCAACACGGTCTTGATTCTTGAGACATTGGATTTTGAGCCTAAATCATAGGTGGATAGTACTTCTTTAGAGGTGAAGTCCGTGTGAACGCCTTTGGCTACGGCTTTCAGGAAGTTCATCTGGTAGGCAGTCAGGTTCTCGATTTGTTGCAAAAACAGCAGTGAGTTTTGGTTGAGCAGGTCTTCAATGGCCGTTTCCAAAGTGGCCTCGTCCGCCTTCTTTGTGGTGTTGAGCATGACGTTCCACGCTAATTGCTGCACGTATGACGATTGGTTTTGCACCGTCGAGCAGATCTTTTCAATGAGGGCATCGGAAATGCTCATTTTCTTTTCCTCAAACTTCTGGCGGATGAAAGGAATCCAGTCTTCTGTGGGGATGGGCTGGAGAAACATGATGTCGCCAAATTGGTAAAAAGGCATCCTCTTGCTTTGGAAGAGGTTGGTGAGCAGATGCTTCTTGCTCCCAAACAGGCAATACGAAGCGTTGTTTTGCAACTGCCAGATGCCACGCATTTTCTTTTGGACCTTCAGCGAGTCCGGAAACTCGCCAATTTGTTGGAATTCGTCAATGCACACGACAATGTGTTTGCCCATTTTGGCGGCCATGCGTTCAGGCAGTTGCAGGATTTCTTCCGGCGAGTAGTCTTTGGGTGTGATGCCAAGGGATACGGAAAGTTCGTTGTTGGGGTCGGGACCGAAGGAGAGGGTGGGTGACAAACGAACTAAAAATTCCTTGATGTTTTTCATGACGGCTTCTGCCTTGCCTGCGGTTTGCTTCATGAGCGAGGCGGCAAATTTGTTGTAGAATTCGTATTCGTTGCGGCAATCGTAGATGTCCATGTAAACCGTCACAATGGATTTCGTGTCGACAAGGGTCTGCACTTTCCTTACAAGCGAGGTCTTGCCCATCCTTCGCGGAGAAATGAGTATCATGTTCTGCCCGTTTTCAAAGTCTTGCTTGAGGCGTCGGGTCTCTTTTTCTCGGTCTGTGAAGTTGTTGCCTTCAACAGCTACACCATAGATGAATGATTTTTTCATGATGACGAATCCTTTATTCCGCTGCAAAGATACATCTTTTTTCGATAGTTCACAATCTTGTGGTCCACAATTTTGTGGTCCACAAACTTGTGAACCGCGAAAACCCCAATAAAAATGCGGAACGACACGATGTCGCTCCGCATTTTCTATGGTCGAAATTACAATGATTATTCGATCACCATGTCAAAAGGCATTCTGGCTTGGATGCCCGTGTTCTTTTGCAGGTATTCCAGACCTTGCAGGTAGTTGTAGTAGCTGCCGAGCTTGCTGCGCATGGCGGCATCAAGTTTGTCGGAACCATTGCTGTTCATCGACTCCATGATGCGGGTGAAGAAGTCCTTCTGTTTGGGCCATTCGGTCACCTTGTAGTCGTCACCAAGGTTGGCTTTCTGTGCGGCGTATGCGATGGCGTCTTCCATGTCGCCGAGTTGGTCGTCGTCGTAGGTCTTCACCACCATCTCTTGCAGCTTACCGTATTGGAATTCGGTGAGGGGCTGTGTCACGGTGCCGAAGTCAGCGTTTTCGTTGGTCTTGGCCACATCAAATGTGAGGCCAATCTTGTCGTTCAAGAGGCCTTGCAGGTTCGGGAAGGTGCCAAACACGCCGATGGAACCCGTGAGTGTAGTGGGGTCGGCGAAGATGTAGTCGGCCTTGGCCGAGATCCAGTAACCGCCCGAAGCGGCGTAGTCGCCCATGGAGACGATGATGGGTTTCTCTGCCTTGGTGAGGTCGAGTTCGCGGCCGATGATGGCGGAGGCAACGGCGCTGCCACCAGGGGAGTTGACACGCAACACGATGGCTTTCACGTTCTCGTCTTCGCGGGCCTTGCGGATGGTCTTGCTGAGGTTCTCGGAATAGATGTTTTGTTCCTCGTCACCCTTGCCGTCAAAGATTTGTCCCAAGGCATAGACGACAGCCACCTCGTTCTTGCTAACGCTCTTGTCTTTGTATGACTTGGCGTAGTTGGCGTTGCCGATGGTGTTGATGTCCTTGTTGCTGCCCGTCAGGCCTTTCAGCTCGTCAAGCAGTTGGTCTTTGTAGTAGAGGTTGTCGACCAAACCATATTCAAGGGCTTTTTGGGCATCGAAGTAAGTCTCCAGATTGTCGGCAATCTTGTTGAGTTGCTCCACGCTGATGTTACGGCTTTGGCTGATGCTGGTGAGGATTTCACCCCAAATGGAATTCAGCAGCTTGTCCATCTGCTCGCGGTTGGCTTCGCTCATCTTGTCGAGGAAATAAGGCTCCACGGCGCTCTTGAAGCGGTTGTTGGGACCACGCACAATCTGCATCTCAACATCGAGTTTTTCAAACAGGTGCTTGTAGAACATGATTTGTGAAGCCATGCCGTGTAGGTCGAGGGCACCCTCGGGGTTGAGGAAGATTTTGTCGGCGACGGAGGCCATGTAATAGGCACTTTGCGAATAGCTCTCACCGTAAGTGACGATGAACTTGCCTGATTCCTTGAATTCGATGAGTTTGTTACGAATTTCCTGAAGGGTGGCCGTGGAAGTGGGGATGCTGCTCAGCTCCAAATAGATACCTTTGATGTTCGGGTCGGTCTTGGCATGTTCGATGTTGTGCAAGATGGTGGTCATGCCAGTGGATTCTTGCGTTTCCATCGAGCTGAAGTTGAAGCTGCCTATAGGATTGTCGACGGTACGGTCCGGGATGTCATAGTCGAGTTTCATATAGAGCAACGAGTTGGGCTTCACAGTGGTGGAAGACTCCGCGTCGGATTTTGATAAGCTGGAGATCATGGAAGAAACCACGCCAACTTTGATGAAGAAGTTGATTACCAATGCAATCAGCGTGCCGAGGAAGGCCGCCAATACGATTTTACCGAATTTCATGATGCTTTTTGTTTTAGTTGTTTATCGCGCAAAAGTAATGTTTTTATCTTTTTGCTGTCGTATTTTGTGCGATTATAGCATTAAAATTCATTATTTTTGCCGAAAATCACGATAATGGAACGGTGCCTTATCCTTTTTGGGTCGAATATGGGCGACAAAAACAAGATCTACGCCCAAGCTTGCCTGTTAATTAATAATAGGTGTGGCAAGATTGTGGCGCAATCAAGTGCTTACGAGTCGGAGCCATGGGGATTTGAGGCAAAGGAATGGTTCCTGAACCGTCTCATCGTCGTTGAAACGGAGCTTGAGCCTGAGGCAATGATGCGACAGTTACTCGACATTGAGGCAGAGTTGGGGCGCGTGCGCCATCCCGAAACGGGAGGCTATACTTCGCGGACAGCGGATTTGGACATCCTTTATTACGGTTCTCATATCGTGCTGACCGACAGTCTCACCATCCCGCATCCGCGGCTGCATCAACGCCGTTTTGCCTTGTTGCCCTTGTGTGAAGTGGTGCCGGAGTTTGTGCATCCCGCGTTTAACATGACTCAAACTGAGCTATTGAAGCGTTGTTTCGACTTCTCGGAAGTCAGAAAAATCGAATGATTATGCAATACAATTATATCGCCATAGAAGGAACCATCGGTGCGGGCAAGACCACCTTGGCCACACGTATCTCCAACGATTTTAATGGAAAACTTGTCCTTGAGGAGTTTGAAGGCGACAAAAACCCCTTTTTGCCCAAGTTCTACAAGGAGCCGGAGAAGTATTCCTTCCAACTGGAAATGACCTTTCTCGCCTTGCGTTATCAGCAGTTGAAGGACAAGTTGGGGGCACTCGACTTGTTCCACGACTTCATCATCTCGGATTATTATGTTGCCAAGTCGCTGATTTTTTCGCGCAACAACCTGCAAGAGGACGAGTACCAGCTGTTCTCGCGTTTCTTTAATATCATCTTTTCCGATATGCCCAAACCTGAGTTGTTGGTGTATCTCTATTGTGATGTGGATCGGTTGCAAGCCAACATCCACAAGCGCGGACGTAGTTATGAGCAGGAGATTAGCGATGAGTACTTGGCTGACATCCAACAGGGTTATTTGAATTTCCTCAACCAGCAGCAAGGCAACATGAGGATTCTGTTGCTCGACACAACCCGCATGGACTTCGTGGCCAACGAAAGCGACTATCGCCGTATTATCGATGCCATCGACCAGCCTTATGATATCGGGCTGCACCGAGTGGAACTATAACACCTTATTAATTATATATAATAGGCAACAAAAAAAGCCGCTCGATTGAGCGGCTTTTCCATTCCATAAATGGATTCTTATTTCTCCACTTTCACTCTGATGGTCTTGGTGATGGTCTTTTGGACGGGTTCATTCACATAGACTTCAGCGCGGCGCAGCTGAGGCAGAATGTCCTTTTCGAGTTGCGGATAGATGTCGCACATCTCGCGGATGGTCTGTTCCTTGTTGCTGGAGTTGTTCACGTTGTTCACGATGGCATCCTTGTCCTTCAGGTCGGATTCGGCAACGAGTTGGACGAAGGTGTTCCAGTCGGGACCGTAGCCTTGGCCGTTGATTGTGACTTCGGTCTTCTTGGCCAGTTTGTTCATCTGCTTCTGGGCAGCATTGTAACGGTTGTTGGACAGCTCGTTGTTGTGGCCTTCCTCACCTTCAGGTGATGCCCAAGCTCTGACTTCGAACTCGGTCACGCCAGCGTTCAGCAGCTCGTTGAAGGCAGCGTCAGCTTCCTTGTTGAGTTTTCTTCTACCGTTGATGTCGTATGAATCCTTGTTGTAGAAATAGGTGAGCTTCTTGATGGCTTCCATCTCTTCAACGGTTTCGGTGACCTCTTGGTCAACCCATTCTTCCTTCTTCATCGGGATGACGCCGTCAGCCAGCTTCTCGGTAGCACCCTGAGTGAAATAGGTGTTCTTCACGATTTCTTCCTGGGTGGGATAGATGGTGCCGTCGTAGACATAGAACATCGGGTCGCCCATGAGTTCGCAGTTTTCCATCTCGGGCACATAGTCCTTGCAGTAGTGCTTGGTGAATTCGCCACCTTCCTTGTAGTTGACGCGGAAGTCGCCTTCGCCCTTCACTTTTTCACCCACGAAGGTGATAGGATCGAGGTCGATTTCGCCACCATTGTACTTCAGGTAAGGCTTCAGGTTCATGACAGCCTGTTTCTCGAAGTATTCGCCGGGGATGGTAACGATGACGTCGAAGCAAACCTTGCCGTCTTCGCCTTCAACCAGCGGGTCAGGATTCACACGGTAGGTGATTTTCTTGGACTCGCGGGCCATCTTTTCGATGTCGCAAGGATTGTTGAACTTCACGCGGAGACCCAGGTTAACCTGGCTGTACATGTCCTTGTCGTTGATGACATGGCCGCTTTCATTGTACTTGCACACTTGGTCAAGATTGTCGGTGCCAGTGAAGGTGTAGGTGTAGTCCAAGAACAGGTCGAACTTGGGAGTGATGTTGAAGTTCAATTCCATACCAACGGGAACGTTGAAGTGGAGCTTGCGCTTGTCTCTGGCCTGAGCAACAGTGTACATCACTTCTTCTGTAGACGAGTTCTCAGGATCGTAATTCATTCTATTCACCTGGCCAGCCTTGTAGTAAATACCACCGATACCAACATGGGGAATCAAGTTGACAGCTCTTCTCGGGTTGTACTTGAACATGTTGAAGAGGTTGAAGGTGAAGTTGAAGCTGCCTTCGAAATAGTCGGTCATGTCGAGGCCGAGGTCATGTACAGTGCTATAGAAAGGATGCTCCGGGTCGTCAATTATAGGCGTTTTCCCGTCAGCGTCAAGCAAATAGAGGTACTGAACGTTACCTTGCTTGTCTAAATGCTTGTGGCCATTGATGCGACCATAACCGCCCTTGATGTTGAAACCAACGACTTTGCTGAATTGGTAACCAAAACCGAGATGGGCGTTCCAGCTGTTTTTGAAGTTGCTGAAAGCCATTGTCTTGAAATGGCCGAAGTCATCCCAAATACCACCGTTGTAGCTGGCCAAGTCACTGTGGCTGATGGAGAGACCACCGTCAGCTTGGATGTACCAGTACTTCTCAGCAGGTTTGGATTTCTTTTTGCCTTCCTCCTTCTGAGCAAACATGCTGAAGGGAAGGATAGCCATGACGATAAGCATCATGAGCTTCGAAATTGTCAAATTTTTCTTCATAACGTAATTGTGTTAGGTTTGTAATTTAGTTAATTGATTTATTGTCTTTTTAATAATTGCTCTATCTTTTTATTCCAATTAGCGAACAAAAATAGGAAATATTTCAATTGTCAACACAAATTGTTGAAAAAAAATGCTATTTTTTGCTGTTTTTTGCGGAAAAAGCATAAAAAAGCGCCTAAAACCGTCTCATTTTGCGCCGATTTTCAACTGTTCAAAGGCTTTCCACATGACGATACCGGCGCAAACGGAAACGTTCAAGGAGTGTTTCGTGCCCTCCTGAGGTAGCTCGATGGCGCCCTCGCAATAGGGTAGGGCACCCTCGCTGACGCCCTCCACCTCGTTGCCCAAGATGTAGGCAGTGCATGGCTCAAACTTGAAATTTTGCAATGCAACGCTTCCTTCCACTTGTTCAACGGCGAAAATCTTGTAGTTTTCGGCTTTCAAGACCTCGCAGGCCTCCTCCGTGGTGTCGAAATAGCGCCATTTGACGGTTTCGTCGGCACCCAAGGCAGTTTTATGTATCTCACGATGGGGCGGACAAGCCGTGATGCCGCACAAGAACAACGCTTTGATGCGGAAAGCGTCGGCGGTGCGGAAGAAAGCACCAACGTTGCTTAATGAACGGATGTTGTCGAGCACAATAATAATAGGTGTCTTGTCGGCTTGTTCAAAGGCTTCCTTGCTGATGCGGTGTAGTTCATCGGTGGTCAGTTTACGCATGATTTCCTAATTTGTCGGCAAAATAAGTGAATTTTTTGTAATTTTGTACCCCTTAAATCGTAGTTTTATGGCCGAGAAAGCAACCGAGACCCCTTTGATGAAACAGTATTTCTCCTTTAAGGCGAAATACCCCGATGCCATGCTGTTGTTTCGTGTGGGCGACTTCTACGAAAC
>CADAPW010000024.1 GCA_902789915.1 uncultured Bacteroidia bacterium | reverse complement strand
GCCATCTGCAACAAAATGGAATTGGACAACGGGAAGTTGATTGTGCATGGTGTTAGCGTGGTCAATGGTTGCCAATCATTGAACACCATCTTGTCCTGTAGCGAAGTGGTTAAAAAGCGTGATGATGCCTACGTACTTTTCAGGTTCTATGAGATTCCGCAAAAAGACAGAGCAGACAATATCAGCATCAACACCAACACACAGAGCGCAGTCAAGACAAGAGACTTACGAAGCAACGACAAACGTGTGATGAGGCTTAAAAAGGCTTACGAACAGAAATATCCCACAGGCTATTTTGCCGCCAAACGAGGCGACCAATTACCAGCTGACAAGAGCAAGGACTACTTTGTCGAATTGTCGTATTTGGGCAAGTTCTTGATTGCATGGTATTCGCAGCGTCCCAACCTTTCCTATGGTGAGACCAAAATCTTTGACAAATACTTTGATACGCTATTCAAGAAAGAATACAAGCCGGAAGACATCTACGCATTGAATTATTGGTACAACAAGATAATGAGCGTGTGGACAGAGGATAATCCTTTGAGCATTCATCAGACCATCCTGACCATGAAAGCCTATGCACCGTATCATTTCTTGTTCACGATTTCATCCATTGTGGCCAAATTGAATGGTCGGGACACGGTTCCTTCACCCTATCAATGCCTTGTTGCAGCCCAAAACAACAATATGGTGGACACGATAATTAGTATTGTGGCCAACTGCATGAACAATGCCTATGCACAAGGTGAAGAGACCGCAAAACTCAAAGAAAAAGCCTTCATTCCTCAAAACTGGGTCAAGAACAAGGACAGCATCAGCGCAATCCAAGCAGCCGTAAACAACTATGTTTCATTTCTGCCTTCAATGAATCAGCAGATGTTTAAAGACCTGAAAGCGGCTTTCGCCATTGACCCGTCCTATTTTGAATACAGGTTGGCAGCAGATTAAAGTCCAAACACAAAACACATTGCACCATGTCTTTAATTGAGAATTTCATATCGAATCTGTCCTTGCGACTTAATAGCGAGAATAATCTATCTGATATTACATGGACAATGTGCCAAACGTCTGAAATCTTTCAGGCCTCTTTCTTACAATTCTTCTTTCCCAAGGAGAATTTCGATGAGGTATTTCTACAAAGGGAACTACCCGATGAGGACAGCAGACCTGATTTTTATTTTGAACATAAAGGCAAAGTGTTTCTTATTGAATGTAAGATTTGGGATAGAAATCAGCACTTTGAGCAGTACACAAAACAGTTCAAAATTCCCAACGAACAACTTGGGTATATCACCAACTATCCCTTGTTGAAGGAGGGCTTTTCAGTACACACATGGACAGAATTGTACGTTTACATCAAAAAGAGAATCCCCAAAGAAGAGGAATCCTTGTGGAACAGTTATCTTGAATACTTGAAAGAAGTTTGTCAAATCTTTATCCCCAAACAACCCATGAATTTAGACGGAATGTTTTCATTATACACCTTTTATCGTTCTTTGGACGAGGTGTTTATTGCAGATAATGAAATGTTTGCTTCAAGTCTTTACGACAGCAAGAAAGATACAAACAATGGCGGAAATCTATTCTGCACCCCAAGAGACGGAGTTATGGGAAAGTATTTTGATGTCAAATTTAAACACGTCAGACTGAAACAAACTTGGGGATGGATGGGTGTTTATTTTGAACGAGAGCATCCACAGATTTGCATTGGATTTGATTATCGTGAAGGATGGGGTAAACCCGTGTACGATTTGCTGTTGAGTAAGATAGATGGCTTGAAGAAAGGGAAAACGTTTAACAAACCTTACGAAGAAATCGGAGCAGTATGGTTTGACTTTAACCAGTCGGATAAATTCAACGGATTTAGTGAACCTAAAAAACAGATTTCATTGTTGAAATCATACTTCAACGAAGTTCTTGAAACCATATACAAGATAAAACAGGAATCATAATATGCGAAACTTCGACTACATAAAGGAACTTGGGATGACCGACCTGCACCGATTCTGTTCGGCAGCAGAGGAAAACCAATGGAGCAATCCCGATTTTAGTGCTGTCAATGCAAGAAAGGCATTGGAGTACATTACCAAGTCGCTGTATATAGCAAAGGGCATTGACATTCCACCAAGGACATCATTGGCAGAGCTGGTCGATGGAGAGCCATTCAGCGGTTTCATCAATGACCCCAAGGTGATGATGGCAGTCCACTATGTCCGCAGGGTGGGCAACCACGGAGCGCATAGCACCGTTTCACGAAGAGAAGCGTTTTTTGCATTGCTCAATATCTACAATGTGGTTGGGGCTATCTTGTTGAAGTTGAAGATTGTCGAGGAAGTGAAGCCCTTCGACAACGACCTGATACCGAAATCTGACCACGAAACAGTCTTTGTGCCTTCCAAGGTTGAGGTCAAGGAAAACGACACCATTGTTTCCGGTGCCGACAAGGAATCACTTAAAGACCCGAAACCCGTTGAAGAACTGCCTACCGACATCACCGAAGCCGAAACCCGAAAGTTATTCATCGACCTGATGTTGAAAGAAGCAGGATGGCAGGTGCTTGACACTGAAGGTATGGTTCAACCCTTGAAAGCCTGTATTGAAGTCGAAGTTCACGGGATGCCGAATGAGGATGGGATTGGTTATGCCGACTATGTTCTTTTCAGCGGCAACGGCCTTCCGCTTGCCGTGGTCGAGGCCAAACGCACATCGGTTTCACCCGTCAAGGGCAAGCATCAGGCAGAATTGTATGCCGACTGCCTTGAAAAGCAATATGGCATTAGACCTGTCATCTACTACACCAATGGATTTGAGACCAAAATCATTGATGGATTGGGCTATCCACCAAGGCCATTGTTTGGTTTCCACACAGCCGATGACTTGGAACGCCTGATTCAAAAACGAAGTCGCAAGGACATCACCGATTTTTCAGTCAAAGACAGCATCACCGACCGCCACTATCAGAAAATGGCCATCAAAGCCGTGTGTGAGCATTACAACAAGAAACACCGCAAAGCCCTCTTGGTGATGGCCACGGGAACAGGAAAAACAAGGGTTTCCATATCGCTTGTGGATGTCTTGATGCGCAATGATTGGGTAAAGAATGTGCTGTTTCTTGCTGATAGGACAAGCCTTGTTAGTCAAGCCCACAAGAACTATGTGAAACTGTTGCCCAATACCACAACTTGCGTATTGAGCGACAAGGATAACGATAAAAAGAAAGACTTCAACGCCCGTATCGTTTTTTCCACGTATCAAACCATGATAAACTACATTGATACAGACGACAAACTGTATTCGGTAGGTCATTTTGATTTGATTATCATAGATGAAGCGCATAGGTCGATTTTTGGCAAGTATGGGGCTGTGTTCAACTACTTCGATGCCATGTTGGTTGGCTTGACTGCCACACCGAGAGAGGACGTTGACAAAAGCACATACGAGATATTCCAAATGGAAGAAGGAGAGCCAAATTTCGCTTACGAGTTGGATGAGGCCGTGGCAGACCATTATTTGGTCAACTATCATGGCTTCAAGCGTGGCTCACTCATTTTGAAAGAAGGCATCAAGTACAACAAACTGACGGAAGAGGAAAAGCATCAGTTGGAATTGGTGTGGGAATACGAGCAAATCAACGGCAGAGACATTGCCAACAACGAAATATTCAGTTATATCTTCAACCAAGATACAATAGATGCAGTCCTTCAGGACTTGATGGAAAACGGCCTGAAGGTGCAAAGTGGTGAACGTATTGGAAAGTCGGTCATCTTCGCATACAATCACCACCATGCTGAAATGATTGTCGATAGGTTCAATGTGCTTTATCCTGAATATGGAGCAGGTTTTTGTGCGTTGATTGACAATTACATCACCTATGCCCATGACTTGATAGATAAGTTTGAGATTCGTGATGCAGACCCACAGATTGCCGTTTCGGTCGATATGCTTGACACAGGTATTGACGTGCCTGACATTCTCAATCTTGTTTTCTTCAAGCCCATCAAGAGCAAGATTAAATTCTTGCAAATGATTGGACGTGGAACGAGATTAAGCGAAAACATTTTTGGCCCCGGTAAGGACAAGGAATGTTTCTACATCTTCGATTGGTGTGGCAACTTCGATTACTTTGACAAGAATCCTGATGGACACGAAGCACAGACCACACAATCACTAACGGAACGTCTGTTCTGTTTGCGTTCTGAAATTGCTTTCCAACTACAGCATCAGAAGTGGCAGGAAGATGACTACTGCAAAAACCTTCACGATGAAATCAAGGCATTGCTTTACGAACAAGTTGGAACGCTTTCAGACAGTCATATTTCAGTCAGAATGAAGTGGGAATCTGTAAGCCATTTCAAGGAAAAAGAATCGTGGACTTACATTTCTGATTTGGATTTGCTGACCTTGAAAAAGGACATTGCACCACTATTACCCAAAAGCACTTTGGATGAAAGCGCAAAGAAGTTTGACGTGTTGACCTTGACTATTGAACTTGCTTGCCTTGACGGTGATGTGAATCCAACAAAGAGCATACAGCGTGTGAAGTTGATTGCGGAAAAGTTGGAAGAAATGGCCACGTTGCCACAGGTTCAAGCCAAAATGCCCACAATCAAAGAGGTTCTTTCCGAAGTGGCATGGCAAAATGTTTCGCTTCAATGGCTTGAAAAGGTCAGGACTGACTTGCGAGATTTGATGAAATTCCTGTTAGGCGACAAAAAGAAGTGGTTTGTGGTCGATATTGATGATGTCATCAGCGATGAAGGCGAGGTCGAGGGCGTTACTCCAAGGGTCAGTTATAGGCAGCGTGTAATGAATTTCCTTGCCTCCAATAGACATTTGCCCGTGTTGGATAAGATATACAACATGAAGCAGTTGGATGGTGATGATTTCAGAGAGTTGGAACGCATTATGTGGGAAGAGTTGGGCAGCAAGGAAGATTACGACAAATACACAGCTGGAAAGATTTGCGGTTCAAATGTGGCCATCCTCATTCGCTCGTTGATTGGCGTGGACAGAAAAGAGGCCATGCAGCGTTTTGGATGGTTCATTTCAGGAATGGAACTTAATTCAGAACAAGAAGAGTTTTTGATGACCGTGGTCAGTTATGTTTGCGAGAATGGCGACATCACAAAGGATGTGGTCGTAAACGAGCCGCCATTTGATGAGCGATTGAGCGTGTTCAATGCCTACATGATACCATTGGCCAAATACATTGACAATATCCATAACGTAGTAATTCCGCTTTATCAGCAAGGAGGCAATCCTGTGTCGATGGCGGCAGAGGCTTGATGAAAGGAGGAGTGATGCGGATAAGTAAAATCGAATATGACCCCACGAAAACCGTTGAGCAGAACGCCAAAAAGAATGGCGTGAGCATCGAGGGCATCAGGTATTATATCAAGTCGATGGGCATTGACAGACGGTATGAGCGCAAAACCAACATCGTTGAAAGAATCAAAGACTACTTGAAAAAAAATCCCGATGCCACAAAAAACGAGGTGTCGGAAAAATTAAAATTATCCATCAATACCGTAAGGCAATATTGGGCTGTGGCCAATGGCGAAGAGAAACTATCAGATTTAAGTAGGAAAAGACTGCCTAAAAAATCATTTGATGAACTTGACATCCACCCTTATGTGATTTGGGACATTCTTCACGCCGAGAATTTCACCAATGAAATCATTGAGCCATTCTTCGATAGCGACTGTCCGTTAAGCGTGGTGATGCGCAAATGCGGCAAGACACCCATCAAGCCTGACACCGACATCCTTGAAGATTACAAGCCAAAGAAGAAATGCGATGTGGTTTCAGTGCTGCCATACACTGATGACATCCACGTTGTCATCAAAGCCTGTCTTGGTATATGCAAGAACAAAGTGGCCTTGCTTATGCCCATGAGGTTTTTATCTGGAACCGACAGTTTCAAGGGTATCATCAAAAAGAATCCACCCGTCAGGATATATCAGAACATCAGTGATGTTTGCCGTGCCAAATCAGTAAAAACACCAAAATACAGCCAATCGAAAGCAGGTGAATACGTGTGGTGCGTTTGGGAGAAAGGCCACAAAGGGGCGACCGAATACAAATGGATTGAGAACCGCCAAGAGCCATTATACAGCACAATAGATTTCGATGAGGTAGAAATCCTTGGTGGCATGAAATTCAAACCTAACGAATGGCATAAATATCCCCTTGGCAAATGTATTCAGTTCCACAGCAAGGCCGAGCCTGAAAACAGGGTGTTGAGCAATCACGAGGACTGTATCATCAACTTCAAAGGGGTTGAGTTCTATGGCGTTGAGCAACTGTTTCACGCATTGCAGTTTTCAGAAAGCCCTGAAATCATCAAGGGCATGATGAGACAAAACAGCACCTTAAAATCCAAATCTTTTTGCAAAGAGATTGGAGATTTGAGGAATTGGGATGCGAGAGCCAATTGCTACAGGCATATTGCTTTGTGTCATTTCTACAAATACCTTTCTTACAAGCCTTATAGAGATAGGTTGCGTGAGACCTATCCCCATGACCTTGTGGAATGTCCTAATGGGCATGATGACCAATTCGGAGCAGTTCAGAAACGAGATACCAATATCTTTGAAGGCTACAATTGTTCAGGCAGGACTACAATGGTGGTCAGGGACATGATGATGAAACTTGAAAACAAGGCCGTAGAAGAAGAAACGAAGCGAAAAGGTAGAGAATTATTGG
The DNA here is from genome assembly GCA_902789915.1 of uncultured Bacteroidia bacterium. GTDB lineage: Bacteria > Bacteroidota > Bacteroidia > Bacteroidales > F082 > Limimorpha. The sequence goes on along the minus strand of CADAPW010000024.1, from coordinate 23,248 downwards.
ATGAAGAACGAGAAGCCGTGTATGAGTCTATTTATGCCCAAATGAGGCAAAAGATGGACAATGATGAGACCGTCATCAAGGACAGCCAAAAATTCTTGGAGATTATCGAGAAATATAAGATTCAAAAAGTCAAAAAAATAAGACCCGAATACAAAGTCCCTCCAACGAAAGACCAGGAAACGAAATGCCTTGTCCTTGACTTTGACAATACCCTTTTCGATACGTCAGTTGATGACGATTTGAGGAAAAACCCAAAAGGCGGAAGAAATTGGAAAAAAATCTTTGCAACAATACCACAATACAGTCTTTATGATGGATGGAGAGAGGTTTTTGATTGGGCAGAAGAGAACAACATCAAAATTGGAATTATCAGCGAGGCAAGTGGGGAACTGATTGAAAAAACGCTGGAGCATTTCAACCTCCATTGTGATTCAGTCGTGGGTGGTCAGCCATATTACGAGAAGCCCAATCCATTACTATTTGATTGGTTCACCTACAACAATTTAAAAATTAATCTATGCAAAGAAAACATTATCTCGATTGGCAGCACCATGATTGACGAAGAAATGTCGAGAGCCGCAAACGTCAGGTTTGTCGGTGCTGTATGGGATTCCAAGGAAAAAGAGGAGTTGAAACAGCGTTGCAAGACCATCGAAAGCCCGTTGGAGATAATGGGATTGTTCAACGATTGAATCTCCTAATCACGCTCTTAATAGATTGCCATAGACCTCATTGATGGTGGTGTAAACCTGCTTGAAACCATCGTTGAGCAACAGTGTATTGGCATCCATGTATTTTCTCTTACTCACGCTAATGCGTATGGAACGGTAAGACGCAAGGCATTTTGGCGTTATTACGGGAATCGGCTGCACCAATTCAGTCCTGTAGCCTTGATTGCGGAATGTTTCAGCAATGCAATCCAAAGTATCAAACGAAGGCCGACTGCCATCATAATCATTGAAACTGATGCTAACGTCATAAGGTTTATGTCTTGATGGGGTAAAGGTCTCACATGTAATCAACAATGATTCATCAGTCAAATCATGGCAAATATCATCCATGTAATCCCTATAGATGCCCATCAAATAATCCCTTTCAATTGGTTGTAAATGCCTTTTATGACCGAAATAATAAGTGTATAGGATGCCTTTGCCGAATTGGTCAGTTTCAGCTGGCCAATCGACATCAATGTATAGTTGCGAGAAAGGAAATTTGTGCATGATGACCCTTGGATTCCGTGAACTGAAAATTAAATCAGCGTGCCAATCGGTGTTTTTCTTTACCAAATTGAAAAGATTCATTTTACCCGTCCAACCCTCGTTGTAATTGGCTATTGATGAATGAGGTACATTAAGAATGATGCTTTTGTAATATTCCATAGCGTTTCGATTGTTGCACCGGCTAAAGTATAGCTTTATTTTCAATCAAAACAAAGAAAAATAAAATATTTCAATTTTTATCAATTGGAAATATTGAAATGAACAATTAAAATCAAATAAAATGGGCGACCCTCGTTAAAGAGCCGCCCAAGTTTCCAGGCATTCTGCGAATGTAAATAGTGGTTCATTTGCGGTGCAAATATAATTATTTTATCACTCCAATGCGCAATTGAGCCATTCCGATATATTCAGCGGATAATTTAATCATAATATCATCCGCAACTATAAAATAATTCCCAATAAAGAAATACTCTTCATCCCTTTCTATTTTTGCCCAAATCTGAACAGGATGGGTTGCGTTATTCATCATATTTGAAGCGGCCATTAATGCTTCTCCTTCGCTTTCATAGAAAGGATATTCCTGAATTATCTTTGTGTATTTGGCCGCAATGTCAGGATGGGCTTCCATACGAGATTTGGCAGATTCATAGACGTATTTTAGTTCGTCTTGGTTAAAACTAAATCTATAATCTATTTTCCGTGTATAATACTTTCTATAAAACTCTTTGAAATCTCCACCTTCATCCCATTGCTCAAAACGGTTGAACAGCACCGCTTTCAGTGAAACTGGTATGTCATCAAATTGTTCAAAATCACGCAAGCCGCAAGACAGGTATTCGTTGAGACATTTTGAAAGATAATCAAAGCCTTTTTCGGTGTTGAGCGAAAAAGCAACCCATGTCTTCTCAACCCCCCACAAGACACCTTCCGTGCCTTGAAATGGGCTGTTTTCTTCGCCTTTGTAGTATTTGCAGAATTGAAGCAAGTCTTGTTTCTCCATGTCAAAAGCAATTGAAATTCAGCAATAAATTTTCATTATCTGTTCTTTGAGAGCAGCATCATCAATGCTTGAAAAATAAATCTCCATGACATCAGCAAACTCGTATGGCGACCATTTTCCAACGTATGCAGCGATGTATGACGCAATTTTAAATTTTGGATTGGTGTCATCAATCAAGCCATTCCCTTCTTCACAGAGCCATTTTTCAGCAAGCCAAAGCAGCCTGCGGCCATCTTTTTGTTCAAATGGTGGGTTAGATTCTTTTTTGTAGAAGTGGCAGTATCTTAATATTTCACTCCCGGTCATGGATTCATGCTTTAGAACTGCAAAGATAGTCATTTCTAAAACAGCGGAAATGAAAAATAATAAGGCGACCCGAATCAACGAGCCGCCCTAAAATCCCAGGTACCTAAAGCAACTTGCACAGGTGGACTGCAAAGATAATCATTTTTCAATTCATTCCAATCTATTCATATTTTTCGTACCTTTGTGCAACTAATTCAAGACAAACACCATGAAAAAATCATTGAGAATCATTAGAAAAGTGTCATTGGTGCTATTAACAGCAGTGGCTGTTATTATTGCATGTGGCTGCACAAAAGACCCGGACAATGGAGGAAATGGCGGCGGTAACGGAGGCGGAAACAATGGGAATACCTACAACGGCCACGAATATGTTGACCTTGGGCTTCCAAGCGGAACTTTATGGGCAACCTGCAACGTGGGTGCTGATACGCCCGAAGGCTTTGGTGATTACTTTGCTTGGGGCGAAACCACACCAAAAACCACTTACGAATGGGCTAATTACAAGTATTGCAACGGAGGAGAAAACCAACTTACCAAGTATTGCTGCGATGCCAATTTTGGATATAACGGCTTTACTGATGATTTAACCACGTTGCAATCAACAGATGATGCTGCTACCGCTAATTGGGGAAGTGGATGGTGTATGCCTACCAAGGAACAGTGGGAAGAGTTGAAAAATAACACGGTCAGCACAGAGCAAATGATGAACGGAGTGAGCGGAAGACTTTTTACTTCCTCTAACGGAAAGACCCTCTTCTTACCTGCCTCAAGCGGCAACACTCATGTCTATGATGGCTATTATTGGTCAAACTCGCTTTACACGGAAAATCCATATCGTGCATGGAGGTTTTATATCGGCCCGGACGGAGGTTGCGGCATGAGTTATTACGGCGGTCGTTGTCTTGGCAGGTCTGTTCGTCCCGTGCGTTCCGCTAATTAATCCAACCTGCTTTTTGAAAACATCATAATGGCTTCCGGATCCGGAAGCCATTATTTTATACTTGTAAACCAAATAAAAACAGGCGACCGCCTTTTTCAAGACAAGCCGCCTGTCGGTCGAGACAAATGAACATAGACTGCAAATTTAGCCCATTTCCCGATACTTCGCAAGTTGTTGATGGTAATGTCGTTCGTCCGCTTCTCTATCTACCGGAAGTCCTAATTCAGCCTCTAATTCTCGAATGTAGCCCATTACTACATTTTCAGTACAGTAATTTGCATCTATCTCACGGCTGCTGTTTTCAAGGTAGGCGAGGCTGTCTATAACCTCATTCCTGTTGTTTACATTGTTTTTAACTTCTGTCATAATACTTTAGTTTTATCATTTATTACATTGAGTATTATACAAAAAAGAAGGCAATAAAACAAATCCATGCAGTGATTTTCTTCTACCAAGATGCTATTTATGGTAAAATAAATAACTATGGAAACACATGTCAGACAGAAGAAGAAGCAAGTGGTGATTCAACTCACCGAGGGCGAAATGGTCAATGCGGTCGCCAAGATTGTCTCAAAAGTGCTCGCCAATACGGGCTTGCTAATGGGCGAACCAAAGAGGAAAAAAGAAACCAATTGAATGAAAAAAGCGAGGGCTGATGAAATGAATCATTAGCCCTCTATCATAAAATATGGATAAAAGAAATTATAGATTATCTGAACTCATTGTTATTCACGCCCATTTGGTCAAACAACTTCTTCATATTGTAATCGAAACTATTGTGGCTTTCAAAATATTCCCTGAAAAACTTCAAATCTCTCATGTGTTTTGCCATCGGACTACCACCTTCGGAATACTCTTCAAGTATTGAATCGGCAATGACTTTGAAGGCGTTTATTTTGCCTGTAAGGAAATCAGATAGTTCACGATAACATTCATGGATGTTATATTTACTGATAATAGTACCCGGTTCACCAATGACATGGTGCTGTACTATGAAACTTCCGTAAATACCTCCTTCAACCCATGAATGACTAATGGTTAGAACATCCTCATCGAAAACAAAAATAAAATATCCGTGTCCATCCATCACTTTTTTGAGCATTTCGTCATCTAAAAATTCAAATGATGATTGTATGCCATCATTGTAGAAACCTACTATAAAAGGCTTCTTGTAGTCAAATTCATCGTCTAAAAATTCCAACTTATCTAACATGTTATATAAGCGGTTCCCCACACACCGCAAGGTCTCTATAATAATTATTATTCATGGCGTAATTGGGATTCAGGGACACGCCAACCCCCTGTATGTATGCAGCTGGCATCATTTCATTTTGTCCAACTGATTTTCCATAGCTATTCTAACTTCTTCAATCGCCTCCTGTCTTTGAAATAGGCTATGGCAATAGTTCTTCATTTCGTTTTTGTCTTTAGTTATATAATAGCCTCTATTGCTCGCTATAAGACACTCGATAATCCCGTTGGTACGGATGTGGTTGATGATTTTCCTGACCCTTGCCTCCGAGATTTTATATCCATGTTCCTGCATCTTTTCAACCATAAAGCTGTTTGAGACAGCATTGTCTTTACCCACCTTGTTTTGGAGGCATTTCACCATTACAGGCACTAACTCACTCAACTCATACTCCGACAACTTTGATGTTTCGGGTTCAAAAAGTAAAATTGCCATATTTTCTATTGTTTTATTATAAATAGCAGGTAGGTTTAAAAAGTTTGATGGCTTGATGAAAAAATAGTTGGAGTTATGAATCACTAAAATCTGATATTCGGCTTTTATCAATTGGAATTGGTGAAACGGTCGGAAATTCATGGGCTTCAATTGAACGATGAGCCAACAGGAAGAAGCAAAAACCACTAACCAATTAGATTGTAGAGCGGAGTTCCTTTTGTTATTCTTTTTGGGGCATAGTTTGGCACTATCAGCAGAAGTACAAGTGCTGTGAGAACATTTTGAAAAAATCACGAAAAACTTTTATAATAATTTAAATATCAATTACTTATTTAATATTTAATTATTCTCTTTCCCTACGGGTTTTCTATATAAAATATAATATTTTTAGATATAAAAAAATTGAATATTAAAAAACATAGTAATCCCTAAAGGGAAAGACATTTTTACTGGCATCGGCTTGAAACTTGGTCTGTGTTGGGTTATTTTCTTTCTCCATGTAGCGGCTGTTTCTTCCGCTGACAAGCACGGTTTCCCAAAGATGCAACCGTGGGACACATTCCTTTAAAGAGCCTTGCGAAGGTATTGGGGCTTGCCTTGATGTCTGTTGCCTCAACTGCCTATGTTGGCAGTTTACTACCACCCAACTTCTAACCGATGGTCTTTGTTCTTGGACTTTCCAATGCGTTCCATCGGTGAACCCGTCATGCACCTGACGTTTTGCCTTCGTGTTTCAAAGAATTTTGTTTTGGTTGACCGACTAACCATTTGAGTTGTGTCGCATCGTCCCTTTGTTTATAATAAATATAGAGGGCGTGGTAAAAAAATCAAGATTTGAATAATAATTTTTTTTCTTTGCAATAAAAAGAACAAATTAAATCATTGGAAATTAAAAAGATAAAAGGAGGTATTTAGTCATGTTCCCGTATGATATTCCAACATTATCCCATGAAGAGCTTCGTAAATACAAGGGCTTTGAAGATATGTCCGATGAAATGTTAGACAAAGCCTTGGATGTCCTATATACACTAACATACGCATACTTGAGCAGCAGAGAAAAGATTGAGGAATACGAGAGAAAGAAAGCGGAGGATAGCTAAAAGTAGGGATTGGGGATTTGTTTCTTAATTAGAATTTTTGTATCTTATATCTGTTGCTCAATGAGATTTTGAAGGGCTTCTCCCGGCAATAGTTGGGAAATAATAACAAGGTATAATTCCATGTGATAATGGATATACAGAATTTGATTGCTAATAGTGGTAATATTCAATTGGTGATTAACGTCAATGACCTAAAAGAAATCTGTTCTTACCTTTACAATGAAGAAAGAATCAGACAAGAGAAACAGAAAGAGCAGGAGAATGATGGTTGGCTTGACAGTAAACAGGTGAAGGAAATGTTGAACGTCAAAAATGAAACTCTATGGCGGTGGCATAAGAATGGGTATTTATGCCATAAGAAAATCGGGGGTCGGAACTCCTACCGGAGAGAAGATGTCGATAAAATTCTTGGAAAAAGAGAAAAAAATGGAGTGGATTAGAAAAAAATGCAAGGAGAAAAATTTTTTTTCGGCTATCGGGGCAACTCGGTGGCCGTTTTTATTCTTTGGGGCAAGTTTGGGGCAAATGAAAAAGCCGCAGCTTGATTTTCAGCAAGTTACGGCTTAATTCTGTAGCCCATAGCGGAATCGAACCGCTGTTTTAAGTGTGAGAAACTTACGACTGATCCGTAGTCAGGGACTCTATCCAATTGAGCTACTAGTCCAGTCGTTTTTGACACTGCAAAAGTACAGCTTTTTTCATTTACGCAAGCAAAAAAACGGGAAAATTTTTATTGATTTTTACAATTGTTTGATTATCAAACCAATATTTTTCTGTAAAGCCCCTTGATTTCTGCTTTTGTTTGTGCCGACAATCGCTTTTTTGCTATCTTTGCACCATCGTTAACCAACATTTTACGCTATGAGATTATTACTGATCAGCAATTCCACCAATTTCGGCGAGAATTATCTGGCTTGGGCCACGACCCAAATCGAGCTTTTCTGCTTGCAGAACCATATTAATAAGGACAGCCGCATCATCTTCGTGCCTTTTGCCGGCGTCAATATCGGCGGCATGGTGTACCCTCAGAGTTATGATGCATACGAGTCGAAAGTGAGGAACGTGTTCCGCACCAAGTTCGGCCTTGAGAATTTCACTTCCGTTCATCATTTCGACGACAAGGTGAAGGCTGTCAACGAAGCCGACTGTATCGTCGTGGGCGGCGGCAACACCTTCCACCTGGTAGCCGAGATGCACCGCTATGGCTTGATGGAGGCCATCCGCAACCGCGCCCTCGCCGGCGTGCCTTACATGGGCTGGAGTGCAGGCTCCAACGTGGCTTGCCCCACGCTCTGCACCACTAATGACATGCCTATCGTGCAACCCGCATCGTTCAAGTGCCTCAACCTGGTGCCTTTCCAAATCAACCCGCATTACCTCGACCCGCACCCCGAGATTGACAAGATGATCAAGCACGGTGGCGAAACGCGCCAGGACCGCATCAACGAATATCTGGCCGTCAATCAGGAGATGACCGTGGTCGGCCTGCGCGAGGCAACGGCATTGTGGGTCACCGACGGACAGATGATGCTGAAAGGCGGAAAGAAGATGATTGTGATGCGCTACGGCAAGGAATCGGTGGAGATTGAACCGAATTCCGATGTCACATTCCTGTTGGGTGGACAGAACGCATAATTGTTATTGGTAGAGACGCGATTAATCGCGTCTCTACTATTGTTCAAATGTCTTACGGTCCTCGAAGACCACGAGGCGACGGTCAAGGTGGATGGTTTTCCGTCCACCTTTTTCGCCTTTTATAAGGTAGATGTTGGCCTCGTCGCCCAGGATGTCGCGGAAGGCCTTTCTGATGCGCGATAGGTTGGCGTTCATGGTGGAGCCGATGAAGTCGGTGAGGTTGTCGATGGCTTTTCGGAGCAGAGCCTCGTCACCGTATGTGGAAATGCGACGGTAAATCCCGTAAAGCTCTTCTTTGTGGTCGTTGAGGTAGTTCAGCGACAAACCCTCTTCGTGGAGCAGGAAAAAGATGTAAAGGACCTTGCAGAGGGCGGGCATCTTCACCTCGGTGTTGTTGAGGTCGGTGAGGAAGATGTCGCCGGTGCTTGAGATGTACAGACGGCTGACATTGTGCAATCCGTTGTATTTCAGAAGAATGTCGAGGATAATTTTGTGGAATCCTGTATAATCCAGCTCGTCTTTGTGTTTCTTTTCGGGCTTCAGCGTCAGCTTTTTGAGGAAGGCTTCTTCTTTGGCGTTGCTCACCGGAGGGTTGATTCTCATGATGTTGGCGTTGAGTTGCACGAAGCGTTCCAAGGTCTGCAAGGGATGGCTGCCCGTTTCGAGGATGAGGAAGTCTTGCTCGGTGCCGGGTTTCATGTTACCGATTTTCAGCAAAAACGACGGTTTGTTGATTTTCAAGCCGTTGGTGTTGAGGTAGTTGAGAAAGATTTCTTTGGAGAGGAACACGCTGTCGAGTTGCGGAAGCTGTGCGTCGATGTGGTCAAGCTGGTCTTCGGAGAGGGTAGGCTCGATGTAGCTGAGGGCGTTACGGAAGGTCTTTTTCTTCCTTTTCAGGTCGCCGACGACTTTGGGAAGGAAGAAAAACTCACGTTGCGAACGGTGCAGCAGACTGCAGATGGCTTCGTAGTCGCGTTTGATGCTGACATTGGTTTTCTTGTCGTAGGCTGGCTCGACATAAAGGACAGCGTTGCGGGTGTCGAAGCTGAGGTCGGGGATGGAGACAAAGGTGGCGTTGAGGCCTTGCATCTCGGGCAGGTCGATGCCGATGGATAGCATGAGCGAGGTGATGAGCAACGACTCGGTGGGGGCCAGCGAGTCGTCGGAAAGGGAGAGGCTTTGGAACATCCTCAGGATGGCGGTTTTCTCTGGTGCCCCGACACCTTTAAGGATATCCACAGCCTCAGAGAGACTGATGTTGGTCGCTTTTTTCCTGCTCGTGAGCGTGATGTTGAAAAGTGCGTAAACCCTTTGCAGGAAGTCGATTTCGCCTTGGTTGACAATGCCGTCGCATTGCACAAGGTCGGAGAGCACTTTTGCCAATGCGGTTTTATGTTGTTCTTTGAATTTCAATGTGTTATCCTCTTAAATTTTGGGTTGTAACCTTGCAACCTGTTTTCGGTAGGGTACTAGAATGTAATTTTGTGCGTTTTTCTTTGCAAAAATAGTAAAAATTGAATTACGAGTAAAATTGCTTGAAAATGGCAAGAGATTTTAGGAATGGGCTGAATGATGCTGAAGTTGAAAGAAGTCGCCGCAAACATGGCGACAACGTGTTGACACCGCCCAAGAAAGACCCGCTTTGGAAACAGTTTTTGGAGAAGTTCTCCGATCCAATCATACGTATCCTGCTGATTGCCTTGCTGCTGTCGGTGGCTGTTTCGTTGTACCAGCTATTTACCGGGGCCGAAGGCCTCTCCGTGCTTCTTGAGCCTTTGGGCATCTTCGTCGCCGTGATGCTGGCCACCACAGTGGGCTTTTTCTTTGAGGTGAGTGCCAACAAGAAGTTTGATATTTTGAACCAGGCTGAGGACGAAAAGCTCGTCACGGTCTTTCGTAATGGCTTGATTAACCGCATCGAGCGCAAGGATGTCGTCGTAGGTGATACCGTGGTGATCGAGACGGGCGACGAGATTCCTGCCGACGGCACATTGCGTGAAGCCATCTCGTTGAGAGTCAATGAGTCGGACCTCACAGGCGAGCCTTCATGCAGTAAGACTACGGATAAGGCGGAGTTCAAGGAAGATGCCACCTATCCTTCCAATTATGTTTGTCGCGGTAGTGCGGTGATGGAAGGCCACGGCATTTTCGTGGTTGAGAAGGTGGGCGATGCCACAGAGTGGGGCAAGGTGTATCGCGGCGCACAAATTGATAATAAGGTGAAGACACCTTTGAACGAGCAGCTCGACAAACTCGGCGAGGGCATCACCATCGCCAGTTACGTCATCGCAGGCCTTATCGTGGTGCTTCGTCTGATCATGTATTTTGTCTATCCCGAGGAGGCGTTCAACTGGATGGGATTTGTGCGTTATGTCCTTAATACCTTGATGATTGCCGTCACCTTGATTGTGGTGGCTGTGCCTGAGGGCTTGCCCATGAGCGTCACGCTGAGTTTGGCGTTGAGCATGAAACGTATGCTGGAAACCAACAACTTGGTGCGTAAGATGCATGCCTGCGAGACCATGGGGGCCGCCACGGTGATTTGTTCTGACAAGACGGGTACGCTCACCAAAAACCGCATGAGCCTGGGCGATTGCCTCATCTATGGTTTGAAGGACGGCGTCCCCGACGATTCGATGGTGGGTCAGTTGATGACGGAAGGCATTGCGGTCAATTCGACGGCGTTCTTGGATTATAGCGACCAGAAAAAGGCCAAGGTGATTGGCAACCCCACCGAGGGTGCCTTGTTACTTTGGCTTTTCGACAATAATGTGGACTTCGTCAGAATTCGCGACAACACCAAGATTGTCAAACAGCTACCATTTACGACAAAATATAAGTACATGGCCACAGTGGTCGAGACACCGACCAAAGGGAGATATGTGCTGTATGTGAAAGGCGCTCCAGAGATTGTGTTAAAGCGTTGTGCCACGGTCATGAAATACGATGGAGAGGCCGGCATTTATTGGGTGCGCTGCGAGGTGGAAGAGAAGATGCTGGAATACCAGAACAAAGCCATGCGCACGCTGGGATTCGCCTATAAGTACATCACGGAGAGTGAGTTGGATACTGTCTTCGCCAATGGCAAGCTTCAGGTTGAGGACCTGTGTTTCCTCGGCCTTGTCGGCATCATTGACCCCATCCGCGACGATGTGGCCGACTCGGTGAAAGACTGCCTCAACGCTGGCATCAGCATCAAGATTGTGACGGGTGACACGCCTGGCACGGCAAAGGAGATTGGCCGTCAGGTGGGACTTTGGAACGACGAGGACGACCCCGAGCGGCAGATGATTACGGGCAAGGAGTTCAACCTGATGACGGATGAGCAACTGCTTGAGCGCGTGGGCGACCTGAAGATCATGTCGCGGGCACGCCCTTCCGACAAGGAACGCCTCGTGCGCTTGTTGCAGGAAAGGGGAGAGGTGGTGGCCGTGACCGGCGATGGCACCAACGACGCCCCTGCCTTGAACCAGGCACAAATCGGCCTTTCCATGGGCGACGGCACCTCGGTGGCCAAAGAAGCCAGCGACATCACCATCCTCGACAACTCGTTCAAGAGCATCGCCCGTGCCGTGATGTGGGGACGATCGCTGTATCTCAATATCCAACGTTTCATCCTGTTCCAGATGACCATCAACGTGGCGGCATGCCTCATCGTGCTGCTGGGCGCCGTGATGGGTGTCGAGTCGCCCCTTACTGTGACGCAGATGCTGTGGATCAACCTCATCATGGACACCTTCGCCGCCATGGCGTTGGCATCGTTGCCGCCCGACCACAGCGTCTTGAAAGACAAACCCCGCTCGCGCAGTGCCTTCATCATCACCAAAGAGATGGTCATCCGCATCTTCGGCGTGGGCCTGTGTTTTGTGGCGGTGCTGTTCGGCTTCATCCAATATTTCATGCATTATGGCGTGGATTCCATGGCCGAGTTCTCATTCAGCGATTATTTTGCCAGCTATTTCTGCTTCCACCATGTGGGAGGACATTTCACGCCAAAGGAATTGTCGCTGCTCTTCACCATCTTCGTCTTCATGCAGTTCTGGAACATCTTCAACGCCAAGGCTTACCATACGGGACAGTCGGCACTGAAAGGCCTGCTCGACAAGGACGTGAGGCGTGGCTTTGGCGTCACCTTATTAATCATTGCCCTCGGACAGGTGTTTATCGTCACCTTCGGCGGCGAGATGTTTAATGTGGTGCCTTTGCCGCTGAGCGACTGGGTGCGGATTGTCTTGGGAACTTCGGTGATATTGTGGCTGGGTGAGCTGGAGCGGCTGATAGTCAAACGGAAATAAGTAGAAGAATTAAAAACATAATAATATGAAGAGATTATTGACCCTTTTGCTGCTGATAATGCTCTGCGCCATGGGTTATGCCCAAACCATCGACACGGCTTTGGAGAAGGAGATGGGGCAGAGGAAGCGTGATGAGAAAATCGATGTGTTCGTCATCATGAAACAACAGTATGGCCACGAGCGGTTGAGTCGCCATGCCGACAGTTACCCAACTCGTGCCGAGCGACGCCAGTTTGTGGTGAACGAGCTGAAGCAGTTCGCCGAGGTCTCGCAATACGACATTAGGCAAAGCCTTGCCGAAATGGAAAAGAACGACATGGTGACCACTCCGCGCGTCCTATGGATGGCCAACGCGCTCTATTTTTCGGCCAACAAGCAAGCCATAGCTGCATTGGCCCAACGCAAGGATGTGGAAATCATCGGTTTTGACGAGAGGGTGCGCATGATCCCCGAAGACGAGGCCATGAAACCTGTCGAGGCTATACGCGACATCACCACCAATGTCACCCAAGTGAAGGCCGACCAGGTGTGGGACATGGGCTATACCGGTCAAGGTATAGTGGTGGCTGTCATCGATGGTGGCGTCAACTACAACCATTTGGACCTGAAGGACCACCTTTGGGACGGCGGCGAGGCCTTCCCGAATCATGGTTGGGATTTTGATGCCAACGACAATGACCCTATGGATTATCATGGTCACGGTACACATTGCGCTGGGACGCTTTGTGGCAATGGAGAGGGCGGACGACAAACCGGCATTGCTCCTGATGCCACGTTGATGTGCTTGAAAGTCTTGGATGACGAAGGATATGGAGAGATAACCAATGCTTGTGCTGGTGTGCAGTTCGCCACTGAACATGGTGCCGACATTTTCAGTATGTCGTTGGGCTGGCGTGGTATAAGCGCTGCTGATTTGGCTTTAGTCCGCAACACCTGCGTGGCAGCCATGGATGCTGGCGTGATTGGGGCTGTCGCGGCAGGAAACGAGGGACACAAACTCAATACTTATCCGATTCCGAATAATGTCCGTATTCCCGGGTGCTGCCCGCCACCTTATCTAGACCCCGTTCAGCAAGCCAATCCCGGCGGCCTTTCATGTGTGGTGTGCGTTGGTAACGTCGATAACATGGACTTGGCCTGGCAAACGACCTCGCAGGGACCTGTCACTTGGGGAAACACGGGCTTTGCCGACTATCCCTACACCGCAGGGAGCAGCATGCAATTTGGCCTCATCCGTCCCGATGTGTGCGCCCCTGGAGTGGAGATTATTTCGGCGGATTACCTCAACACTACGGGGTATGGCGTGAAGACTGGCACCTCCATGGCCACCCCATGTGTGGCGGGATGCATGGCGCTCATGCTGAACAAAAACCCCAACCTCACCCCATCCGACCTTTGCCGCATCTTGGAAGAAACCGCTGTGCCGCTTGCCGAGGGAAAGAGCAACATCTATGGCTTTGGACGTGTCAATGCCTTGGCTGCCGTCAATGCCGTTCCCGCTCCTGTGTTATCGCTTGAATCGCAGGCCATCCATGATGAACAGGGCAACAATGACCAACACGCCAACCCGGGCGAATCGATTACGATGGATTTGGGACTGCGTTGTGGGGTGGAAGCCATCAACGGCGCCACGTTGGAGATTTCGACTATGTCAAGCTATGTTGACATCACCAACGGAAGCCTTGTCTTGCCTGATTTCGCCGCAGGAGAAACCCATACTGTAGGAGGCTTTGCCTTCGTTTTGAATGACAACGCTCCCTTCAAGAGCAAGATTGACTTTGTCGCCCAAATCGTGGTTGGCGGCGAATCCGTTGGATACCTCCGTTTCGCTATCTCGGTCTACGGAAAAGTCATGCAATACTTGGGCGCAACCATTGTGAACGACGGCAACGGCAATGGCTTGCTTGAGCCTGGCGAGACTGCCGACTTGCGTGTCGTCATCGGCAACGATGGCAATCTGTTGGCGCCAATGGTGACAGGCACACTCACTACGACCTCCGAATATCTCACCATCAACGGCACGGCGACTATCGGTGACGTGGCTGCTTTCGGGAAAGCCTTTGCCGATTTCAGCGTCACCCTGGCCGAAAATGCCACGAATGCTTTCCCCATGCCTGTCTCGCTGAGCATAGTGGATGCGGCTAACGAAACCCATCAATTCGATTTCAACCTCTATTCCATCACTGCCGAAAGCAATATGGACGAGGCCGGGACGATAAGTGGAACCGGTACTTACGGCAGCGGCACCAAGGTCGCTCTTGCCACCACCACGAATGACAACTATGCTTTCATCCGTTGGGAGCAAGAAGGGGCGGGCGTTTCTTATACCGACCCTGCCTTTACCGCTTCGGAAAATGAGCATTATTGGGCAGTTTTTGAGCCAATGAACTGCTTTGTCCAGATAGGGCATGCCACCGCATCTTATACGACTCTGCCCAGCCATTCCAATTACAAATACGCTTTCACTGAGCAAATCTATACTCCAGAGGAGTTGGGCGGACCTCGTGAACTGACCAGCATTTCGTTCTTCAATAATGGTCAAACCAAAACCCGCAATTATTCGATTTATCTGAAGCAAACCGACAAGACCGTGTTCCAAAGCAATACGGACTGGGTGCCTGTAACGCCTATGAATAAGTACTTTGAAGGTACGGTGACCTTGACTGCCGCCTCATGGTCTACGATCCAATTTGAAAGGCCGTTCTATTACACTGGCACGAGCAATCTGGTTTTGGCTGTTGACGACAATACGGGTAGTTATTCAAATGGCATGACATGCCGAGCGTTCCCTACGGATGGTTTCCAAACGCTTTGGATAGTCAGTGATGACACAAACTACAACGTGTACGTTGTCACTACTTATTATGGCACACCTGTGAGAGTGAAAAACCAGGTTCTATTTGGCTCTTCTACGGATGACATAAAAGAAAATACATCGGAATCTTTCTGCTTTGTTAAAGATAAGATGCTGTATGTCAGTGCGGAAATCAATCATGCGAAGATAAGCGTCATTGATGTCTTAGGGCGCACGGTGAAGACAATGGAACTGACGGGAGATGCGCTCTCGGTCGCTGAGTTAAAGGCAGGGCTATACTTCATCCGACTCTATGATGGCTCAACGGTCCGTGTGCAGAAAATCGTCATTATGGAATGAGAGTGAAAAATAATTCTTTGGAAATGTTTTGCTTATGGAAATATTCCCTACCTTTGCCGCTCCAAAACAAAAAGGGATAAGAAATGAATAAACACTTGATTATTATTGCTTTGTGTGGGATGTTGGGTTTGGCTTTCGCTTCATGCTCGCGTCCTTCCATCGTCGGAACATGGGTTGAACCTGCCGCCGAAGGCAGCCTTTTGGGCGAAGTGGGCTTCACTTTGCTTGAAAACGGTGACGTGGTGAACATCAATACCGGTTTCAGAGAGTACAAGACCTGGGAAAGAAATGGCGACTTGCTGATTCTCCATGGCGAAACCAATGGCTATTCCCATGAGAAGTTTTCTGACACCAACAACATTATTTCGCTTGATGAGAAGAACCTGGTGATTGGTCAAGACGGGTATTCGGTGACCTACCAGAGGAAATGAGGCTTTTAGCCTTGTTCAGGAGATTGTGGGTCAAGCCCGCAATGACGGATGGCGACTGAAAACAGAATCTTGAAATTTTAATCTTTGAATCTTGAAATATTAAATTTTTAAATCATACATAATGAAGAAATTAGCAGTCATCGCCTTTGGTGGAAACGCACTTTTGAGAGGCGGTCAAAAGGGAACGTACAGGGAACAAATGGAAAACGTCACAGAGACGTGCCAATCGTTGCTACCCTTCCTGAAAAACGATTATAACTTGGTCATTGGCCACGGCAACGGCCCCCAGGTAGGCAATGTCATGTTGCAACATGAGGCCGGTCACCATCAGTTTGGTGTGCCGGGTATGCCTATCGACTTCTGCGTGGCTGAAACGCAAGGTCTCATCGGTTTCATGATTGAGATGGGTCTGGGCAAGACCTTTGCCAAGCATGGCCTGAAGCGTAATGTGGTCACTTTGGTGACACAAGTCGTAGTCGACAAGAATGACCCCATGTTCCAGAACCCTACCAAGCCCGTCGGTCCTTACTATAGCAAGGAAGAGGCTGAGAAATACGCCCAAGAGACGGGTGCCGTCTACAAGGAAGATCCCAAGGGTCGTGGCTGGCGCAAGGTGGTGGCTTCGCCGAAACCCATCGCCATTCAAAATGTCGACCTCGTGAAGCAACTGGCTGAACAGGGCAACGTTGTCATCACCGTGGGCGGTGGCGGCATCCCCGTCATCGAGAAGCCCGACGGCAGCTTGGGTGGCGTTGAGGCCGTTATCGACAAGGACCTCGCTTCCGCCATGACAGCCATCAACATCCATGCCGACGAGTTCTACATCCTCACCGATGTGCCGAAGGTCTACATCAACTTCCGCAAGGACAATGAGCAGGCGCTCGACACCATCACGGTGGCCGAGGCCAAGAAACACCTCGCCGACGGTCAGTTCACCGAGGGCAGCATGGCTCCCAAGGTGCGTGCCGCCATCCTGTTCGTGGAAGCCACGGGACACGAGGCCATCATCACCGAGGCCACTCGCCTTGGCGACCCGACCTGCGGGACGAGAATCATCGCTTAATCGTAGTAAGCCACGCTCCAAGCGTAGGATTTTTCGTGACAAATGTGTGTCTCGAGACGGTAGCCTATGCCGTTGAGGACATGATGCAAGTCCGTGCTGATGCCTGTACCACGCAGCTTCAGCACGGCTTCTTTTTTTGTCCAAAAGGCGATGAAGGTCGCCAGCGGGTTCTCGGAAGTGTTGATGGCCTCAATCTCGCTGCTGTTCATGGTATAACGTAGCAGTGCATCGTCAATATGGCGGAAACTCTCGATGTCGATGCCGACAGGGGCGTTGTCGACGACTACGGCGATGCCGTTTTTGCAATGGCTAAGGTTGAAATGCACGTCGGGATGATGGACCAAAAAAGGCTTGCCGTGTTCGTTGTGGCTCATTTCCATATCATTGATTTCCAGTGTTTCAAGCATCTCTTTGAGCATCAGCCACGACTTCAGACAGGCAAATTGCCCGAAAAGGAATCTGTAGCGTAAGGCTTCCTCGCGGCGTTGTTTGTCCACCAAGGGCAGCATGCGTTGCACCTCGGTTTCGGTGACTTGGCTCATATCGTCGAAAATGGTGAGCATCGGAAATGAATTTGGCGCAAAAATAAGCAATCTTGCAGAAACGGGGTGTAAGGGTTTTGTTTTCGTTGAAAAAATCTCCTTTTTTGTTGTGAAAAATTCATTTCGTTTAGATAAAAAGTCAACCTGATTAAAATTATTCATAATTTCGCCCAATTAATTTTGAATATGGAAAAGAAGACCGAAAAGGGAAAAAACGTTCAGGCCTATCCCGATATTCCGCCCCGTACCTTCGACCTCTTGCCGAGGTTCGTGGAGAAGTATGGCAAGAAAAAGACCATGTTTGCCTGTAAGGTGGACGGTGAATGGAAGAAATACAAGGCGAGAGAGTTCGTGAAGATGACCGATGTCGTCAGCCAGGGACTGATAGGATTGGGTGTGGCCAAGGGCGACCGGGTTGCTGTCATTTCCAACAACTGTCCGCAGTGGAACATGGTCGATTTTGCTGTGCAACAGATTGGTGGCATCCTTGTGCCGATTTATCCCACGGTACGTCAGAGCGACTATGAATACATCATCAACCATGCCGAGCCTAAGATTATCTTTGTGGAAGGTTCGTTGCTGCTGAACAAGGTCAAGGGCGTCCTTGACAAGATGACGGAGAAGCCCAAGGTGTTCGTTTTCAATCCTGTGGCAGGCCAGCTGACCCTTCGTGGGCTGATGGTTTCAGTGAAGATCGACAAGAAGAGTCTCGCAGCTTTGCAGTCACGCAAGGATTCGGTCTCCATCCATGATGTGGCCACCATTATTTACACCTCGGGAACCCTCGGTACACCGAAGGGCGTGATGTTGACCCACTTCAACTTGATGAGTTGTGTTGCCAATTACGGCCCGCATTATCCCGTCCCGTCTTCACATAAGGTGGTGAGTTTCCTGCCGCTGTCGCATATTTACGAGCGTTCGGTGTTGTTTACCCACCTTTATCTCGGCAACTCGACCTATTATGTGGAGAACTTCGGCACCATCATGCGCGACATCGCTGATATCAAGCCGGAGCATTTCACCACGGTGCCTCGTGTCATCGAGAAGGTATATAACGGCATCATGCGCAAGGGCGACAAGATGAAAGGCGTGAAGAAACGCATCTTCCATTGGGCTTTCCAACTGGCGGAGCGCTACGATGAGACAGGCAAGAAGAATGGAAGAACTTATCGTTTTAAGTTGTATATTGCCAATAGGCTGGTTTTCAAGGATGTGAGAAAGGCTTTTGGCGGTCACATGGAGTTCATTATCTCGGGTGGTGCCAGTTTGCAACCCCGTTTGGTGCGCCTCTTCGCCGCCATGGACATCCCCATTATCGAAGGCTATGGCCTCACTGAGACCTCGCCTGTGATTGCCACCAACAGCATTGCATTGGGCATCATTAAGGCGGGTACCGTGGGTGTGCCTTGCGACAGTGTTCAGTTCAAGATTGACCCGGAATCGGGCGAAATCCTCGTGAAAGGCTCTGCTGTGATGAAGGGCTATTACAAGAATGAAGAGCAAACGAAACTGGCCATCGACGAGGAAGGCTACTTCCATACTGGCGACATCGGTGAGTTCGACGAGGACGGACTGCTGAAGATTACGGGCCGTATGAAGGAAATCTTCAAGGACTCGATGGGCAAGTATATCTCGCCAGCCTTGATTGAAGGCAAGTTCACCGAGTCGCCGCTCATCAGCATGATGATGGTGGTGGGTGAGAACCAGAAGTTTGCTGCCGCCCTTATCGTGCCGAATTTCGAGAACCTGAAGACATGGTGTGAGGAAAACCATATCACCTATACTACCAACGCCGAAATGATTAAGGACAAGAAAGTGGCTGACCGCTACCGCAAGGAGGTGGAGGCCTACAACAAGTATTTCGGCGACTTCGAAAAGGTGAAGCGTTTCGAGTTGGTCGACCGTGAATGGACCATTGAGGAAGGCGAAATCACGCCGAGCCTCAAGCTGCGCCGCAAGGTCGTTGCCGAACATTACCAAGACTTGATTGACGGGATGTTTGCGGAATAATTTGAAAGCGACTTCCTAAGGAAGCCGCTTTTTTTGTATCTTTGCCCCACTAAGAAATCGGTTTATGGAATCCTTGCCCGCCCTATTTTTCGACCTAGCCTTGATATTGGTTACCGCCGGTGTCACCACGGTGATTTTCAAGTGGTTGAAGCAGCCCGTCGTGTTGGGCTATATCATCGCTGGCTTTCTTATCGGCCCGAATTTTGAATGGTTTCCTGTCGTCAACGACCACACAAGCGTGGAGACCTGGAGCGAAATCGGCATGGTGTTCATGCTGTTCGGTATCGGATTGGAGTTCAGCTTCAAGAAGTTGAAGAAAGTAGGAGGGACGGTGGGCATCACCGCACTCACCGAATTGGTGACGATGTGTGTGGTGGGTTTCCTGCTGGGTAGGATGCTGGGCTGGTCGCAGATGGACAGCGTCTTCCTTGGTGCCATGCTTTCCATTTCTTCGACGACGATTATCGCCAAGGCATTCGATGACATGAAACTGCACCGTGAGAAATTCAGTGGCAACGTCATCGGTGAGTTGGTGGTGGAAGACCTTGAAGCCGTGTTGCTGATGGTGATTCTTTCGACGCTGGCAGTGAGCAAGACCTTTGATGGTATGCAGCTGGTAACCAGTATGTTGAAGTTGGGCTTTTTCCTGCTGATATGGTTCATTGGCGGTATATTCCTGGTGCCTACGGTGTTGCGTTGGTCGCGCAAGTTCATGACGGAAGAGACGCTGACGGTGTTTTCCGTAGGCTTGTGTTTCCTGATGGTTGTGCTGGCCAACCTCGCGGGATTCTCGTCGGCATTGGGGGCTTTCATCATGGGGTCCATCCTGGCTGAAACCCTTGAGGCAGAGGCAATTCACAAGGTCACCACACCGATTAAGAACCTCTTCGGTGCGGTGTTCTTCGTCTCGGTGGGTATGCTGGTCGACCCGCAGGTTTTGGTCAACTACTGGTGGCAGATTCTCGTTGTGACTTTGGTGCTCCTTTTGTTCAAGCCTTTGAGCAACGTCGTCGGTCGCTTGATTGCCGGTTTAGGACTTAAACAAGCCATGCAAGGCGGCTTCTGTTTCTGTCAAATTGGAGAGTTTTCCTTCATCATCGCGTCGTTGGGCTTGAGCTATGGCGTCATCGACGAGTTCCTGTATCCCATCATTGTCTCGGTGTCTATCATCACCACCTTCCTCACGCCTTATTTCATCAAGGCGGCGGTGCCAGCCTACAACTTGGTGAGCCACCGCTTCCCCGACAAATGGTTGAATCATTTGGAAAATACCGACCGTGGCATCAAGGTGAAGAGTGGCAAGAAGGTGAGCATGGCTAGTTTTGTTGGACGGCAGTTTAAGTATATCGTCATTTATATTGCCATCGTCATCGCGGTGATGTTCATTTGCTTCTGGGTTGGTGCCTTTATCATGATTTATGTGCCTGGCTTGTGGGGCAATGCCATTGCGGCGGCCATCACGTTGGTGTTGGTGTCGCCATTCCTGTGGGCCATTGGTTTCAGGCATACTTTGGTCAAGACCACCCGTAAATTGATGGAACACAGTAAGTTCAACAAAACGTTGATTCTGTCGATTTTCATCATTCGCTTTATTATTGTGTGGGTTGTTGCCACCTCTGTGTTGCGTCATTTCTTCAATGCGGCGTTCTGGCTGCATCTTGGCATTGGTGCACCATATTTCCGCTTGATCAATATCGCTATGGCCTTGGGCTACACCATCATGCTTCGTGTGATGAGTCCGGCGATGAGGTTCTACAAGCATATTGAGGACCGTTTCACAGACAACCTCAACAAGCGTCAGCAGGCGCAGGTGTTTGAGATACCTGAAATATTGCAGGAAAACTGCCATTTGCAGAAGATGACGCTGAGTCCCGATAGCGTGTATGCGGGACAGCACATCAAGGACACCGACTTCCGCGACAATTATAACGTGAGTGTGGTGAGCGTTGAGCGTGGCAAACAACTGTTTGAATTGCCCAAGTCTGATTTCCAGCTGTATCCTTTCGACAAAATCACCTTCGTAGGCCATGAGGACCATCTGCGGCTGTTATTGCCAAGGGTGGAAGCCTTCGATGATGCCTTGATTCATGAGCACGAAGAGGGTGAGGTGGACCTGTACAAGGTGGAAGTGGAACCAGATAGCCCGATGATTAACGTCGCTTTGATGGATTCAGGTTTTGCCGACAAGTATGATGCCATGGTGATTGCTATCGAACGCGAGGGACATTTCATATTGAACCCCTCAGCGCGTATCACCTTCCAACCTGCAGATTTGGTGTGGTTTGTGGCGCAAAAGGACAAGGCCGAGTATTTGATGCAGCTGCATGCCGCCGACTTGAAAACAGAATTCCAAACTGGATAATATGTTCGGTTGACAATAAATAATATGTACGGCTGCCATGGTGTGTCCAAAATAAATTATGTACGGCTGCCACAGTGTGACAGCCCTACAACTGAACAACTGCAAACTGCCAATTGAAATGATCGTCTGTATCGCCGAAAAGCCAAGCGTCGCCCGCGACATCGCCAAGGTGCTGGGAGCCAACACCGCCCATGAAGGATACATGGAAGGCAATGGCTATCAGGTGACATGGACTTTCGGCCATCTCTGCACGCTGAAGGAGCCGCACGACTACACCGACCAATGGAAGGCTTGGGCGTTGAGCCGTTTGCCGATGATCCCGCCGCGTTTTGGTATCAAATTGATTGCCGACAAAGGCGTGGAGAAGCAGTTTAAGGTCATTGAGTCATTGTTTCAAAAAGCCGACAGCATAGTGAACTGTGGCGATGCAGGGCAGGAGGGAGAACTCATCCAGCGTTGGGTGATGCAGAAAGCCGCCGTGCATTGCCCGGTGAAACGCCTGTGGATTTCGTCCTTGACGGAGGAATCCATCCGTGAGGGCTTCAAGACCTTGAAAGACCAATCTGATTATCAGTCACTATATGAGGCAGGTCTTTCACGTGCCATCGGCGACTGGCTATTAGGCATGAATGCTACGCGGCTCTACACCTTGAAATATGGCCAAAACCGACAGGTGCTGTCCATCGGCAGGGTGCAGACACCGACTTTGGCCTTGATTGTCAACCGTTACCATGAAATCATGAACTTCAAGCCCGAGGCGTATTGGGTGCTTTCAACCATTTATCGTGACACAGTTTTCACGGCTACCAAAGGCAAATACGGCTCTGTGGAAGACGGTCAAAAGGATTTGCAAAGCGTTGAGGGGAAAGAGTTTACGGTTACAGATATTTCCACCAAGAAAGGTACCGAAGCTCCGCCGAGGTTGTACGACTTGACTTCGTTGCAGGTGGAATGTAACAAGAAGTATAATATGTCGGCAGACCAGACCTTGCAGACCATCCAGAGCCTTTATGAGAAGAAATACACCACCTATCCGCGTGTCGACACCACCTATCTGAGCGACGACATCTATCCCAAGTGTCCCGATATTTTGGCGAAACTCACCAATTATTCCGAATACACCGCGCCTTTGGCTGGCAAGAAACTGCCCAAGAGCAAGAAGGTGTTCGACAACAGCAAGGTCACCGACCACCATGCCATCATCCCGACAGGTGTGGTGCCGACGGGATTGAGTTTTGCCGAGCAGCAGGTCTATGACGAGGTCTGCCGCCATTTCATCGCCGTGTTTTATCCCGACTGTCAGTTTGCCACGACTACGGTCTTAGGCAAGGTGGATGACGTGGAGTTCAAGACTTCGGGCAAGCAGATTCTTGTTCCTGGCTGGCGCGAGGTCATCAAGCCTCAGAAGCAACAAGACGAGGAGAACCCTTCGACAAGCTCAGGGACCAAGGAAGGGCAGGAGGACGAGGAGAAGACATTGCCTATCTTTGTGAAGGGCGAGCA
>CADAPW010000023.1 GCA_902789915.1 uncultured Bacteroidia bacterium | reverse complement strand
TGGACGAAATCAAACAAGATTTCAGAAAGCAAGTGGAAGAATCACAATCAGGAGGTTTAAGAGGCCTGTTTGGTAGGCGTTGAAACTAAGCGTTATGGACAACAACAATAATGGTACGTTTTGGCCGAGTTATGTGGACGTTATGACAACGTTGTTTGCCATAATGCTCGTGCTGTTTGCCGTGTCCTTTAGTCGATTCAAAATCAAGGAAAAAGAATTGACCCAAAAAGTTGAAGAGCTTAGAGATACTGAGACAAGGCTTCAGGAGATTGTGGATGAATATGATGATATTCTGAAGATTTATTCCACAGTAGGAGAAATTGACGCAACAGACTATTTCGGATATAACAAGCCTTATCTGAAACATTTGTTCCAGATCAATGTTGAATATCAGACGAAGGAGTACGCGATAAACAGACTGAAACTTGACCAGATTGACGTCAACGCTGCCAATAAGAAAAGAGATAGTATTGTAGCAGCTGGAGTGTTGATAAAAAACACCATCATTGAGTTAAATAACAGCCTTCCTGATACGGTTGAGAACAACATCAAGTTCCTTGTCATCATTGAAGGACAATCGTCAAAAATACCATTTAACGAGGGGCCTTGGAGAAACAATTATACCCTATCGTATCTTAGGGCTCAATACTTGAATGCGTTTTGGAAAGAGAATGGCATTGATTTGAATAGCATCCCAAGATGTGAGCTGCTTATTTCGGGCAGTGGTGAAGAAGGTGTTCCAAGAGAGTTGCCAAATGCCAATGAATTAAGGAGATTATATCCAGCGGACAAAGATTATTATAAGCAATGGAATCTTATAGAGGAGAAAAACCAGCGTTTTTTAATCAACATAGTTCCTGTTCTGGGTAATATAGACAGTTCCAGAGAAAAGATTGAACGGATAAAAGGCAAGTAAGATGGGCGCGTTATGGCCAGAAGATTATGAAAAAGTGTTTGGCAAGCCTACGAAATGGTCGCTTTTTTCGGAGGACGAAGAGGCGTATGAAGCTTTCCGGCAGACCATCATCGATGCGCCAAATTATGTGTATGACAAGAAGAAATTGCCTTTTACCGGAGTGAAGGTTTATGGTTATGATTTGTATTTACTGAAGCTTTATAGCGACAAGAAAAAAGCAGAAGGTAAAAAGTTGTTTTATATCAAGGATGAGACACCTGGTTTAGCAAAGGTTTTAGCATTTGGTTATTTCGATTATAGGAAGGAGTCTTTCTATTTGATGGCCAACAGCTTAATAAGAAAGACAGACTTTCAAGAGAAAATGAAGAGGCATCCAGCTTTGAACTTATCTGTTACAAAGCTTAAGGTACAAAGCGAGAACAGAAAATGTGATGCTGAAGGCCAAGCTATGCAATTAGAACTATTCCGTCCTGAAGGCTATCGAATAAAACAGGATGTGGCTTGTTCAGCGTCAATTGCTGCTGCCTATGCTTTGGGGCAAGAGGCAGACTTCACGAAATGGAAGGGTATGAATGGGAAGTCATTAGCTGAAACCTATACCTTTTATCAAGACATCTCAAGGCTGTCTGAAATAAAAAGCATTTGGGAAAGCTTACGCAAACTAAAGGAAAAGACAACACTGATTTTCGATGATGTTGATGACAATCATTTATTGGCCGATAAGATTATAATTCCTCTGCTTCGCCATAAGGAAAAGGAGGCAAACACCCCAAAAGCACCAACGAAAGCCCCTAAAGTTGAAGCGCCAAAAGAAAAACCTGTAGCCAAGAAAGCAAAAGCTTCAACCCAAAAGAAATCAGATGATACACCTGTAGAAGCACCAACAAGTCGACCGCAAAAGTCCACTGTATTAAGCGTAATTCGCTGTTATTTGGTGGATTTATTGACTGGAAAATACAAAGCTACGGGTCTTTATTATGTTCAAGAAAAGACAATTAAGGTTCTGGCTGGTGCGGTGTTTTCTACCGATGTGTCGTCGACACTTAGGTATTCGCTTGCCGATTACCAAAGAAGGACTTTCATTAAAGAGCAATGCTCAACAAAGAAGTCGATATACACACTGAAAGAGGATTATTGGTTTGATTCAGTTGACACCGCTGCCCTATATGTCATGGGACAGATTGTCGATGGGCTTTCGGTGTGGATTACAGTGGAAGGTAAATCATTGAGGGAATTAGTCGAATGAAAAAGTATATTGGCATTGCGTTGGCTATTGTGGTTGCCTTGTTCGTTATGGCGATGGTTATTAGTGGGTCAGACGGGCAAGATGATATGCAATATGCTGATGTGAGTGAAGAAGTCACGGAAAAATCATCATTCATTTCAAGCAATGATGAGCAGATTGTAAATCTCATCGAGCAAAATCCCATACGATTTGAATTGCCTTGCAACAGCAATGAAGTTGCTGAGCAAGTTATTGGAAGAAGGGGTTACACTCTTTCATACAATCCCACTACCCTTGTGGCCAATTGGGTTGCTTATGAGCTTACAGCCGATGAGACAGATGGCCCTTGGACGAGGCGTGGATTGCGATTTATGCCTGATCCAAATTGTAAGAGCAGGCAAGCTGACAATGACGACTATCGCAACTCAGGCTATTCGCGTGGCCATCTTGCACCGGCTGGCGATATGAAATGGGATAGCGTAGCCATGTTGGAGAGTTTCTACTTTACTAATTGCATTCCACAGGATGAAGCGCTTAATAATGGAAGATGGAACCAGTTGGAAATGAAAGCCCGTACATGGGCTAAGGAATATGGCAGCGTGTATGTTGTTTGCGGACCAGTCTTTTATAATTCAGACACACTTTGCATTGGCCATCATCATGTGGCCGTCCCTGATGCCTGCTTCAAAGCATTGCTTATCCCCAAAGACAACGACTTCACCTCGATCGCATTTATAATGCGAAACGGTGGTGAAGACAGGTCTTTGAAAGAATGCGGATGCACCGTAGATGAATTAGAGGCTTTGCTTGGATTGGATTTGTTCTGCAACTTGCCTGACGATGTGGAAGAATCAATTGAAAGCAAAATAACCTGGGGTGATTGGGGGTTGCGTTAACGGAATAATGCATAGAATCAAAATACAAAACTATGAGTAGAGATGGTGGTTCAGGATGCTTGGCACAAATTATTGCGATAGGTTTGTTGCTTGCTATAGGTGGCATTGTATCGATGTGCCAAAACACACAATCAAGGCTTATCAAAGAAGCCAGAGAGAAAAATAGAATTGGGTATTATGAGACCTATTTGGAAAAATATCCAGATGGCCGTTATGCTACGGAAGCGTACGACGCAATAGTTAAACTATGGGATGAAATAGAGTTTAGGGATTTCCAGAAGATTCCACTTACCGTTGGTGATGATGATAGATATTACAAGAGTGCAATCGTAACATATAATAACTTGATTGCTGAGTATTCAGATCCATCTTTTAGAGCAAAGCTTCAGAATAAAATGGAGTCGAAATGCAGAGCCCAATATGACGATGCCATGCAGTTAAATACATTGGACGGTTGGACGCACTACCTTACTCATGCTCCAGATGGTTTTAAGTTTGACGCACAGGAGAAATATGATGTTCTGCACAATGAAAAATGGGGCACAGAATCATCTGCTTGGACTTATGCTTGTGAGATGAATACAGCTCTGGCTTATGAGGAGTATGAAAGCTTATATCCCAATGGAAAGCATTTCAAGGAGGCGGAAAAAAGAGCAGTTAGTTTAAGGGTGGACAACATTTTTGGAAGCGACCATGGTTCTTTGCCTGCAATGAATAAAACAGGCTACGGCCAAGGTTCTTCTTCAACTGTAATAGTTGAGAATGCTACTTCCTATGTGCTGACGGTTTACTATAGTGGAACTGATGGTAAGAGGTTGGAAATTCAACCTCATGGCCGCCAGTCTGTGGTATTGATAAATGGCCAATACAGAATTGCCGCATCTGTCAGTGACAAAAGCGTTAGGCCTTTTGCCGGTTCTGAGACTCTTACAGGCGGCGAGTATAATGTCAAGTATTATATTCAGACGACCAGGTATTAAAAACTAGTGGGTAGGGCTTTACTCTCCTTCCACTACTTTTATCTCATCTTCAGTGAGGCCGTAAAGCTGATAAACCATTTGATCTATTTCTTTGTCGGTGGCGGCGATTTGGGCGGTGAGGGCATTGCAGGCGGCCTTGTATTGGGTGAAGTAGTCTTCCCACTCGTCCTTTTGGACGAGGGTGAGGCTGATCTTCTGTTTCTTCAACTCGGCCAACAGTGCGGCAAAGTCGGCCTCATCGAAACGCTCCAAGGCGGCGGTGATTTTCTGCACGCCCAGGTTCTCCTGTAGGCGACGAAGGAAACGCTGACGCTTCTGCTGAAGCTGCTGGTTCGATGTGATTTGGATGGCAACAATACCATCTAATTTGTCAGCGATTTCCTTGTTTTTATCGTCTGTCAGATTGGGGATGGAAAGCATCTTCCAATCATCAGGATAGATGTGGATGTTGCTTCGGCGGTTGGTGTTCAATTCGTAACGGATAAGCGATGAGTTGAAGATACCAAGAAGCAAATTGTATGAGTATGCCATTGACAGCTGCTCAAACTGTTTCCGCTCATCATCGTTTTGATATGCCTTTGATACGCTGCCGTTTTGAACGCCTTGCAGGTCAATCCAGCGTTTGAAACCAATGGCACTCTCATTGAAATATCCATCATCCGTGTCAAGCATGGTTCTTGGCATGTTACCTGGGCTACGCATCGTTACCAGCTTTGGTGAGCCTTCAAACAATTCAGTAAAGCCTTTTCTTCTCCATTTCTTAGGTGAGCGGTCTGTACCATACTCAATAAAGCGTTCTCGAAGCAACCGCCAACGACCTACATCTTTCCCTTCATAATAGAGTTTTGAATGGATGTCGTCCTTGATGCAAGATAACAAGTCACCGACTTCAAATTCTCCCTTATACAGTTTCTCGTCGCTGTTTCCAACGATACCGACAGACAAATAGCAGATGTTATGTAATGGATAGAAACCAGTTTTTCCTTGCATGATGCTTTGTTTGGCATCTATGCGAAGGTTGCTTGGATAATCAGCATGTTCGATTTCTTCATACTGATGGCTGATGTCATGGATTCTTTGAGTAAAACCGTTTGAGCCTTGCTTGGCAAAATGCACAATAACACTTTTCACACCTACATTCTCGAACACATCAATGTCTGGGAAATAGTCAATCAATGAAAG
Organism: uncultured Bacteroidia bacterium; assembly: GCA_902789915.1. Lineage (GTDB taxonomy): Bacteria > Bacteroidota > Bacteroidia > Bacteroidales > F082 > Limimorpha. Next base: position 11,749 of record CADAPW010000023.1, on the reverse strand, counting down.
ATAATGATCCCTTTGCATGTATTCGAGGCTTTGCTTGCCATACTCGGCGTGGCAATATGCATCTGGAATGATGAAAGAACAAATGCCATTTGTATTTGAAATCATTATTCCCAACTCCAAGAAAGGAATATACAAGTCCCATTTGCCAGCAAGCGTTTGCCAACGGTTGGATGAGGTCATGTAGTTTCTGAAATCCAACGTGTTTCCTGGACTATCAGCCCTCACATACGGCGGATTCCCAATGACCACATCGAAGCCACCTTTCTCGAAGACCTTGGGGAACTCGGTTTGCCAATTGAAGGCCTTGTCGCCGGCAATGGCTGGATCATCGATGAGCGAGTTGCCACATTTGATGTTGTCGTTGAGCGAGTTCAGTTTGCGGTGAGGCTTGGCGGTGCGGAGCCACAATGACAGCTTGGCAATCTCTACGCTTTCCTCGTTGATGTCGACACCATAGAGGTTATTTTCCAAGATGGAGTTTTCGACATTGGGGAACACAAGCGAGGCACCTTCGACCTTGGCTTGCATCTCGTCGATGAGCTTATGCTCAGCGATGAGAAAGTTCAAAGCAGCGTTGAGGAAGGCACCACTGCCACAAGCGGGGTCGCAGATGGAAATCTGCAGGAGCCAATTGCGGTAGGCTTCCAGCTTCTCGATGAGGGCCTTCTTGGTGGCTACTTGGCGTTTCTTGTCGGTGAAGTACTCGCTCTCATCGATGCCGAGTTCCGCCTTCTTCTCACGGCAAAGCTTGCCGACGGTGTTTTCAACTATGTACTTGGTGATGTATTGCGGGGTGTAGAAAACGCCATCCTTTTTGCGCTTGCTGATGGTGGGCGCTTCGCCCTGCTGGAGCTTGGTGGTGATTTCCTCGATTTCGGTGAGCGAGTTCTCGAAGATGTGGCCAAGGATGTTGACATCGACATCGCTTTGGAAGTCGTAGTCGGAAATCTTCTTGCAGTAACGCATCAGCACCTCATCGGAAATAGTGAGGCCATCAAGGATTTCATCTGGCTTGAAGAGGCCGCCATTGTAGGCAAAGACCTCGTAGTTCTTGCCTTGAAAGCCGGTGTTCATGTAGCCGAAATACTTCTTCAGACGGTTGTAAAACGGCTGATACTCGTCAAGGTCTTTCAGCTTCTCCCATTGGTTGATGATGAGCATGATGGAGTTGGGCGGCAGCAGCCCACGGTCTTCGGCGAAGAAGATGAAGAGCAGCCTGTCGAGGAGCTTCTGCGTTTTCTTGAAGAGCAGGATCTTATGTTCCGTGTCGTCGGTGGGGTTGTTCTTCAGGATGTCCTCGAAGAGGTCGCGCTTGAAGTTGGAGTAGTCTTTATAGAGTGCGTTGGTTATCTGGTCCTCGTTGGTGAGGCTGGCTGCCTTGATTTGCTTGGGGAGGTTCTTGGCGATGTTCTCGTATGCCAGGCATATCCAGAGCCGGGCGAAGTCGTCGCGGGTGAGGTGGAACAAATCAAACTCCTCGAAGTCGACGGCGTTGTCGATGTAGAAGCGCAGCTTCTCGAAGTTGGAGATGACGACGTAGAGGGCTTCTTTGTGCTGGCTCTTATAGTTGAAGGCCTGTGCCTCGACTTTGCTGAGGTCAGGCGTTTTGTGGTCTTTCAGCTCAATCACACCCACAACCTTGCCATCGACGAGGATGGCACCATCGGCCTTCTTGCTGTTGGTCTCGTTCTTCTTCTCGGTGGTGAGGTTGAAATTGGGGTCGGGATTCAGGGTGTAGCCGAGAATCTTCACGAACAATTCGCGAAGGAAACCTTCTTGGAATTGCTCTTCCTTGCTGTTGAGGATGTTGGCCTGCCTTTCAGGATCCAGGAAGAAGCTGGAGAAGGTCTTGTAACGCTCATCAATCAGCGTGTTATCAAGGCCTTCGATGTATTTGTTGAGGATATTGCGTTGGAAGATTTGCATGGTGTATGATAAGCTTTGAGGCGGTAAAATTACGAAAAGATGTGCTTATTATTTATAAGGAGTTGTAACAATTTGTATTTTTGCGCATTAAAAACCAGTTCCATACTGGAATAATAGCAAATTGGAAGCGGTGAAGTGTATGAAAAAAGGCAAAAACATCAAGGTTATTCTTAGGAAGCCGATCGACTATTACTTTGAGCATGGGATGATTTCTACCAGAGCATTGAATATCTGCAGAAGCTGCGGGATTGTCACTGTAGGAGATCTCATCCGATGCTATCACAAAGGAAACTTGCGGAAGCTGCGTAATTGCGGCCCGTATACCGAAAACGAGTTCAAAAGCGTCATGGGGCTGGTTAACTACAACTATGCCGTACAGCTTTTGGAGAAGTTGGATGGATACGATGACATGCCAGCCAAGCTGAAGGACATCATCGCAGATGCCTATAAAAGGCCGTTGCTTGACTTCTCGTTGGATTGCATCAAGCTGTTTTACGACACCTTCGGGGATAGCAAGGCGTTTTATACCTACTTCTTCTGTGACCAGCAAAAACTGGCCAAAAGGTTCAATGGCCGAAGGAGCAACGAGCTGAAGCACTATTGCTATCAGCTGCTTACAGAAATCCATTCAACACTTAGGGAGAAAGGACTTGACGACACCTATACCTACGAGCTGGTTGTCATAGCAAGGGCCATCATCTGGTTTAGCGACGAGAGTTTTGCGGCTGAGCTTGAAGAAAAAGACCCTGAATTGAAGGTTAGAAGACAAGCCTTGGTGATTGACTATGAAGACAGGACCAAGAAACACTTCAGAGGCTATTGGGAAGCTGACATAAAGAAGCTGGTGATGCCTACCTATTCGAAAGCTTTGGCATTGTTGACGATGAAGGATGATGAGATAAGAAAGATTTGGTATAACTTGCCTTGCTGGAGATACAATTCATACGATTTGTCACTGGTGATCGCCGAGCTGAGGGAAACCCTTTTCTTGTATGAAAGCATTGGCGGTGACGAGTTGGGCAAGACCGTCGTGATGAACAACTATCGTTATCTGACAGAAAAACAAGCCTGGTTTGTTGCCGATTTCCACAAGCAGTTTGGGTATTACCCCATGTTCTACCTGCTGAGGGAATATCTGATGAAGACGACGGACAGAGAGGAATGGGTTTTTGCGAAGGCCACCGGCATTTATGACGGGCACCCGATGAGTTTTGAAGAAATAGGCAAAGAACTTGACCTCGGCAAGATTCGAGTCAGGCAGCTTTTTAATTGCTCGATGAGATATTTGTTTAGGGATAAGGAGTGGCATCACTACCAGTTTCGCACAGCCCTTGTCGTCACGGAAGTTGACGATATGTATCGCAGTGTGGTGGAGAATGAAAAGGTGAGCATCCCATTCGAGTCGTTCGCCATCATTTGTACCGATGGGTTCATGATGAAGCTGGCGACGGTGAACGACATGCGTTTCCTCATCAACTATCGACTCAATATCAGCGACATCGCCAAGGTGTGTAGCGTGGTTAAAGCACGGAACAACAGAATCAAGGGTGAGGCCAATTCCCTGCGGCTTGTCGATTTGCTGAAGGACATACCAGAAGACAAGCGGAAGCTGTACATGGAGGCATTGCCGGTCATCATCAACAAGGCATACGGGTTGGTCGTCGATGAGGCGGGCAACATCGTGTTGCCGCCCAAAGGGGTTGATGTGGTGTATGAGTTGACGCAGATACTGCGCAAGAAAGGCAAGCCTATGAGCTTTGACGAGTTGCAGGCGGCCTTGATAAAGAAATGCCCAGCGGCGAAGGACAAAAGCTCTGAATACATCAGGGGAAAGATATTGCAGTCGGAGACCATCAAGCCTATCGGGAAGTCGATGCGATACTCGCTGACGGAATGGGAGCATGTGTACAAAGGCACCATCCGACAGTTAGTGGCCGATATATTGAATGAGGCCAAGAGGCCAATGCATATCGACAAGATCATGAAGAAGGTGCTGAAGGCTTATCCAAAGACCACCAAGAGGAACGTAGTGTCGAGCATCAACCAAGATGAAGCGAGATTCATTTGCTTTGGTGACGGGCTTTATGGGTTGATGGAGAAGACGTATAGTAAGAAGTATGAGGGGATGAAGGTGAAGTTGAGATTTGATGCCAGGGGTTGAAACCTCTGGTTGAGGTCGGGGCACCCTTTCAGGGTTGGATGGTTGGGAAAAAGTTGTAAATTTGCAACCGTAAATCAAGATTCGACCGATGAAAGAAAACTCTATATATGACAGGAAATCGATTCAGTCTATCCAAGGGAAAAAGGCTGATTTTGACGAGCTGGCCAAGGATTGTGTTGCTTTCAGCAATGCGGAAGGTGGTGTGATTGACTTTGGCATTGAAGACAACGAGCAGCTTCCGCCTGAAGGCCAGAAAGTGGATGAGGCCTTACCTGTCACAGTGGTGAACAGAATCAGTGGCCTCACACAAGGCGTGATGGTGAACACTGAGGTACTAACCGCCAAAAATGGCGGCGAGTTTCTGCGGCTGCACATCCTCCGCAATCCCAATGCCATAGCCGCTACTTCATCGGGGAAAATCTATTTGAGGGTTGGCGACAACTCTATGCCTGTTGGTCCCGAGGACATTGCCCGTTTGGCAGAAGAGAAAGGAACAGTTCGTTGGGAAGATATGCTGACTTCCTATATGTGGACGGATTGCGACAAAAAGAAACTGAAGGGGCTATTGGAAGAACTGCGTGGTTCTGACCGTGTGTCGGACTTTGTGAAACAAAAAGACGACAAAGAACTGTTGGATTACTTTTCTTTGACTGATGAAGAAACGGGAAAACTGACCAACCTTGGAGTGCTTTTCATCGGTAAACAGACCCAGCGCGGCAAGCTGTTGAATTCACCTGTAGTCCAGTGCATCAAATATGACGAATTGGGAGAGAAGGTGAACAAATGGTTGTGGGATGACTACAGCAAGAATCCGCAGGAAATCATTGATGGGATTTGGGCTGACATCCCTGAATGGAAAGAGAGCACGGAAATCAGCGAAGGAATGTATCGCCGCAACATTCCGGCTTATTCAGAAAAGGTGGTCAGAGAGCTGTTGGGCAATGCCTTGGCTCACCGTCAATATACGATGCGTGGTGATGTGTTCGTCAACATCTATCCGGATAGGATCGAGGTGACTAATCCAGGCAGACTGCCTTTAGGCGTGACACCTCAAAACATACTGCACACGACCAAGAAACGGAATGAGCATTTGGCCAATCTGTTTTATGCTTTGCACCTGATGGAACGCGAAGGCTCAGGTTATGACATGATGTATGAGGAACTGCTTTCTCAGGGTAAACCATTGCCGAGAGTGAAAGAAGGCGAGGATAGCGTTACGGCTATTGTGGAGCGAAGGATCCTGAACCGAGAGACCATCAAAATCATGCAGACGGCTTTCCAGAATTTTGAGCTGAAGCAGAAACAGATCATTTGCTTGGGCTTGATTGCGCAGAATGAGAGCATGACGGCCAGTCAGCTTCTCACGGCACTCAACATCAAAGATGGTGACGCGCTTCGGCCTTGGCTGAAGCCTTTGATTGACAAGGGCATTGTCGTTACCGACAACTCTCATTCCAAAGCGCAAGAATACAGGGTTGAGCCTCGTCTGCTGAAAGATAGCGGTTACAGAGGTCGCACATCATTGAAGCGGATTGAGAATTACAGAATCAAGGAATTGATCATAGAGGACCTGAAGATATATCAGCCGTGTGGGTTGCATGACATTCATGTGAGGATTGGCGAGGAAATACCGTACAGGAAATTGCAACGACAGATGCAAGAGCTGATTAAAGAAGGCCGAATTGAGCAATTAGGACAAAAACGATGGACACAATATCGGCTTGTTCTATAAGTATAAAAACCAAAAAAATGCGTTGAAAACGGGCTTTGGTTTTTAGAATGGTTTTTAGAAAAACAGTCTTTTTATTGATAATCAAATAGTTAATAAAAACCGATAAAAACACGATGGTTTTTAGAGTGTTTTTAGAACGGTTTTTGGTTTTTACACCAGTGTCATACTGAAAAACGAAAAACTGATTTTGAGGATTTGAGGATTTGAGGAAGTGAGGATGTCAAAATACTGGAATTGACGGATTTTGACATTTAAAGCCCCCGCTCATCAACGATGGTGGGGGCTTTGATGGTGATTGACGAATGATGTTTTTACGAAAAGCAGGGGTTTATACCACCTGCCTAATGTCGTGGCACCCCTCCAGGGTTCGGTGTGATTCTTTGCAGGTTGATGATGGCATACTCGGAGTGGTCAACACCTGCGCTTTGCGCTGCGTGTTTGACGACATCGACGAGGTAGGCGTAATCAGATTGCTTGATAGTGGCCGAAAAGGTTTTATCGCATACGCCGAGGAAGCCATCAATTGAGGCCACGAGGGCGGGACGGATGGCGCGGTACGCGGCTGTGGTGAAGGTTTCGATGTGGATGATTACTTTCATGATGATAAGAGTTATAGGACTGATATGACTGATGTGGATGCCCAGGGGTTGAAACCCCTGGTTAAAGTCGGGTCACCCTTTCAGGGTTATGATTTTGGCATCCCGCCAGGATGGCTCGATGCGGGTTTAGACTTTCCTACTGGAATCACTTTTGAGACTCTTTTCACAAAGTAGAAGTAACCATCAGACCAAGGGTCGTTGATTTCGTCTTTTGCATAATCCTTTGGAGAATTGACCGAGTTGATAAACTCGATGATTTTGAAATGACACTTGTTTACCAAGAAATGGATGGCTGGGACGGCGAAATAAGGGGCTACTGCCGTGAAAGTTTTCACACCAGGCATTAACTCCCTCAACTCATTCCAGAGGAAGGTGGCAATGCCACGGTTTTGAAGTTCGGACTTGGTGAACATGAAAAACATTCTGGCGCATTTGCCATTACGGATTAGGGACAGGATTAGGCCGCCGAGACGCTTGCCGTCCTCAACGACCTCGAAGTAGAGGCAATGGCGTTTGTAACAGACACGAGAAATGAATTTCGCATCGATGCATCGGTAATCGATTTGACCGAATCGGTATTCATAGGCGACTTGGTAAGCTTCGGCCATGTCGGCTATGAAGCTCTTGATGTTTGTGGGAGGAACTACTTGGATATTCATTTTGTTAGGGATTAGTGATTATACATGTGTGTTGATGCCAGGGGTAGAAACCCCTGGTTAAGGTCGGGACACCCCTGCGGGGTTCTTTTGGTAATTGTCGATGGCAGGGTGAGCCAGGAGGCCAGACTTGCAGAGTTCGGAGATGTACCGCTCAGCGGTTTTCTCCGAGATGCTGAGCGAAGCGGCTGCCTGAAGGTAGGCGGCACGGTCGAAGGTGTCGGGCAAGGCAACGAAAAACGCTTGGCGTTTGTCGTTGGTGCTGCGGTGGCCACGGGGCTTATAGAAGTCGTGGCGAGGCAGGGACTGAAAGACCGTTGCCGAGTGCTGCAGCAGGACTTTGACCATCGCAAGAGCGGTGGCAAAGTCGGCATCAGCACAGGTCAGGACGGCATCGGCACGATGGCCTTCCTCGTTGCCAAAAGGCAACGGGAAGGCGCCATCGTCCATCTGACGGAGGACGGTAAGGATCATAGCGAAGCGGAACAGGATGAGGCCCAGGCGACGGACGGAAGCAATGATGTCGTCGCCGTACATGGCCGCATAGTCGGCTTGCGTTTGCGTGAAGAAGTCGTTGAACTGCCGCCGCTGGTCGGCGGTGAGCGTGAAACGGATATACTGCGAGGCCAGCATCTTGTGGAACTGGTAGAAGTCCTTCCCTATTTCCTTAAACAGCTCATCGGCGGTGGTCTCTTGCTCATCGAACATGTCGTGCCAGACAACTTCGGTGGGCATGACGTAGAAGATGAAACGGCTGAAAAGGCCGTTTTCAGCGGATGGTATCAGGTTGAAGACCTGCTGCGGGGTGCCGGACAGGATGGCCGAGAACTTGGGCTTGGCGATTTCCACATATTCACGGTCTTTCTTGCGGAGGTAGGAAATCGTTTCGTGGTGAAACGCTTTGCGGAATCCGTCTGAGTAGTTGCCGAGGTCAGAATTGAATGCGTTGGCCAAGGTGTCGCCTTCTGTCTCGAACAGAAGGCCGACACCGTTGTTTTGGCTGAGCGTTTGATAGACCACGGTAGCCGTGCTATTGGCGGGGATGAACAAAGTGAGGAAAGGTGGTTCTTGCGGCTCTGTCGCTTCGCCTTTCTTCTTGTTCAGGACATACTGCAGCTGGTCGTGCTTGTACTTTTCCATGGACTTGCTGTATTGATCACGGAGTTCCCGATGCAGCGGCGCAGCGAGATGCCGGCACAAGGAAAGCCGTCCTTTGCCAGCCGATGCCCGGGCAGTGACATACAGGAAGAGGTTGGAGAAGACTTCACGGCGATCATACACGCCGTAGACATTAGGAAGGCAGGCCGAGAAGACAGTAAGAGAGCCGAGGATGAGCAGATCTGCGTCGACATCTGAAACGGAATCGGCGACGATTCGTTTCAGTATGTCGGGCAGCTGCTCACGGACGGTTTGCGAAAAAGTGTCGATTTTGACGGGTTTTGACACTTCTTCAATAGAAGATGGTGTGACAGAAGTCGGCAAAACATCAGTTTTGACGGATTTTGACATCCTCACATCCTCACCGTCCTCAAATTGAAGTTGTGAGGACGAGCGGAGCTGTTTCCATCGCACACCGTGAAGGTTTGCGATGTGAAACAGCGAAGCGATGGTGATTTCACGGCTCCCATCATGGAGGCAATGGGAATACAGACGGTCGGTCTCAGCAGGTTCGTAGTGCGGATTGAAGCGGCTGAGGCGGTCGAAGATGGCACGGCCATCTTCGCCGAGCTCAGACACGAGCGCAAAGGCAATGGACAGCCATTCCGAGTAGGTGGGCGTGATGTCGATGCCTGAGGCCTCGACAGCATCCACCAAAGCGAGGATGGCGGAGAGATTGGACGATGCGGCCACGGAAGGAGAAAGTGCTTGCGGCACTTTCTCCGACGGGGCAGTGTTCCAGTCATCAGGATTGAATACTTCTTTTTTCATAGCAAGGAGGGATTGAGGAAGGCTGCGGGGTCATGAGGCAGGAAACAGGCGCGGGAAAGGTTACGGCAGCTGCGGTCAATTTGCACATCGTAATGGTTGAAGATGTAATTGTAGAGGCCAGCAAAAAACCTGACCTGATAATCACCGTATGACTCGCCGTCCTTGCCGTAACGGAAAAACGAGTCGTGGAAGGATATGACCCATTTGAGACCGTCGCCAGACGGACTGCGGAAGAGCAACAGCGTTTCAAAGTACTGGTCTTGCTTAAGGGCCTCAAAAGTGCCTTCGACATCCTTCAGGTGGTCGAAGTCAAGGCAGATAAGCCCAGAATGCTGAATGATGGCCTTATCGGTGCGGACCGAGAAGATGCCTGAGAAGGTGCAATAGTCAAACATGTCGGCCTTGAACTGACGGCGGTACCGATCATCCTTGATGGTGCGGTACTGGTTGGTTCGGTCTTTGGCGTAGTTGCAGATGATGTAATTGTAGACATCAATCAGGTTTACTACCTGGTAGGGATATTTGTTGGTAATGGGTCGCCTGAATATGGAAAAGGCTGGCATGTTCTTTAGGTCACACGTGGGCGACGGTTTGACGGCGTAGTTGTCGGGAGTTCCCCAGAAATACATAGCTGGGGCAGTAGTTTTGTCGGTGTTCATGGTTTGTAGATTTGGTAATGATTGTAAAGAAAGCGCTCAATGTCTTGGCGCAAGAAATAGACTCGGTTCTTTATCCGGCTGCACTTCAGCTCACCTTCGATGCTCCACTCTCTAAGGGTGTTGCGGGTGATGTGAAGCATGATGAGCAGGTCGGACATCTCTATCCAGTCATACAGGACTGGGCAGGCGTTGGTGTCGTCATTCGTCGTCATCATCAAGGCCTCCAAATTCCAATTGTCGCCGTTGTGCAAGGATTTTGGCATCTTCGATGGCATTAAGCTCCTCACGCGACATGTGGCGGCTTGATGCTATCCAAGCGTCGATTTCAGACTTCTTGAACTTGACGCGGCGGGTTTCTTCATCTTTATAAAAAGGTATGTAACCGAGCCGCTTCCAGCGGCGAACGGTTTGATGGGAAGGATGGGCAGGATGGTAGGCGCACAATTCCTCAATGGTCATGTAAACGTCTTTGTCGGACTTTTTCCCACGGATGTCTTCGCAGATGGATTTGATCTCTGCGATGCCGTCGAGGATGTCGGAGACGGCTTCAGGAAGCTGGTCAAATGTGATTTTGTCTAACATTGTATTAAGTTTTGGCGTGGACCATCTTCACGGTACCTATAAAGAAAAAGCCCACGGTGGTTAAATCGTGGGCAAAGGTGGGGAGTTGTTGACAACAAATCCCTTGACTAAGGCTGGACTAAAGTCGTTTTTTTACATTTCCAACTCGCCTTGTGAGTATTCCTTAGCATCGGTACTTTCATCCGTTTCGTCTTCTTTGCCTTCTCCCTTAAAGAAATACTCGCGAGCGTCTTTTTTCATTTTATCGAAGTCTTTCAAGTATGTTTCCAATTTTACTTTACGGCCCTCATAAAGCAGATTGCTGATTGTCGAGGCCTTCTGTGTATTCAGCAAACAAAGGAAAGAATAAGCTACGTCTTCAAATTTCGGTGCGTATTGGTTTCTCTCATCGATAAAGATATTAAGCAGCCACATCGTCCGCAAGATTTTTATAAACCTGGTGGTTTGGCCATCGCGGAGGTGGAATCTGCTTACGTAAAGAAGGGTCTTTGAGCGCAGGAAGGCGTGATCCTTGGCCATTTCAAGGATTGTATGCCAGTCGCTTCTGTCGAAGGCGATGGCGGCACTGATGATGTCCAAGACCAGATTTGCGTCATCGGGAGGCAAGCGCTCAGCGAGTAGGATGAGCGTCGGGATTTTGACGTAACGGGAATCGGCAAGGGAATTGCCGGACTGCGGCAGAGGCAGGAATGGATGCTCATCGAAGCTGATGGTGCCAGGGAACTCCTGAGACAGTTTGTCGGCATCCTCTATCAGGTGAGAAGACAACTCGGGCATCTGAGCTTCGAGCATGGCGCGCACATTCAACAAAAAAGGCCGCAGCAAGGCGGCCTCTTCGTGGAATGATAACAAGTAGTAGACGAAGCAATAATGAAGGAGGGAAGATCGAGGTGCCATCCCTCCCATCGCTGGGAGGGTTGCGCTTCGGGCGGTTTCGATGCCAGGCTCGGCCAGGACATTGATGCAGGTTTGGTATGCCTCGTTGAAAGCTTCCAGGATGGATTCATCTGGAAGGTTGACGTGGGCCTTGAGGCAATGGTAAAGGAATTGGTTGGGAAGGTTTTCGGAAACGAAATCGGCCACTGATTTCCTTTTCGCGAATTGGAATCTTAGATGAGCCATAACTGAAAAGATTTGAGGGTCGCGGTGGCGACCGGTGTTTCAGTCACAAGTATAGGCAAAAAAGTGGACGTTCGTGAGCAACTCCTTTAGGGGTAAAGGAATGCGGAATCCGTGTCAACGGAGAGAAAAAAGTCATCGATTTTGACAAGAATTTTCTGGGATGGTGTCAACGATTGTGCAAATTTTTGAAAATCGGTTGACACGTGGTTGACACGGCAGGGGGACTTTTGGGTAAGAAAAAACCCTAACTCGTTGATTTTCAGAGTTAGGGATTTTTGTTGAGCGTGCCCCGAACAGGAGTCGAACCTGCACACCTCTCGATATACGCACCTGAAACGTACGCGTCTACCAATTCCGCCATCGGGGCTTGTTGATGGTGCCCA
>CADAPW010000022.1 GCA_902789915.1 uncultured Bacteroidia bacterium | reverse complement strand
AAAATTATGGTATTGCGCAATTTGTAGAGACGCAAAAATATTGGAGACGCATAATCATGGAGACGCATAATTATGCGTCTCTACACCGTGGGAGAATCGTTGCGTTTCCCTCGGGCGGATTACAATATTGCGGTCGCCATTCGCCATTTTCATGTGCGTTACCCATAAAATCTGTCCTCATCCCAATTGGCCACATTGTTTTCAATGTAACCCGTGATGAAATACAATTCATCCATGTTTCGGATAATGTGTTCGTAGTATCGGGGTTGCCATTCAAAGGGAATGCAGTTTTGCCGTGCGAATTTGGTGACACCGATTTTGAACCCGCGTATCACCGATGCTAGATTTTTCGATTGGGGACCAAATCGGTTGTTTGGCATAATGACGTTGTCAGTTTGTCGTATTTCCCTATCCCGTTGCGATTGCCCATGTTGTAGAGACGCAAAATTTTGCGTCTCTGAAATGGGATTGATGGCCAAAATCCCGTGAAGATTTTGGACATGCGGAAAATGTAACGGGATTTCGCGCCAGCACATATCGGCATATTCGCCAATCGCCGACAACCTCATTATGGGGTCACCAAAGCCATCGTCTATGATTTCCCCGAAGGAATGTTCTCTTGTTTTTGTGCAGATGGTCACGAAATAGGTTCCATGCCTGTAATCGTGCCAAGGTGCGCGTGTGGACGGTATGCGATACCGGTTTTTGAATAATTCGTTTGTCATTATTTTTGTTTTTAAGGTTCTGACGGCAAAATCGCCGTTTTTTTTTGTTCAAGGTTTTTGTTTTTTCAACGATTGAGGTAAACGCAAAATTTTGCGTCTCTACACCGTGGGAAAATCGTTGCATTCCCCGCGGATGGCAATGTTTTGCGTTTCAACATTTCCGTCAATATGTTATAATTTCAGTTTTTCTTTTTGGTGTTCTTCTGGGGTTTGGTGAAAAATTGGGATTCTTTGTATTTATTGTTCGTCCATTTCAGACAGATACTGTTCTCTATCTTGCTCTCTCATAAATTAATATTTTGTTGTTGTCGGCCGTCTCTTCCCCACACGCATACGAGCCGAAAATCCAGGCCTTCAACACCGGCTGGGTCTTGAAATACTCGCGGATGGTTTCTGTCATTTCTGTGCTCATCATCGTCTTCTTTTGCAAAGGCAAAAATACATTTTTTATATATACCAAACATTGTGCGAAAACAACAAAGGGACGAAAAAAATTCCGCCCCCTGCTTTTGCCTGTTGCCTGTAGAGACGTGGTGCACCGCGTCTCTACTCGTTCAACGCCGGTTTTCCCCAGAACCGTAGCACGGCGATTTCCGCGAGGAAGCAGAGCAATGAGAGGATGACGAACCACGGCCACAGCGGTTTGCCGTTCAGGCGGTCGCTGACGCTCTTGGCGATGTTTTTCGTGTCTGCACTGATGACGGCGATGTTGTCGCCGAGTTCATCGGCCGTTTTCTTCAGGTCACTTTCACTGTAGCAGGCGAGGTCGGATTCGCGGCGACTCAAGTTGAAGGCCAGCGTTCCCAAGACCTGTCCGCCCCGCATGATGTCGTACCAGTCGCTGGTGTGCGCCTGGTTGTGGAAATAGAGGGCAGTTTCGTTGCCCAGTCGGCGCTGTTCGGGGATGAACTCCTCGTTGCCCTTGCGTGCGCGCAGCACTACAGCTTCGTCGGAACGGTCGCTGGGCAGTATCACGCGTTGCATTTGATCCAGACCGATGACGTTGTAAAGCTTCTGCTGCGCCGCGTTCATGATGCCGATGTTGTGCAGCGGCACGAAGAAGAGGGCGTGACGGTGAGCATTACCGAAGTCGTCGTTGAGGGCCACGGCGGAGAGGATGACCTTGCCGTTGCCGGCAGGGTAGGAGATCAGCATCGGGGAGTTGTCCTCCAACGCCATGATGGTCTCGCTGCCGTTGGCACCACCCGCGATGGCGAAATGCTGCAGCGTCTGCGGCATGTCAATGCGCGAATCCTGCGTCTCCAGCGCCCCTTTGAAGTAGATGCTCTCGGTGTTCAGTCGTTGGCATTTCAGCGTTTTCTTGACCAGATTGCCGTAGTGGCCCGCCTGCAGGCTCTGCAGCAGGGCGTTGACGCTCTTGTCGGCTTTTTCCGTTGGGAACACCAACAGTGTGCCGCCGGCGTTCACGAACTTGGTGAGCTCGTCAGCCAGACCGGAGGAGATGCTCGGCACTTCGTTAAGAACGACTACCGCGCTCTGTCTCAGGGCACTGTAGTTGATCTGCTGGTAACCCATGGGCTGGTAAGTGAATACGGAATCCTTGCCGTAGAGTGCGGTAAGGAACCGGTTGGGATCTTTGTCGTAGATGACCGTGACGACGCTGTTGTCGGACACTTCGTAGGTGAAATAGAGCTCGTCGTCAAAGGTGATGGGCGCATCTTCGATGCTCACCTTGCCGCAGTTGGTGCCGCTTTCGTCAATGCGGTAGGTCAGGTGGCAGTCCACGTAACCACCCGCCGCGATGTCAATGGCGGCGATGGCCTTCTGCTTGTCGTTAACGTGTAGTTTCACAGGTACTTTCTGCACCTCTTCGCTGCCGTAGTTGTGCACGCGGGCGATGAGAGTGACCGTATTGTCAAGCTTGAAGATGGGCGTTAAGAACCAACAGCTATCGATAGCCACGTTGTTGAGCTGTTCGGCTGGCGCAGGAATCAGCCCGATATGGGTGGAGGAGTCGTTCCGCAGCACGGACAAGTCGTAGTTGTTTTTCTGAAAATCAGAGATATAGTAGTGGATAACATTCTCTTTTTGAGAGCCTTGGAGCGTGTGGTTCTCGAAGGTGCGGATCTCTTTGAAGGAGTGGCTGTTGGGCGACACGGCAATGCGGTCTAACAGCTCCAGCATCTGGTCTTTGTTGAGAATATGGGACTCCTCGCCGGTGAAATCTTGCGTGGTGAGCACAAAGTCGTCAGAAAAACCGAAGGATTGCACGATGTTCTTGGCGGCATCCACGGCATCGAAGAGCCGCGAGCCGTTCTTGCTGTCGGCCTCCATGGAGTAGGAGTTGTCCACAAAGATGGAAATTACGTTGCCTTTTTTTTCTGCACTATTGCTGCCGCGCAAGAAGGGCTGGGCGGCGGCAAGTACGAGGCAGGCAATACCCAAGACTCTCAGCATCAATACGATGAGTTGCTGGACTTGCGAGGCTCGTTTGGTTTTCTTTTGGATATCCTCCAACATCTGCACGTTGGAGAAATAGGCTGTCTTGTATCTTCTGAAATTGAAAAGATGTATGATGATCGGCACCAGAATGGCGACGAGACCTATAAGCATCAAGGGGTTAGTGAATGACATTCTCTATAATTTTTGGGCGGCAAAAATACTAAAATTAGCTGTATTAGAAAAGAAGATTATTTCGGCTGTTCTTCATCGGCGTTGGCTTTGGATTTTGTCTTGGATTTAGTTTTTCCGGTCTTCTCTTTATCTTTTTTCCTACGGATTGAGTCGAAATCTTGTTTGTAGGCCAGGGCGACACCGGCCACATAGTTGTTGTAGCTGTCGCTGCTGGTATAGTAATAGTAGTTGTCGTCGCGTTCGCCGATATAAGTGAACGCCTTGACCCTCCAAGTTCCTTTTTCGTTGATGAAGTATTCCACGGTCAGATCGCCGTAAATGTTGTTGTAGGCCGAGGCTTGGCGGTCGTCATAATAGCCTATGCGGGTGGACATGATCATGCGGTTGTTCAGCAGGTTGGCGTTGGCGTTGAGACCGTACTCAGCTGAAGTGCGTTCCGTAGCCTGGTTGTAGGTAATGCCGAAGGAGGCCTTCTTGCTGTCAATCACATTGCTTAACAGGTTGTTGACCATATTGCTGACGAGGTTCATGCCGCTCAATCCGTTACCCATGCCGCTGAACATGGATTCGGGCATGAAGGTGTTGGTGACCATAAAGTAGGCGAATTGTTTGGTGACGTTCTCGGTGTTCATCGTGTCAATAGCTGAATAGAACAGATCACGGGTGGTGCTGCTGCTATTGGGCAGGTCGAAGGAGAACGAGGGCTCGATGCGCTGCATTAGCGGGCCGCTCAAACGGATGATGGCATTGACATCGACACTGCCGGTAATATCTGCGTCTGGAAGGATGTTCGTCAGGGTGGTTTTGGAACTCTTGTAAGCCGACAGGTTCACCGTCATGTTCTCCAGCGGACCGTCGAAGTTGATGGAGCCTCCAGGATTCATCGTGAACTTGGTGTTTACGGCATTGAGCAGGGATATTTTGACGTCTCCGGAATGCAACGACAGATTTCCGTAGAGGTTAAGTCCGTTGTTGCTGTTGTAGAGCAGTTGGAAACGGCCGTCCGCGCGTGCGTTCACCGTGCCACCGATGGATTCGAGCTGTAGCACCACGTCGGCATCGTTGGTGACATGGAAGGTGAAGTCGAAAGTGAGCTCGGTGGAGGAGGTAGGCTCTTCCTTTTCCGTAATCAAAGTCTCTTCGGTTTGCCTAGGCTGGAACTGGATGAAGTTCGTCTCGGCGGCGGAATTGGTGGAGGATACCTGCAGCACAATCGTTGATCCTTTGAGGGTTTTGATGTCCGGCCCAACAAACGAGAGATGGCCGCTTTTGCCTAAAATATGCACATCGCCTTGCACATAGCCGACTCCATAGAAGACGGAGTTGGTGGTGCGCGGCGTGTTCAGAGCCATAATACGGTCAGTGTTAATCATCAGATCCAATTGCATGTCCTTGAACATGTTATGATGGATGTAGCCGGTGAGCGTGGCCGTATTTTGGTCTTTGTCGGTGATGATCATGTTGGGGAAGGAAATTCCCTCTTTGTTGAAAACAATGTCCTGATCGTTGACGAAAAATCGGGCTCCCAAGGCGGCAATGCCCATTTCGGCCTCTTCCACATGTACTGTGCCGTCAAGGAAAGAGGATTCAGGGGTGTAATGGAAGGATAATTCGCCGGAGGCATATCCTTGGAAATGGTCACAGAAGCTTGACAGGAACGGCTCCAGAAAGCCTGCCGCGAGAGAGTCGAAAGTGGCCTTCGCGACAAAATTATGCTTGCTGTATGTGCCTGAAATATTGGCGATAATATCGTCCTCGGCCTGGAAACTCCGAACGGAATAGTTGGTCAGGTAGTCGTAGTCAAGGACCGAATCCGGACTGTTGAACATGCCGCCCCAGAACCGCAGGTCGTTTTCCTTGTCAACGCCGGCCATCAGGAAGAGGTCGCCCAGTTTGGTGTTGTTCATGACAAAGTCTTGGGCGATGGTTTTGCCATAGATCAGACGGCTTCCGTTGCGGTTCGCCAGATTCAGGTCCGCCGACAGGGTTCCGTCAAAGGACATCCCGTTCAGCAGCGGGTTGATGAGCGAGACATCGATACTCTTGGCGGCCACCGTGAGCCGACTCGAATCCTTCGTGTCGTAAGTGCCGTTCACCGCTACGGAACTACCTTGGGTCGAAAACACCAGATTGTCTATCTGATAGCGGTGCGGTTTGATGTGGATGGCGTTCTCGTCGTTGAAGTGGCACTCATAGTCTTTCAAAAATATCTTGGAAGGCTGCAGTTGGATGACGATGTCATTGGCCTTGGAAATGTTGACGGTCCCGGCCAATTCGGAACTGTTGCCTTCGGAGTTGAAGGGGTTGTACCAGTCTAGTTTACAGGATATAATGTCATTCAAAGCACTGGCATCGATGCTCACATCCTCGAAAAGCAGGTTGTTTTTGCCCATAAGGACGAGCACGGAGTCGCCTTGCATGTTCAGCACCATGGCTCTGTTCTCCGCAGATCCGCCATTGGCACGGAAGTTATAGACTCTCAGCTTGTTGCGTATGCCGAAGAAGGGAAGTCCGATTTCGATTTTGTCGGCGGAATGGTCGGCGCGAATATCGACCAAAACCGAAGAGCTGGGTGAGATGAACATGTTGGGGAGTATCAACTTCGTGAGGGAGCGCGTGTTGTAGGTGCTCAGGTTGAATTTGATGTAGTCTTCATGGTTGACGCTTCCGGTCATCAGGGTGTCTGAATTCAAGAACTCGTAGGTGCTCTTGGCGGCGGAGACCAGCGAGGGGAAGAGGTTGTGAGCGATGTTCTGCAGGGAATCCTTGACGGAGGCCAGCGGATAGGTGGATTCGAAGGTGGCGTTGGCGATGTTCGAGGTGAGGATGTATTTGTGATACCGCTCGTGGTTGAAGGTGGTGAGACGGAGCCGGTCGTTATACAGGCTGTCCTCCTTGAATTTCAGCTTGAGGTTGTCGCAGCCGAGGAAACCATTGATGTTGTCCAAGTTGTTGCCATGCAGTGCAACTTGGAATTGGTCGAAGGTGAGCTGCATGTCCGGGTTGCGTTGCAGGAAGGCGATCAACGACTCTATGCCTTCGGGGTTGAGGGTGTCGGCCTGCGGCAGAATTTTACCGATGGTACCGGCATTGAGCAGCAGTTGTGAGATGCTGCCTTGAAGGAATGGAACTTCTTGGGAGTTATCCAGTTGGGCCACGACCTCGCATTGCAGGTTGGGGTCGTGGGCGATGAGATTGGCGTTGTAGAAGCCTTTCTGGTAGTCGCCTTCCACGCGTATGTTGCGCAGCGGGTAGCCCATGAGCGGGAACCGGGTGATGTCGCCGTCGAGGTGCGCCTGCACGGTCTTCAGGTTTTTGGCGGTGAACCCGGTGGAGGCGGTGCGCCCATCGAAGGAAACGTCCACATTGCAGGGGCCGAAGGTCTTGCCGTCGTTCAGGAGTTTGGCGAGGTTGAAGTTCGGGGAGGAGACTTTGCCGTCGAAGGCGAGATGCCCGCCGTCAGAGGTGGTGGAGAGCAGTGCGTTGACGTTGCCAAAGTTTGACGAGGTCTTCAGGTCCGCATCGAAATGGGGCAGGGTGCCGATGAAGGTGCCCGATACAGTGGCCGTTCCGACCTTGTTCAAGAGGGTGCTGGTGTGGATGGTTTTGCCGCGCGGCAGGGTGAACTTCGCCAAATCAGGCAGGTGGAAGACGGTGGAGTCGAGTGCGACATCGAAAGTGGCGTTCAGGAAGTCGATGACGTCGCGGATGGCAATGTCGCCTTGCACGAGATTGCGCTCTTCCCAACCGGCCCTCACATTCTGCAGTTGGAAGTCGGTGACTACGCCATAAACGCTGTCGGCCTCCAGCTGGAAGATTTCGTTCATGCCTCGGATGGCGGGCGCGAAGCCGGCAATGTCGTCCATGGCCAGCGTCGAAGGACGGATTTTGGCGGTGATAAGCACGGAATCCAGAAATTCCGCGTAGGTTTTCCACTCATTGTATTTGAACTGGAGGTCCAAGTCCAGGTCGCTTTGGTCCGTCTTTAGCTTCAGTTTGTTGAAGGTCAGATCTTTACCGCTGATATGGAAGTCTCCGGAACATTTCTTGAGGCTGAATCCGCCGTATTGGTTGAAGGACAACTTCTTGATATCCATGCCGATATCGTCGTTCAAAAGCACGAAGTCCTTGGCCTTGACGTTCAAGTCTGCCAGCTCGAAGAAGGCGTAGTCGATGTCGGGTTGACCGGCAGTGCTATACACCACACGTTTGTTGTCGTTGATGAGTACGAAGCGTCCGTGGGTGATTTCCACCTTGTTGGTGGTGAGTTTGAAGCCGCTGTGTTCTTTGTCTGTTTTGAAAACGGAGGCCCATTTAGCGATGTTGATGGTGTCTTCGCCTTTGTAAATGCGCAGCACGATATCGAGGTCATCGAACGACACGTCGCGGAGCCCGAGGTGGAAAGGTTTGGTCTCGATTTTGCGCAAACGGCCCTTCACGGTGCCGGAATAGATCATCTTCTGGTTGTGGTGGTCCTTGATGGTCACCTCATGCGCCGCCAGCTTCAGACTTGGGGTGAGCCGGATGTCGCCAATGGAAATTTCGGTACCCCATTTTTCGCTAATGGTAGATGTAACTTTATGAACCACAAAAGTTTGGATGGCGGGCACAAACAGCAATCCCACGAGCAGCAGATCCAGCGCGAGGAACACCCCGACGACCCACGCCGTGATTTTAAGAGCCTTTTTTATGCCGCCATTCGCCATCTTTATACCTTATATTTTAAAAGCGCAAAGATACTATTTTTTTTTGGCTATTAGCCATTAGCTTTTAGCTTTTGGCCAACAGTCAATAGTTAAAAGCCAACTGCCAATAGCCAATAGCCAAAAAATAAAAAAGGGGTGTTTTGTGTGAAAAAAATCGTATCTTTGCCGCTCGTTATTTTGGGATAAAGTTTTTAACTCATAAAATTATAAAAGTATGGTAGAAAAAATTACATCAAGCCAGCAGGCAATGGACATGGAAGCCCGTTATGGCGCGCACAATTATCATCCCCTGGGCGTGGTCATCGCCAAAGGTAAAGGCCCCTTCGTGTGGGACGTGGAAGGTAAGAAATACTTCGATTTCCTTTCCGCTTATTCCGCAGTGAACCAAGGTCACTGCCACCCGAAGATCATCGACGCTATGATCGACCAGGCTCAGAAGGTGACCCTCACCTCCCGCGCTTTCTACAACGATTGTCTCGGACCGTTCGAGAAATACGTCACCGAGACCTTCGGCTACGACAAGGTGCTCCCCATGAACTCCGGTGCCGAGGCTGACGAGACCGCTCTGAAACTCTGCCGTCGTTGGGGTTACGACAAGAAAGGTCTTCCTGAGAACCAGGCCAAGATCATCGTCTGCGAAGGCAACTTCCACGGTCGTACCATCACCATCGTCTCTCTCTCCATCGATCCTGACGCTTACGCAGGTTTCGGCCCGTTCACCCCGGGATTCATCAAGATCCCCTACAACGATGTCGATGCTTTGGCAAAGGCCCTTGAAGATCCGATGGTTTGCGGTTTCCTCGTGGAACCCATTCAGGGTGAGGCTGGTGTCTATGTGCCGGACGAAGGCTATCTGAAGAAATGTTACGACCTCTGTAAGGCTCACAACGTGCTGTTCATCGCCGACGAGGTGCAGACCGGTATCGCCCGTACGGGTAAGATGCTGGCTTGCGATCACGAAGGTGTCCGTCCCGACATCCTCGTGCTCGGTAAGGCTCTCTCCGGTGGTACGATGCCCGTTTCCGCCGTTTTGGCTGACGACGACATCATGTTGAACATCAAGCCCGGTGAGCACGGCTCCACGTTCGGTGGCAACCCGGTCGCTTGCCGCGTCGGTATCGCCGCCCTCGAAGTGGTGAAGGAAGAGAAGCTCGCTGAGCGCGCTGAATACCTCGGCAAGATCTTCCGTGAGGAGATGAGCAAGGTTAACAGCCCGATGATCAAGCAAGTGCGTGGTAAAGGTTTGCTCAATGCCGTCATCATCCAACCCACGAACGGCAAGGAAGCTTGGGACGTTTGCGAGAAGATGCGTGACCTCGGCGTGCTCGCCAAACCGACCCACCAGCACATCATCCGTTTCGCTCCCCCGTTGGTCATCACCGAGGAGGAACTCCGCGAAGCTATCGCCATCATCAAGGAAGCCATCCTTTCTTTCGAATAATGGCGTTTCCTACAAAAACAAAAAACGGAAGATTTCGATCTTCCGTTTTTTTGTCGTTTCACGTAGAGACAAGGCGCGCCGCGTCTCTACCATTCGTCCCCTTCTTCAATTTCCAGCAGCACGATGTTCCCTGGATGGTAAATGAATTTCACAATGGTCGAGACGCTGGTGAGCTCGCCCTCCTCGCAACCGCAGATGACGAGCGTATATTGGGTGCCGTCCTCCATGTTGTTCTCATGCAATAAGTCCACTTCGCTTGGGCCTATATAATAGTAGTAATCCAAGAATCCGTATTCCTGATACATTCCCACGACCGAGTACAGATAGCTAGTAGCTGCACCGTATTGGTAGTAAATCATGTCGGATTCTTCATACTGCCAAACGTATCTGAGGTTGTCGTCGGAAGGCGTGATGCTGATTACGTCCCCTTCGGAACTGATGTCAAAATGCAGGTCGCGTGCGGGTACTGGCTTGGTGTGAAAAGATGTGCTAATCGGCTCTCCGATGAGCTCATGCGTCTTGGGGTTGATTTGGAAGACGATTAGCTTGTAATCCATGTCGTCATACAGCGTCCCTATGCTGAATTGTCTGCTTCCACGATAGAAAAAAACATCCAGGAAGCTGGCACCCTCAAAATTGGCATAGGCGTCTTCCATCAGCTCTATTTCCTCTTTGCAGATTTCTGCTAACGAGTTGTCGTAACTTCCATCGTTTGCATTAATAATGATGTAGCCATAGTAGGCGTGCGGATTTGTCGGGGCCACGGTGAACCGTACACGGGTGCCCGTCACCGTTTCCACTTTCGCTTTAAGTTCAGTGGGGAGTAGTTCTTCTTTCTGGCAGCCCGCAAACAGCAACAGACTTAGGACAAGTATTGATAATATCCGTTTCATAATCGTAATTTTTTGTTCTATAAGTTTTTATAAACTTTGAGAATGAATTTTACGGCTCCGGATTGGTGGTTGCCGTAGTGGTCGAAGTCGTAGGTGACATTGTTCCCTTTGAAATATTGCTCAGCCTTGAGGGCGTTGGCGAAAGGCACGGTGTTATCATCCATGCTGTGGAAGATATAGACGGGGGCGCGAGGCGTGAAGAAGAGGATGGAGTTCCACATCAATGCCCGATAGAGCTCTGCGGTCTCGGGATTGCTCTTGTCGCGTCCCACTGGGGTCATCAGGTCGCTCACCTTTTGGGCATTCAGCAGGGTGTTGATCTCTCCCACGGAGTATTTTTTCGAGTTAATCCATTCGTCCAGATGTTCCATCAGCAGCGGCGTAAAAAAATCGCTGAGATTCAAGCCCAACTCTTCGCCTTCGTTAAGACCTTGCACGATCATCGGGATGGCGCAGGGGATGCCGGTCTTGTCTTCCAGCATGGCCACATCAAACGTGGCCGCAAG
Source organism: uncultured Bacteroidia bacterium (assembly GCA_902789915.1). Classification (GTDB taxonomy): domain Bacteria; phylum Bacteroidota; class Bacteroidia; order Bacteroidales; family F082; genus Limimorpha. The sequence continues at coordinate 6,908 of CADAPW010000022.1, read as the reverse complement.
GTCGTAGGGACCGCCGCCGGCATACACCATCTCGATGGGCAACTGGGTCTTGAATCCATTTTGCAGGATGTTCATCACGCCCAAGGTGGTGGAGCCTCCCTGCGAGTATCCGACCAGAATGACTTTGTCGCTTTCGGGTTTCCGGTCAATCGCTTCCAAATAGGGCTTCACGGCCATGGCCATCTCCACCACGCTGCCAGCCGTACTTGTGATGTGCATGTAGGGATGTATGCGGTTTGCCGTGACCCCGTATCCGATGTAGTCGGCCATCACCACGGCATAGCCTTTCGATGCCAGAATGCCTTCCAAGGGGAAACACTCCGACGGGCATTCGCGGGTGGCCCCGATGGTCCAGTGACTTACGATCACCATGTTTTTGATCTTGCCTTTCGCCGGGAGCAGCACTTTGCCGGACAATGTGAGGGGCTCCCCTTCGAGATCGGAGCCGGTATAGGTGCCCGCTATCTGGATGATTTTGTTGCACGTCATGCTTTCCACCAGATTAGCTACCAATTCAGCCATGGAAACGCTAGCCGTTTTCGCCCCGTTTTCCTCGCCTAAATCCATGGTGCGGATTTCGGGGTTTAGGTTCCCGTTCACGATTACGTCGCTGGTTTTTACCTCTGTCACATGAAACGTGTCGAAATCCACCAATTCAATTGTCGGCTTCTGACAGGTGGTCAAAAGCACTGCCGCAAGGCTGATATAAAACCACTTTTTCATCATTTTTACCATTTATAATAGAAACTGGCTGAAAAAATGCGAGAAAACACTTGGTAAATGGTTCGGGTGTTGGCGAGGGCGCTGAGGCCGCCCAGCTCGAAGGAGCCGCCCCATTGGCCTTTGCCCACTTCCACACCGATCCAGTTTAGGTTGAAGGCGGGAGCCGCTCCGAAGCCGCCGTCGTTGTCGAAGGCAAAGAGCGCGCCGACACCCAAGCCCGAATAGAGTCGCACCCACGGACGGTCGAAGTAGGTGAATCGTGCCGTGGCCAACAGCGTCAGATCCCAATTTCTCACGCTTTTCGCCGGCAACATCAGGTTGTGGTACTTGTCGAAGACCCCTTCCTTCCAAAAGATGCCTTCCACATCGGCTTGTATGCCTAAGCTGGTCACCTTGGTCAATCGGTACTGGTACTCGGCGAACAGATGTCCGGTATAGCCAAAGTCGAAGGTCTCAAAATGCGAATAATTGTCAGGCAGAGCATCTGGATTCGGCCATGTGCCAATGAGTTTTGGGCGGAAGGCCATCGTCTCGAACATCATGTCTCCCCAGCCGATTCTCACGCTGTGGCGGTAATCCGGGGTGGAATTGCCGCTCTGACAGTAGGCCGGGAGAAATCCCGCCACTGTCAGGAACAGGGCTATGACTATAACCGATACGTTTCTCATTTTCTCTCTGCAATACGTATATTGAACAATTTGAAATATAGTGGCAAAAGTACAAAATATTATTGACATTTCTGTTTTTGCTGAAAAATATTTCTGTTTTTAATGAAAAATTGCCGGATGGTGACTTGATTTGGAAATAATGTGTATTTTTGCAGCCTATTTAGATAAAGTGTAAACTTTTGTTAGAATGTTATAGGTAAAAGGGAAATGAAGTCTTACTTATAATAATTGTACAATGAAGAAATTAATCGCTTTGATGGTCCTCGCGACCATGGTCCTTACTGGGTGTAACAAGGACAAAATCACGAACCTCGATGAGAAAATCATCGGCAAATGGGTGGTAGCCGACAAAGACGGCAAATCCGCTCCGACTAACGAGAAGATGGTAATCAGCTTTCTCTCTCCCTCCAAAGCAATGGTGAGCGCATCGCTCAATGCGCATCATCCGGAAGCGAGTGTTTGGCTTGACCGGCAGAATGCGGATGTGGTTGTCAAAGGCGACAAGGTGACGCTCACCTTCCATGCCGACGATCATTCGACCTCGGTGCACGAGCTTACCGTCACCCAGATCAACGACCATGAGTTTATCGCCAATCAGAAGGTGACTGTGACCGTTGACGGCAAAACGGTGATTTCCGAGACAGGCACCTTCCGCTTCGTCAAGGTCAATGCCGACTATCGCCAGGACATTCTCGGTCTCTGGGAGGGCCGTATGACCAGCGAAGAGTCGGAGTATGGTGACAACGATATCCACCGTTGGGAGTTTCTGCCCGACGGTACCCACCGCTACTATCACAAAGTGGGTAACACTTGGGTGCCCAGCGACGATGAGTACGCGGAATATTTCGTGGATGGAAACATGCTCTTCACCCTCTGGAAGAACAACGGCAACGGTGCAGAGGAACGTCGTGAAAACTGGGAGATTTCCTCTGTAGAGAACGGTGTGATGAACTGGACTGCCTTGCGTAAGAAAGCTGACGGTACCCTGTACACCGCCACCTTCAGTATGACGAAGGTCGAAGAACCTGTCGTTCCCGAAGGATACGTTGATCTGGGCTTGCCGAGCGGCACCTTGTGGAAAACCACCAACGAGACGAATCCCAACGATCCGGAACATGATTTCTACACCTACGACGAGGCGGTGGCCGCCTTCGGCGACAATATGCCCACGAAACAGCAGCTGCAGGAGTTGATAGAGGAGTGCCAATGGACGTTGGATGATGCGCAGAATATTGTCACCTTTACCGGTCCCAATGGCAACACCCTCGTGCTGCCCAGAAAGGGGAAACGTTCTACGAATGGGAATGTCTATTATGATGGTTCTGATGGCGAACCTGCCGGCGCCTCCTATTGGTCAAGGACGGCAATTGACGCGACATACGCTTGGCGGCTTGATTCAGGAGGTTTTGCTTCGGGCGTGTATATGTACGATGGAAAAAGAGGTGCTGGCGCCAGCATCCGCCTCGTCAAGTAATCAATTTCCGTCATCATTGAAATCAAAAAAGGATTGCCGTTGCGAATGGCAATCCTTTTTTTTTGCGTTTACAGCAGTTCGTATTTGTGTTTACAGCAATTCGTAACTCCGCTTCACGAACTCGCTCAGCTTCTCGCCGGTGAGGATGTTCTGCGAGAGCATGGCCAGATCGACCATCTGCTGGATGAGCTGCGTGCGCTTGTCGTCATCCTTCTCGTCCAAGATGCGCGTGGCGAGTGGGTGGTTGCCGTTGATCACAAGGTTGTAGTGGTCGAAGCCGCCGTAGAAGCCCTGCTGGCCGGAGACCTTTTCCATGTCCTTGAAACGGCGCATGAACTCGTTCTGCGTGACGGTGACGGGCAGGTCGGTCTCGCTCAAGGAGGCCACCTCCGGGGTGAACATCTGCGCGTTCACCTGCTTTTCGAAGAGCTCCTTCAGCTGCTTCTGCTGGTCGTCGGAGAGTTTGGAGACGTGCGCCTCCTCCTCTTTCTCAATGAGTTTATCGACCACGTTGGCGTCCACGCGGGTGAAACGCACCTTTTCGAGCTTCTGCTCCAGCATGTTGATGAAGTGCGTGTCAAGGAATCCGGTCATCAGCAGCACATCATAGCCCTTCTCTTTCGCGTTGGCAATATAGACGTGCTGGTCGTCGGCGTTGGCGGCATACAGCATGACAATATTTCCGTTTTTGTCAGTCTGCAGCGCGCTCACCATGTTGCGGTACTCTTCAATCGTGAAATATTTCCCCTCGGTGTTCTTCAGCAGGTAAAAGTCCTTGATTTTGTCGTAGAACTTCTCGTCGGTCAGCGAACCGTATTGCAGGAAGATGCTCAGGTCGTCCCACTTTTTCTCGAACTCTTCGCGGTTTTCCTTGAACATCTGCTCCAACTTCTCGGCCACCTTCTTGCTGATGTAGGTGGAGATTTTCTTGACGTTGTTATCGCTTTGGAGGTAGGAGCGGGAGACGTTCAGCGGGATGTCGGGCGAGTCGATGACACCGTGCAGGAGGTTCATGAAGTCGGGCACGATGCCTTCTAATTCGTCGGTGATAAACACTTGATTGCAATAGAGTTGCACGCGGTTCTTCTTGAGGTCGAGCTGGTTTTTGATTTTCGGGAAGTAGAGCACGCCGGTGAGGTTGAAGGGGTAGTCGACGTTCAGATGGATGTGGAACATCGGCTCCTCGAACGACATCGGGTAGAGTTCGTGGTAGAACTTGTTGTAGTCCTCGTCGGTGAGGGTGGAGGGCTGTTTCTGCCAGATGGGGTCGGTGTCGTTGATAATGCGCGGCACTTGTACGGCTTCCTCTTTGGGCTCCTCTTTCTTATCGTCCTTGTTCTCAGCGTCTTCGGGTTTGGGCTCCGGTTTACGCCATTCGGTCTTCATACCGCAGCGGATCGGCACGGGCAGGAAACGGCAGTATTTGTTGAGCAGTTCCACCAGTTTGTCCTCGTTGACGAACTCCTGGAGGTCGTCATCCTCCACATGCAGGATGATTTCGGTGCCGCGGTCGGCCTTGTCGATCTCTTCGAGGGTGAAGTCGGGCGAACCGTCGCAGCTCCACTTAACCGCTTGTGCGTCTTTCTGATACGATTTGGTGAGGATATCCACGCGGTTGGCAACCATGAAGGAGGAGTAGAATCCGAGTCCGAAGTGGCCGATGATATTAGCGGCGTCGTTGCCCTTGTACTTGGCGAGGAAGTCCTCCGCACCGGAGAAGGCGATCTGGTTGATGTAGCGATCGACCTCCTCGGCGGTCATGCCGATGCCACGGTCGATCACGTGGATGGTCTTGTCGTCCTTGTTGACTTTCACGTCAATGGTGAGGTCGCCCAGTTCGCAGTCGGCATTGCCCGTACTAACGAGCGTCTTGAGCTTCTGCGTGGCATCCACCGCGTTGGAAATCAGTTCTCTAAGGAAAATCTCGTGATCGGAGTACAAAAACTTCTTGATCACGGGAAAGATATTCTCTGTTTGTACATTAATTTTACCTGTTTGCATATTCTTATAGATTTATTTTGACAATATTTTTTGACAGGCGGGTATATTGCAAATATTGTGCCAAGTTTAGGGGCGGATACGCGGTTACAGGTATAATAGTTATTTCGACATCAGCTTTTTCATTTCCTCCTCATCGGGAAGCAGTTCCATCAGTCTTTTCTGTCCGGCTTGGTATGTGGCGACACCCATCGGACGCTGGTAATCTTGCAGAACGTACTCGACAAAGGTTCTGTCGGCATCTTTGCAAAGGATAATGCCGACGGGTGGATTTTCTCCCTCAATTCTTTCATCATCGTCCAGAACGTGCAGATAATGGGATAGCTGTCCAAGATATGCTGGCTTGAATGTGCCTTTTTTCAACTCCACGACGACTAGTGAGCTCAGAATCCGATTGAAGAACAGCAGATCCACCCAGTGGTCGTGCCCTAATTCTCAGATGTTTCTATTTTGGCAGATGCGTCTGCCAAATTTGTGTCAAACATTTTCCACTGTTCATAAAACATTCTCATATTCCGCAAGTTGCGAGGGGAGAAGCCGCGAAGTCCAGGCATTTCGGTAGACAATTGTCGGCTTATGGTTTCAATGGCATCCTTGCCCCAGAAACCAGTGCGTGAATTTTGGGAAATGTATCGGCCTATACCATAATACAATGCCAACTGTTCTTGGTTTGCGCTGGCCAACGCTTTTGCTTGGCTCTGCAAAATGGCCGCCTTGATTTGTCTGACGGCATCGTTGTACTGAGGGCTGAGTTTTTCTTTCATTGTAGAATAATTTTTCGTTCTATCCATAAGTATGGAAAAAACAGAAATGTTACATGCCAAAAGTTTTTTTCAAAAATAATATTTAGGGCATGTAACATTTTGCCTTTTTCCATACATGTGAGAAAAAGGACAGACAAAAATGGAAACACTATGATGGATGTTACTCAGGATAAAGGAAACGCCCCACCAGATTCCATAGTGCCGCTTTGGATTGTAGAGTTTCGTATGGGACGACGGACTCGTGCAGCAGTTGGCCGGAGGCGGCGAAGTGGGACTGCTGGAGCTGCTTTACGGCCTCGGAACAGCTCCGGTCAAGGGCGTCAATGGATTGCCTGTAATAGAATAGTAGGGTGGGATAGAGCTGGAGGAAGTCCTCGCGGATGCGCTGCGCCATGCGCCGGTGTGGGGCGTCAAGGGTGAGCGGCTCGCCTTGGAACAGGCGGGTGCGGTATCGGGAGAGACGGCTCTTGACGCGGTGGACAGTCACCCGGTAGGTGACATCCGTCATCCCGAGGGCTTCGGCCACCTCTTCGTTGGGCAGCGACCGCCGCTTGTCCAACATCGTGAGCAGGGCACGGAAGAGGAGGAAGTTGTCGCGCGGGGGCAGCTCCTGATGGGCGAAGGCGATCAGACGGGCGGCGAGGTAGAGCTTCTGCTCGTCGGTCAGGAGAGAGGACGAACCATTGGCAGCGACGTCTGTGTCGGTGACATTCTCGGCGTTGAGGCTGATGCAGACCGTCGCCTCTTCCTTGTCAGCACGTGCACTGAGGTAGTTGCGGAAGGTGTGGAGCAGCCAAGCAGGGAAGGCTTCGCGGTTTTTGATACGGTGGACCGAAGGGTAGGGGTGCGGAGAACCGTCGCGGAGATGGAAGAAAAAGTCGGCGAGAATGTCTTCGAAGTCGTCGGAAAGCTGCTGTTGGAAGACTTCGTAGCGCTTCTTTAACGGCAAGTAAAAGCGTTGATGCAGCAGGTGGTACATCGCCTCGTCCGCTTGCTCACCCCCGTCAAGGATGATGGTGACGAAACCATCCATCGAAAGTTCTTTGAAATCGTTTGTTGTCGGCATATTGTTGCCTGTTGTTTGCATGATATTGTACATCTTTTTGTTTATATGATTTGGGGTGTAACGTGGGAATAGTGAAAATATTGTGACCATTGACTGTTGACCATTGACTCATTAACCGCAGGGCTTACGCATCAACTTCCAAAGACTCCGACTGCGCGGGGCATTGCAGTGTGTCGCGTAAGGTAGGCGGACGATTTTTTCCTCCCAACCGTGTG
>CADAPW010000021.1 GCA_902789915.1 uncultured Bacteroidia bacterium | reverse complement strand
CAGCCGTTGATGAGGTGTGCCTCGTCGCGGTACTTGTCGTCGATGATGGGGCATTCCTTGCCCATTTCTATCAGCATGGCGTAGCGGTCCATCCAGTCGTCGAACATGGAGAAGTCCTCCACAATGCTGTCTTGTATTTCCTTGATGGTCATATCATAGAATTTTGGCGCAAAAATAATAAAAAGAAAGGCAACCCCGAAGGATTGCCTTTCCAATTTTTATCGGTTGGTCTGTAGAGACGCGATTAATCGCGTCTCTACAATGAACCAATCAATCAGTGCAGCACAGTGACACGCTTCACCGACACGACCTGGCCGAGGACGCTCACCACAGTGATGCGGTGCATGTTCATGGCCTGGATGGTCACGTTACCCTTCGTCGGGTTCGGGAAGAGGTTCACATTGTCGCTGTTCTCGCCAACGCCAGTCACACCGACCACGACATAGTCCTGATCCGGGTTCTCGCCAGAGATGGCAGGATCGGATTCGCAGTTCTCGTACAGGGCGGTCACCTTGTAGTAGTAAGTGCCGGCGCCAGGAGCGTCGAAGTACTCGGTAACGTCGCTGTCGACAGTGGCGATCAGGACATAGTCAACGTTATCGGTCGAACGGTAGATGTTGTAACCGATGAGTTCGTCACGGTTGCTCTTGGCGGCCATGCTCAGCTCAACGTCGTCGACATCGAGGTAGAACATATCCGTGCAGTTGAAGTGACGGATGGCGATATAGACCGGCATGCCGGCATAGTCGCTCAGGTCAACGGTGTACTGATACCAGTTGCCTTGGTCGCGGCCGTCGCGGACAGCCTTGGTGCCCTTGGCGGTCATCGTCCATTCGGCGATGGTCGTGAAGTCGGTAGCGTTGGTACCCGTCGTGGAGACAGCAACACCGAAGTGCTCGCTGGCCCAACCGGCATCCTGACCGCAAGCGTAGAAGCTGAAGGTCGAGCCGTTCACGATGTTGCTCTGCGGGAACACGATGTAGTTGTCGGGCGTCAAGGCACCGTAGTTGTTGTCGTAGCTCTGCGAGAACACCATGTCACTCGAGGCATTGTGGCCGTAGCCAGTACCCATCGTGGCGCTAGCGAGGTTCCAGTTGTAGCCGTCGCCGTCAGCGTCGATCAGCACGAGGCCATCGAGGCTGCCGTTCTCGAAGTCGTACACGAAGGTGTCACCCTCTTCAGGCTCCGGAGGCGTGGGTTGTTCACCCCACCAGAGGTGGACTTGGTCGTCAGCGGCATTGACCTCGGCATAGATAGGATTGCCTGGATCGCAGACTTCGACGACGTCGCCGTTGGTGCTGGAGCAGACCGGGCAGCCCATCGAGAAGTAGTAGTTGGTGTCGGGCAGGATGGCCGGGCCAGGATAGATGGGACGGACACAATACTCGTGTTCACCAAACTCGCCTTCATGAGTATATTCACGCTCATCGGGACCAACGATGGTGAGGTACTCGCCATCAAGAGTGATCAAGAAGCCGAGGATGTCGGAAGGCGTCACGATGTCGCAGTCGGTCTCACCTTCACCTTCAGTCTTGGTGAAGTTGATGACGCAAGGCTGTTGCGAGAAGTTGGTAATCATCAGGATGTAGTACTCACCGACAGCAGGCACATGGTAGTTGATGGAGCCGTGGCCCGTGTTGTGCTGGTGCTGACCGTCAGGATAGCCGAGATAGCAGTCCTCAGTGTAGGAAGCTGAGTAGCAGCAGTCCATGATCTTGTCACCAGTCAGGTGCGTGCAAGCATAACCGCTCATGACTTCTTGCTCGGTGTAGGGACCCCACATGCAGAAGTCGATGTCTCTGGTGGTACCATTGTTCGGGTCGTGGCCTTCCATGTGGATGACGAACGGACCTGCCTCATGTATTCTCATGTGGTAGAACGAAGGATTGTAGGACGAGCCGATGCAGCCGTCATCCATGCCTTCTTCTTGAGCCGTGCTGCTGGTGCTGGCGGCTTCGAACTCAATCACGTCGGTGGTGCAGAACGGCAGCGAGTTGATGCACTGGTCGTTCTCCACTCTGGCGTTGCTGAGGGCAACATCCATAATGATGGAGTTGTAGAAGTCAGGAGAAACACCGTTCTTCCATTCGGTCAGCTTGTTATAGATGTCCATCTTGGTGAACAAGGAGAACTCGTAGGAAGTAGCCTCGTAGAAGCTTTCGAATTCACCCATGAAGTTGTCCATTTCGTAGGCTGCATTCAGCACGAACTGGCCATAGGCGTTTTCAGCCGTCAACGTGAAGCGGTTGTCTCTCATGATGTTGTAGAGCAAGTAGGCTCTGAAGCCGACGTTGTCGATGCCCAAGAAGTTGAGCAGGACACCGTCATCGGCATACTGTCTGTAGACCTCTTGATCGTGGTACAGCGAGATGCCGTCGTTGCCGCTCTTGGCGCTGGCAGCAAGCTCGACGTCGTCGATGTTCAGGATGAACTGGTCATTGCAGCTGAAGTGACGGATAGCGATGTACTTCTGACCGGCGAAAGCACTCAGGTCAACGGTCTTCAGATACCAATTGCCTTGTGCGCGGAGGTTACCGTTGCGGCCGATGCTCATCACATCGCCACCGCTCTTGGCCGTCATCGTCCAGGACTGAACCTCGGTCCAGTCGCTGGTGCCGTTGTCGGAGACAAACACGCCGAAGTGCTCAGCAGCATAGCTGGCATCTTGAGCGCAGGCCCAGAAGCTGAACATCGAACCTTCGGCGATGGTCACTTGAGGCGTAACAAGATAGTTGTCAGGAGTGATGGCTTGGTTGGTAGCATTGCTGTAAGAGCCAGAGCACATCATGTCTTCTGATTCATTGTGGCCGCTACCGGCAAGGCTGGCACCTGCAACGAGGTAGATACCGCCAATCTGTGAGCCAAGTACCCAGTTGTAGTTGTCGTTGTTGGCGTCGATGGTCGTCCAGCCCTCAGGCAAGCCTTCGTCGAAGTTCACGCTGAACGTGCTGGCTTCACCGCCTTGACCCGGATCATCGGGATTAATCCACTGGTTGTGGCCGTGTTCAAACACCCACTCGATGTGGTTGCCTTGAGGCATCGTGCCGGCGGTAACTTCGTCGACAGGTCCCCAGTGGTCGCAAGGTTCATACTGCCAAATGACAGGTTCGCACCACGGGCTTTGACCCGTGCTGTAGATCGTAGCAACCTTCACCTTATAGAACTCACCTTCGATCAGCATGGGCTGTCCCGACCACGGGTCAACGGTGGTCAGCTGGCAGAACGGCTGGTCAACAGGAGTGTTGTGGTTGAAGATAGGCTCGTCGTCGAGGCTGGTGCACATGATCTTGTAGCCTTCGAGGTGGCGCTCCTCGGCAACAGCGCGGCTGCCACCGATGTTGAAGTTGATGTTGTCAACCATGAAGCAGTCACCAGTCGGGTTAACGCTACCGTCCTTAGTGTATGACCAGCTGAAGGTGTGTTCACCAGCGGCCACATCGGCGGTGTAGTTGTTCCAAGTACCGACAGCACCATAGCTGAACATCTGGACACCGTCGATCATGAACTTGCTGACATCCCATGAGGTGCCTTCACCTTGTGAGTTGTAGTCGAAGCTCACGGTACCGGCCATGGTGTAGTTCACAGTAGCCGAAATAGTCGACGTGCTGCTGGCAACACCAGCGTTACCGCTTCTCATGCAATAGCCACGGCCTCCATTGGCAACAGTCCAAGGATAGGAACCGCTGTTATCGAAAGCAAATTGGCTGAAGTCGCCAGTCTCGAAGTCGATGATGCTAGGACCAACAACGGCGCCGCTCGGGATCGGATAGTCTTCCCAAGTCTCGGGTTCCCACATGGCCCAACCGGTGCGGCTCACATAGAGGTTCTTGGCACCGTAGATGATTTCGGTCAACACATAGCGGAGGTCTCTGTGGCCCCAGATGCTCTCTTCGACCTGCAGGAGTTCGTAACCAGGCAGATAGACCGTCACGAGGTAGTCACCCTTACGGAAAGGAGTAACGGCTTGGAAGCCAGAGGCATCCAGCGTGATGGACGGCTGCGGGTGGTTGAACTGTTCACCTTCGTTGAGGTTGGTGAAGCTCACAACACAACCCTCCGGGCTGTCGGCGCTGTTGCACACAACGTTGACAGTGATGTCGGTCTGCATATCCTTGTCGATGCACGGGCCGCACTGGTCGGACCACATGATTTCGCTTTCGCGCTCTTCGAACGGATAGTCAACACGCGGGTTGTTCGGGTTGTCGGCTTGGTTGCCAGAGTACACAGCGCTCACGCCCCACTTGTAGACGCCAACGGGCACTTCAGGCCACTGGACATCGAAGTAGGAAGTGTCGGGACGCCACACAGAGGCCAAGAACTCAGTGTTTTCACTGTTGTAAGGACCATCGTTGTAGCAGTCGGTACGATAGATGTTGAAGTGGTGCAGGGCACGGTTCTCGCCAATGGCGGCTTCGCGGCCACCAGCCTTCATGATGATGTTCGGGCGGTTGGTCGACGAGGTGTACATGCCAGTCTCAGGAGTAGTAGCCACATTGTAGCCATTGTTGGTGTCGGAATAGGCATAAGTCGTAGCCAGGAAGCCCGGGTTGTGGGTCTGCCAGCTGACAGAGCCTTGCCAACTACCGTTGTTACGGGCGCAAAGGATCACGATGTTGCTCTGACCGTCCCAAGCGAAGTTGCCTTCGTTGAACACGAATTCGTTCCACTGGTTAGCCACAGGCAGGACATTGTTACCCGTGTAAACGAGGGTCATGTTGTTGGTGGTGTACGAAGTGGTCGTCAATTCGTTTTCAGGAACGTTGGCCATCCAGATGCTGATGTTGTTCTGAGGCGTTGTGCAAGTCGTTGAAGCCACATAGTAGCTCAAGCTCGTCATTGCGGCGCCAGTCACGCCAGCCTCGGTCAGTTCTTCAGCACGATAGAGGGTCTGAGAGAGCGAGTAGTTCCAAAGGGTATGGAACGGAGCATAGGTCAGAGTGCTGTTGCCATCACCGATTTGGGCCTCAAAGGCGCCACCGGGGACGAAGCCACCACCATCGCTGGCCCAGCCTTCCCACCACACTTGGACGAGGGTGTCGCCTTCCACGCCAGGAACGAAGGCCGTGCGGGCGCAGACGTGTGCAGGATAATAGAAGGTCTCGTCGATGATGAAGTCGACATTAGGAGTCTCTTGCTGATAGACAATGTTGAAGGGCAACGGATGGACGGTTTGGGCATCCTGATAGCCATCCATGTAAGCCATGGCATTGTTATAAACGCCGACATGGATTTCGCCTTCATAGTAACCATTTTCGTCGGTGGTGAAGGTGTATTCCTCAGCACCACCAAATTCGTTGGTGCCATTCACGATGACGGTGACGCCACCGATCGGGGTCACGCCGTCTTGCTCATAAGCGGTACCGCTGATGGTGCCATAGCCGCTCACGTGGACGGCGACGGTGTTCGACATCGGGCTTTCACCTTCGTCGTACACGGCGGTCACGTTGAAGAGTTCAGGAACGTGCGGAACCATGTTGTAATGGAACTCGGAGTTCGGGATGGTGTAGCTGACCTCAGTCACGTCGTTTTCGGTGGTCTCGTCATAGAGTTCACCGTTCCAGTAGATGCGATAGCGACGGAAGGTACGGTCGTTGTTACGGTTACGGTCGTAGATGCGGTTCCAGGTGAGGGTCACATCCTCTTCGGTTTCGAAGATGTTGGTTTCGCCAGCGCCGTTGACTTGCAGGTTCTGCGGGATGTCGAAGGTGGTGGTGAAGCCGAAGACGGGACCAGAGGTCACGCACTCGTAGTCAGTACCCGGGTTGCTGCGTTGTTCGATACGCCAGAAGTAGTTGGTGTTGTCCCACAACTCGACGTAGTCGGTGATGCGCAGTGACTCTTGGAGGTTGCTGGTCCATTCGCTGATGTAGGTAGCGGGATGTTCCGGCTCATCTTCCGGATAGTAGGTGCTACCGAAGACGATACGCCATTCGTTGCAGTAGTCGTTGAGCGTCCAGAGGAGCGTCAGGTTGCTCGACGGGATACCCGAAGCGTTGTCAGCAGGATAGATGTTGGTCACAGGAGCAATCGGGCAAGGAAGCTCTTCGGCGTTGATAACAACTTCGAAGTCAGGATCCGTGGAGGAGGCGACCAGGTAGTAGGTGCCAGCCAACACGTTCAGGTTCTCGATGACGGGACCTGCGCTGAAGTTGCCAGAAGGAACAACTGGCTGATCGGGATCAACAGGAGTTGGAGTCGAGCTGGCAGCGTTGACAGTGACATCATCAATCCAAATCTCGTATGCATCATAATTCACATCATGGAAAGCAATCCACACGTTCTGACCAGCATAAGCGGCCAAGCTGACGGTGTGAGAACGCCAGTTCTCATAACGGTTGCTTGCGTGACGAACTTCTGCCTTGGCACCATTGTTGGCCTTGGCACCGCCATTCCAAACCTCCGTAAAGCTGCTGGCAGTCGGGTTGGCAGCAGTGGAAACGCAGACCGAGAAGTTCTCAGGATAGACATCGTTGGCGTTGTCGGCCCAGAAAGTGATCGAGGAGTTGTTATCGATGCTGTACTGCTGAGGACTGACAAGATAAGAATCGGTGTCGTATGGTCCGTCATAGTCGACAAACGAGTAGCACATGGCGAAACCGGTGCCGGTATGGGCGAGGCCAGGATAATACGGCTCATCTGAAGGATCCGTGTAGCCACCAGGATTGTTGTTGCTATGGACCCAAGTACCGCCATCGACGTTAACATTAAGGGCAGTCCAGCCGTCGAGGCCATTCTCAAAGCCATAGTTGAACGCATCGCGGTTGTTAGCCACATAGCGGCCACCATTGCTCTTGAAGATGGTGTTGGCGCGGCTGCTGGTGGTACCACCATAATAAGAGCCGGAATAGCCGAAAGGATAGGTGTTGCTCAATACATTGTAAGCACCACCGTTATCATTGTAGGAATAGCCAGCAGCAGTGTAGCTTAGGGATTCCACATTCCAGTTGACACCGCTAGCCCAGTCGCCATTGTTGCGCTGGAAGAGCACCATAACGTTGCTCGAGCCGTCCCAAGCGAAGGTGCCTTGGTTGAACACGAACTCGTTCCAACCCACGGCGGGCGTGCAGCTGCCTTCATACACCTTGGTCATGCCACTGGCAAGAGGTGAGGTGCTGGGGATAACGTTGTCATTCACATTGGCCATCCAAATGGTGATGCCGTTTTGGGTGTTGCCGTTGGTGGTGCTGCACTCATAGCTGATGCTGGTCATCGGGGCAGTGTTGGCACCGGCGGCGGCCAATTCGTCAGCGCGGTAGAGCTGAGCGCTGATGGAATAGTTGTAGTAGCAGTAGAACGGAGTGTAACCAGAAGTGCTGGTACCATGACCGAGTTGAGCCTCATAAGGCGGCTGTTCACCAGCGGGGATGTTGATGAACGGGCGGCCGTCGTAGTAGTTGTCAGCCATCGGGCCATCTTCGCCAGCGAAGTCGGAACGATAGAGGGCGACCTTGCCGTTTTCACCGTCGCGGACATAGGCATTCAGCATGATGTCGTGGTTGGCGGTGAATCTGATGACGGCGTCGTAGCCATCAGGAATGTTCTCTTCGAAGTCGGGCAGGTCATAGTTGGCATGCAGGTCGTATTCGACGTTGGTGTTCTGCTCGTTCCACATCTCGGAAGCATACTTGTTCCAGACTTGACCAGTGGCGAGGACGCCAAGAGGATAAGCCTTTTCGACCACATCCGGGCAGTAAGGCTGATAAGGAGCGGCAATGATTTCATAGAGGTGCGTGCTGCGCTCGTTGGTGTTGACGGCAAGCAGGCTATTGATCACCTCGGTGTCTTCCCACTCGGTGTTGGTGTTGACGTAGAGGTCAACAGCGCCAGCAAGGCCGGTATTAGCAACGGTGAAGGGATATTCAGTCTCTTCAATCATGCTGAAGTAACCGTTGTTGTGCAGGAAGTCGATGTACAGGACATCAAGGCTGTGGTCGCCATCGTTGTAGAGTTGGAAGTGATAAGGCTCCATCCAAGCGCCGTTGGGGCGTTCGATGATGAGCTGGTCGATCAGTTCAACAGCCTCGTCGCCCACGCCGTATGTGGCCAGGGTGTGGAGACCTTCCTCGTACACAGGCTCCGGATCGTCGCCACCAATGGTGATGTTCATCTTGATGTTGGCACGGTATTCTCTCAAGATTGAAGAGCCAGAATACGAACTCAGGGCATAAGGATCCGGATTATAAGTATCACTATAGAAAGCGATACCACTGTTCGCGGCCGTTGTGTAATAGAAATAGCGGGTGCTATAGCCACCAGTATTTTCGTCAAGAGCAATCATCAGGTTGCTTGTGCCGTCATAAGCAAACGGAGTGTCAAGGGTAATGGTTGACCAGCCAGGGGTCATGGTCCAAGAACCATTGAACACAATGTCCGAAGCAGTGACAGTTTCGTAATCAGTAGTAGACGTGAAACCATCTCTTGACACATTCTTCATGTAGATGACAAAATCATTGGTTTGATTGTCCGAAGAATACATGTTGAAACTGATGGAAGTAATGTCACCAGCAGTTCCAATTTCACTAGCGGTATAAATCCACTCATTGAAAGAATAGCCATAGAGCGAGTTGAACGGGCATTGGTACGAATTAGAAGTACCATTGCCAATCTCAACAACGACTTCTTCGCCGCCTTCGCCACCACCAGGAGTGATGTCGATTTGGATGTTGGCACGTTTTTCCGAGGTGTACTTGTTACCCGTGTAATTCGTCAAGCTGTACGGATCCGGGTTAGCACCATCACTGTGGAAAGTGACGACCTTGTTGGCTGCATCGGTGTAGTTAAAGTACAACGTGCTGTAGCCCGAGGTGTACTCGTGCAAGGCAATCATCAGATTACTCGTGCCGTCATACTGGAACGGAGTAGCAAGCGTAATCGTGCTCCAGCCTGAACTGAAAGTCACAGTGCCGCTAAACACCATGTCCGAAGCCGTGACAGGCTCGTAATCCTCAACGCTCGAGAATTCAGTTCTCGACACGTTCTTCATAAACACGTCCACCGAATTGGTCTGCGACCCGGAGGACAAGTAGAAACTGATGGAATTGATAGTTCCAGCAGTTCCAATCTCGTCGGCGGTATACACCTGCTCGACGAACGAGTAGCCCCAAAGGCTGTTGAACGGGGTCACGTAGGTCGTGCTCGTTCCATCACCGATGGTAACCACATCCGCCTTCGCCACGCCGATAAAGGCGAGCAAAAGCGTCATCATCAAAGAAAATACTTTCTTTTTCATAATGAATTGAATTTGGTTAATAATTGAGTTAATTGATTGAATTGTTTGATTTTAAATGTCTTTGTTTCGCGTTGATACACAACGAAATAGCCTCCGCTGTAAGACACAACGGATGCACCTGTTGCAAAGGTCGAATTGACCGAAAAAAGATGGCAATTCATTTAAAAAACGCGTTTTTTACTAATTAGTTCACTAAAAAGACATATAAATAAGGTATTACCCTTAGTAGAATTTTACCCTTCGAGGGTAATTTTTGTAGATTTTAAGGATAATTTGAAAAATTTTCGAAAAAATGCTTGTCGTATCGAAAAATGTTGTATTTTTGCAGCCGCAAACACAAGGGGCATTAGCTCAGTTGGCTAGAGCGCTTGCATGGCATGCAAGAGGTCATCGGTTCGACTCCGTTATGCTCCACAAACGAAAAAAGACGCGAATTCGCGTCTTTTTTCGTTTATTCCCCTCTCAACTCTTGCAGCGCCCGTTGCAACACTTCATCCATCGGGGCGTAGATGGGATAGAAGCCTTCGTCGTCGAAGAGGTCACGGGCGATATAGGCTTTCAACAAAATGTCGGCCTCGCGGCGCGCCACTTGCCGTTGTTCCTCGGTGCCCTTGATGCCCTTATCCCCTGCCTGTTTCACCAAGGCGTCGAACATGGCGTCAGTCACGGCAAAGCCCTTGTCAAAAGCCTCCACAGTCTTGTAGCGTTGCAACTGCTGGCGGTGCTTGTCGGTGTAGTCAAAGGCGTATTGGTAGAGCAAGCCCTTGTTGACGATGCGGTTGAAGTAATACTCAGTGCTGTCGTCGACGAGAGGCACATAGATGTCGGGCATGATGCCACCGCCGCCATAGACGGTCTTGCCCTTGGGGGTAGTAAATTTCAACGAGTCGGCGAAGTGGATGCTGTCTTCGCTGAACAACTCACCGTTCTCATAGCGTTCAAACGATTCAAGCAGGTATTTCTCATGGTCGCCGTCGAAGGGCTTCTGTATACAGCGGCCTGTGGGCGTGTAGTAGCGTGCCACGGTGAGGCGGATGGCCGAGTTGTCGCTCAGCATGATCTGCTCCTGCACGAGGCCCTTGCCGAAGGAGCGGCGGCCTATGATGGTGCCTCGGTCGTTGTCCTGCAAGGCGCCCGCCACGATTTCGCTTGCGCTGGCCGACTCGCCGTCGATAAGCACCACCACGGGGATGTCTTCCAACATGCCACGACGGCGTGCCTTCATGTATTGGCGCGGACGGTTGCGGCCTTCGGTGTAGACGATGAGGCTGCCCTTGGGCAGAAACTCGTCGGCGATGTCGACGGCGGCGGCAAGGTAACCGCCGGTATTGCCGCGCAGGTCGAAGATGAGCTTCTCCATGCCTTGGCTCCCCAGGTCGCCTATCCCCTGCTTGAACTCCTTGACGGTAGTGGCAGAGAACTTGCTGAGTTTGAGGTAGCCGATGCTGTCGTCAAGCATGTAGGCGATGTCGACGCTGTAGGTGGGGATGGCGGCACGGGTGATGGTGAAGTCAAGCAGGCCCTCCACGTCACGACGGAGCACTCGCACGTCGACTTTGGTGCCCTTTGGGCCTTTCAGCTTGCGCATGACATCCTCGTTGGTGAGTTTCTTGCCCGCCACCAGCGTGTCGTCCACATAGATGATGCGGTCGCCAGCCAAGATGCCCACCTTCTCTGAGGGTCCGCCCTTGATGACGCTGACGATGGCGATGGTGTCCTTCTCAAGGCGGAACTGCACGCCGATGCCGTCGAAGCTGCCCAGCAGCGGGTCGTTCACCTCGTTAAATTCTTTCAAGGAGATGTAGGCGCTGTGGGGGTCGAGCTTCTCCATCATGGCGGCGATGGCATCATCCTGCAACTTGTCCTCTTCGGGCACGTCGACATAGTCGTTGCCGACATACCACATCACCTCGTCGAACTTGCTGGCACCTTCGACGTTGACTTGGCGTCTTACACCTTTATTAATATAGAGACCGAGGAGGAAGCCTGAAAGGAGGATGATGGCGGTCCAGATTGGGCGGTTTCTGTTTTCCATCTCAATCAAACAGTTGCACTAGAAAGTTCCAAGTTGCGATCCACCCTGCGGAACAGGCCTTGCAGCACCGTGCCGGGACCCACCTCCACGACGGCGCGCACGCCCGTGGCGAGGATGTTGTTCATGGTCTGCGTCCACAGCACGGGAGAGGTGAGCTGGGCGATGAGGTTCTTCTTGATGATTTCGGGGTCGTTCACTGACTGGCCCGTGACGTTCTGGTAGATGGGGCAGATGCCTTGGTTGAATGTCGTATTGTTGATGGCTTCGGCGAGTTCAACGCGGGCGGGTTCCATCAGCGGGCTGTGGAAGGCGCCACCCACTTTTAACGGCAACACGCGCTTAGCACCGGCTTCCTTGAGTTTCTCGGAAGCGGCTTCCACGCCTTCCAACGAGCCGGAGATAACGAGTTGGCCAGGGCTGTTGTAGTTGGCGGGCACCACCACGGCATCTTTCACCGAGGCGCACACCTTCTCGACAGTGGCGTCATCCAAGCCGATGACGGCGGCCATGGTGCCAGGCTGGGTCTCGCAGGCTTTCTGCATGGCCATGGCACGCTTGCTGACGAGGCGCAAGCCGTCTTCGAAGCCCAAGACCTTGTTGGCGACAAGGGCCGAGAATTCGCCCAAAGAATGGCCTGCCACCATGGTGGGGTCGAAGTCCTCAAGCATAGATGCCAAAATAACAGAATGAAGGAAAATGGCCGGCTGGGTCACCTTGGTCTGGCGCAAGTCATCATCGGTGCCTTCAAACATCACGTCGGTGATCTTGAACTTCAGGATGCTGTTGGCTTTCTTGAACATGGTCTTGGCTTGCGGGAACTTGTCGTACAAGTCCTTTCCCATGCCTACAAATTGTGCCCCTTGGCCGGGGAAAACGTATGCTTTGATCATTATTTGATTTAAAATTTATAATTCAAAGATTCAAAATTCAAAGATTCAAAATTCTAGACTGCTTCTTCGTTCCTCCTCGCAGTGACGCAAAGTGACTAATGCAGATTGCTACCAATGAGTTGGAAGAACTCCTCTCGGGTCGACTCGCGTTCGAAGGCGCCGATGAAGTCGCTGGTGGTGGTCACGGCACTCTGCTTCTGCACGCCACGCATCGACATGCACAAATGTCGTGCCTCGATGACGACAGCCACACCCAAGGGATGCAGTGCCTCGTTGATGGCGTTCTTGATCTGCGTTGTCAGGCGTTCCTGCACCTGGAGGCGACGCGAATAGGCCTCCACCACGCGGGCGATCTTGCTCAACCCCGTGATGTAGCCGTTGGGGATGTAACCCACATGCGCCTTACCGATGAAGGGGATGAGGTGATGCTCGCACAGCGAATACACCTCAATATCCTTGACGATGACCATCTGGCGGTAGTCCTCCTTGAACTTGGCCGACAGCAGGATCTCCATCGGGTCTTGCTGGTAGCCTTGTGTAAGGAACTGCATCGACCGCGCCATGCGGTAAGGTGTCTTCAGCAAGCCCTCGCGTTGCGGGTCTTCACCCAAAAGCTCAAGGATGGCCGTGTAGTGCTCTTGCAACTTGGCCAGCGTCTCGGGATTGTATTCTTCGGTAAGCTTGTAGCCGAAACGCTTCTGCATCTCGTCCGTCATCGTCAGCCGATTTTTTGCTTGGGCATCGCCACCGTCGATTGTTGTCCCATGGTACACTTACCCGTGAACTGGGCGCCCACTTCGATGAGCAGCTGTTTCGTATTGAGGTCGACTTCCACCTTCGAAGTGGCCTTCAGGGCGGTCAGCTCTTCCGTGTTGATGTTGCCTTTCACCACGCCCGACACTTCGGCTTGCTTGCAGGTGAGGTCACCTTCCATGACACCGGTCTGGCCAATGACGACCTTGCCGTTCGATTTCAACGAGCCGATGAGACGGCCGTCGATGCGGATGTCGCCGTTCGACTCAATATCGCCCTTGATAGTGGTACCAGTGCCAATGAGGTTACGTACTTGTGATTCCATTATTGCCATAGTCGTTATTATTTGTTGGATTCTATGAAATTGATATATTCGTTCAAGTCCTTAGCTTGGTAGTAAATGGGATAGTTCTTGATAGATATAGGTGTGATGGTGTAGCTCGACTTGTCGATGCCGCCAAACACATAGTCGTTGAGGAACATCGAGGTGATGTAGTCGGCGGCTTTCTTTTCGTTGTCGAAGTTGCCGACAGTCACAATGGTATGGCTCTCGTCGAGGATGACGCTGTTGATGGTGAAGGTCTGCGTGCGGTGTTCTTTCTTGTTGAAGTCGCTGATACGCACTTTCAGCGGCTCGACACGCACCAACTTGGAGTTGCAAACCATCATCACGAAATGCTGTGTGTTAGGCTCGTAAACGTATGGCGTCTCCTTCTTGATTTCAGGCTCTTTACCTGCTTCTGCCTTATCCAAATTATCGAGCACCATGCCCAGATGATATTCTTCGTTGATTTCTTCGAGCACACGGCGGGCGTATGGCGTGACGCCGCTGCTGGGATAGTCGCGCACCATGTCGTAGAGGGCGTAGGCCATCGTGTCGATGGAGACGAGGCGCCCCAAGGCGACGGCATGGAGGAAGGCGAAGCGTGGCATGAAGGCCGTGTCGGTCTCATAGAGTTGCATGGCACGTTCGGTGTTCATCTTCACGCGGTAATACTGGCCTTGTTCGAAGGCGTCATACGTCTTGGAGTAGAAATCGGAGGCCTCACGCTCCTGGGCCTGCATCTTCTCAAAGTAAGTCGGGTCGTTGATGAACTCGGCGTAGCTCGAAGTGGGGTATTTGTCGAAGATCTTCCCTTTATAGACCAGCGACTGTTCTTCGTTGCCGAGGTCTTTATTCATCTTATAAAGCGCATACCATGTGGGCAGTTCCTTGTCGTTGCCGGGGTAACGGCTGTCCAGTCGCTCGTACGACTCGATGGAGCGTGGCAAGTCGGAGAGACGGTCCATATAGAGGAAGCCAAGATGATAGAGGCCGTCGGCAATGAGCGAGTCGGCCACAGCTTTTTGTTCGTCGGTGAAAGGCAGGTTTTGGAGGTAATAGCCGCGGTCGTGGTTGGTGTAGTTGGCCGCCAACGAATCGCCTTCGGCTTGGCCTGTCGTCGTCTGTTCATCATCGCTGTTGTCAGTGAAGGCATTGGCGAGGCTACGCTTGTCGCTGATAAACCAGTTGTCCTCGTTCTTACGCATGCCCCATTTGCGGGTGAATTCGGTCATGCCCTTCGAGACGGTAGCTTGGTTATAGAAATACCAGGTGGTGCCGCTTGTCGGGTTTTGTGGCTTCTCGTCAAATTTCGACTGGGTCGTGGTCGAACCCATGAGAGCCAGCTGTTCTTCATATTCTTGGCGTTCACGTTCCAGGCGTTCCTCCTCCATCACTTGAGCAATAATCCTATCGATAAGCCTGTTGCGCGAGATGGAGTCCATGGCGGCGACACGCAGCAAGCTGTCTTGGTCGTGGACGACGCTGGCATACATCACCAACTCGTTGAGGGTCTGCGAGATATTCATGATGCTGTCGTAGCCCTCGTATGTTTTGTCCATGCTGGTGACAGCGGTGTCATAATAAGCCTGTGCCAGTTCGTATTCGTTTTTCTCGAAGAACATGGATGCCACCTTGAGTGACGACATTGCTCGTTGGATTTGGTTGTTCGTGTAAGCCGCCACCGACTTCCTCAGGTAATCAATGGCCTTGCTTTCGTTGCCTTCACGAAGCGCCAGCTCTGCCATGGCATAGTAGATGCGGTCGCAGTACTCTTCGTTTTTCGAGTCGCGGAGCATCTTGTTCATCATCTTGTAAAGCTCGGCGGCGTTGTTGGCGTTACCCATCTTGGCCATGTTCATCTTCGACTCGAAGACCATTTCATACTCGGGGTTGCGCTTAAGGACTTTCTTGAACTGCGCCGTGGCGCGTGTGGCGTCGTTCTGTAGCATGTAAATCTGTCCAAGGATAAACATGGCGCGGGTACACAGGTCGCGGTCTTTGTTGAAGACGATGCCGCTTTTCAGGTAGGTGATGGCTTTGTTGTAGTCCTTCACGGCGATGTAATAGTCGGCGATGGTGAAGTCCATGTTACGCAGCAGCTCCTTGGGCGGTTTGCTCACCCCTGCCGACCTCGCCAAGAGTTGTTCTATCATGGCGACGGCCTTGGGGTATTCCTCGGTCTGGATATACGTCTTGATGAGCCACATGTTGGCCACGAGGGCGATGTTGTTGTAGCTGTATTCTTCGGCCACAAAGTCGAAGGTACGCTTGGCGGGGATGTAGTCGTGTTTGAAGAAATGCGCCTTGCCCATGATAAGGTAGGCGTCGTCGATCCACCTCACGCGTTCACGGTTGTTGAACTTCATGGAGTGTTTCTGCACGCAGATGGCGGTTTTTTCGAGGGCGCGGTCCATGGTTGAGTTCATCGCCATGCCGTTTTGCTGGGTGCCATAGTTATATACCCTAAGCACCTTGGAATAGTCGTCCTGCACCTGGGTGCGGAGCTGCTTCTCGCCGTCCTTGAGGCTCGCTTCTCCGTTGAAATAAATGTTGTAGTGGCTGGTGAGGTTATGGAACATACGACGGGTGAGTGTGTTCTTCTTGGTGGAGCAGCCGCTGAAAAGCAGCAGTCCGATAACACAGCCTATCGCCACAAATATGTTGGTTCTTCTTTGCACTTTCGTTGTCGTTTTAAGCAATAACTCCAAAATGTCCCTAATATTTCAAGAGACCGAGAAAAGTCACTCGCCTTGTCCGTACCATTTCTTGGCTTCTTCCAGCAGGCGGGCTTCCGTCGGGTCCTGCAAGGCCGAGCGCATCACCACGGCAATGCTGTCGGTGGTGGTTTGGAACTCGTCGAGCAGCAGGCGGTCGAAGTTGGACTGACGGTAACTCTCGATGCCCTCCCTTTGGCTTTCGATGGCTTGCATGGCTTTAGCCTTGTAGTCGTCCATGGCCAGATATTGCATCAGCTCCTCCACGAGCTTCAGGCTGTCCTCGGACCAATCCACGGCGATGGTTTCATTGAGCGACTTCAGTTCATACTTCTTGCACAGCTCAGGCAGCTGCCCCTGTATCGTCTCCACTTGACGGTCAAATTCGACGAAGAGGCGTTGGGCGCGTTCCTTCTCGACATTGGCCTTGATCTTGGGCACATAAACGAACGCCAAAATGGCGACGACGATGGCCACCACGGCGATGATGACGAGTTTCACGACATTGTGGCCCTTGGAGATGGCGGAGCGCACGTCGCTGATGCTGTCGAAGCGTTGTTCGCGCGAGAACTGCGTGCAGTGGGTGGCCACGGCGCCGAACTGCTTGGAAATGTTACGCTCACCCATGAACTCCATGATTTTGCCAATGGAATACACGTCGGCGCGGGGGTCGATTTCCTCGCCCTTGATGATTTCGGGGGCAACAAACTCCATCTCCTTGATGAGCAGCTCGCGGTCGGCGTCCTGTTTGGTCTCCGGCACGCCGATGTCGATGAGGCGGGCGCGGCAATCGTTGGCGGTCACCATGATGTTTTCGGGGCTGAGGTTGCAGTGCACCACGCCGTTGCGGTGCATGTAGTACAAGCCGTCGCACACCTCGGCGAGGATGCTCTTCACCTGTTTCTCGGAGAGCGTGCCCACGCGCACATGTTCGGCCAGCGACTTGCCTTCGACATATTCGAAGATGATGCAGTCGCCATAGCCTTCGATGGTCACATAGTCAAGGGCTTTGCGGATATATTTGTTTTCAAGCATCGAGGTGGTTTCGTACTCCTGTTTGAGCGATGCCTTGCAAGCGGCGTCGTTGGCGTATTCCTCCTTCAGTGCCTTGACGATGACTTTCTTACCATTGAAACTAGCGGTAAAGACACGGCTGTTGCCATAGCGTGAGCTATGGATCAGCCGGAGGTCGGTATAGTCGGTTGAAAAGTTATTCTCTGCCATTCTTACATTAATATATTTGGGCGCAAAGATAACGCATTTTTCCGAACCAACGGCAAAAGAGGGCGGGAAAGTTGTTTTTTCGCTCCAATAAGACTGTAAATCATTCCGTTTCGTGAAGTAATTCCGTCATCGTGATGTCAACGTTCACGAGATAGACCTCGACATCATTCAAATGGCAAAACCTTCTCAAATTCTTATACACGGTCTTCACCTCCCCTTTCGATACTTTATGCAGCATGTTCGTCCAAAAGACGAGCACCGTGTAGTTCTTTTCCCCTTTGATTTCCGGGAAAACGGCCTGCATATCGCTTAACTTGACCGTATAGCCATCCAA
>CADAPW010000020.1 GCA_902789915.1 uncultured Bacteroidia bacterium | reverse complement strand
GTCGTCGGCCAGCTCACGGATGATTTCCATTTCGGTGCGGGCGTGAGAGAGCATATCGACGAAGTTATAGACAATGACATTCAGCTTGTTAGGCATCAGATTGGCCATCTGCTCGAAGAGTTTCTTGCCCGCCTGCAGGTTCAACACCTTATTATAAGAATACTTGATGTTCTTGCCGAAGCGCTTCAGTTGTTCGCCGAGCAGTTCGCCTTCGAATTGGTTCTTTGTGCCTTCCTCGTCCTCGTCGACCCACCATTGGCGGTAGCGGCGGCGGATTTCGAGCGGCATCAGTCCGGCAAAGAGCGCATTGCGGGCATATTGCGTGGTGGTGGGCAGAATGCTGTAATAGATGTCGTCGGCCTCCACGCGGAAATGGTTCTCAATCAACGGCTGAATGGCCTTCCACTGGTCGTAGCGCAGGTTGTCGATGACGATGAGGAACAGCGGCTTGTCGCTGTCGTCAAGGCGGGGAATCACCTTGTCGCGCACCACAGTATGCGACATGACGGGTTTCTCAGACTTGCCTTGGATCCAGTCCACATAATTGCGTTCGATATAGCGCGTGAACTGCGTGTTGGCTTCCTGTTTTTGGTCGGCAAGGATGCCCTTGATACCCTCGTCAGTGGATTTTTGCAGTTCCAACTCCCAGCGTACCAAATTCTTATAGAGGTCAACCCACTCGTCGAAGTTCAGGTTGTTGTTGAGATCCATGCTGATTTTGCGAAACTCCTGCTGGTAGCCCATCGTCGACTTCTCGTCGCGGAGTTTCTTATTCTCGAGGTTGCGTTTCAGCGAAAGCAGGATTTGGTTCGGATTGACGGGCTTGATGAGGTAATCCGCTATGTTAGAGCCGATGGCGTCTTCCATAATACGTTCCTCCTCGCTCTTGGTGATCATCACCACGGGCAAGTTGGGGTATTCGCGTTTGATGACTTCGAGGGCTTCGATGCCCGAGATGCCCGGCATCTGCTCATCGAGGAAAACGATGTCAAAATGGCGTTGGCGCACAAGGTCGATGGCGTCGGAGCCGTTGTTGGCCGTCTCTACCTCGTAGCCTTTCTGCTCCAAAAACATGATATGGGGCTTCAGGAGATCAATCTCGTCGTCGGCCCAAAGGATGGTGGTTTTGTCCATAGTTTGTGTGTTTATATGGAGGTAACGCAAAAATAAGGATTTTGTTATAAAGGGATGAACTTTTTAGGGATTCCCTTTGGGAATGGAGTGCTAGTGGTGTGTGTTTTGCGGCGGCGAGTAGAGCTTACAAACCGTAAGTCGCCACACGCCGCCGCAGTTCGATTAATAACGATACACTCCATTCCCCAAAGGGGAATCTCAAATTTTCAGAAAAAGCATTACCTTTGCGGCAAAATTTGAGCCTATGGCCACTTCTCCAAACAAAAAGAAAATCTTCAACGACCCCATCTATGGCTTCGTCAGTATCCCTGACGAGTTGCATTTCGACATCATCGAACACCCTTATTTCCAACGCCTTAGGCGCATCAAGCAGGTCAGCATGACCAATTTGGTGTATCCGGGCGCCAACCACACCCGTTTCGCCCACAGTCTCGGCACCATGCACCTCATGCGGCGCGCCATACAACTGCTGCGCGGCAAGGGCTATGAGATTACGGATGAGGAACTTGAGGCCGCCTCGTTGGCCATCCTGCTCCACGACAGCGGTCACGGGCCGTTTTCGCACACCTTGGAGAATAGCATCGTGCAAGGCATCTCGCACGAAGAACTCTCGCTGATGGTGATGCAGAAGCTCAACAAAATCCACGGCGGACGACTCGATATGGCCATCCAAATGTTCAAGGGGGAATACGAAAAGGGCTTCCTCACCAAGCTCATTTCCAGCCAGTTGGATGTCGACCGCATCGACTACTTGAAGCGCGACAGCTTCTTCACTGGCGTGGCCGAGGGCAGCGTGAACGCGGAGCGCTTGTTGGAGATGATGGAAGTGGTCGGCAACGAACTCGCCATCGAGGCCAAGGGCATCTATTCCGTGGAGAGTTTCATCGTGGCGCGCCGCATCATGTATTGGCAGGTGTATATGCACAAGGCGGTGCTGAGTGCCGAGTATATGCTGCGCAACATCCTGAAGCGGGCCAAGATGCTCAGTCAGGAGCGCGACCTGTTTGCCACGCCTGCCCTGTCGTTCTTCCTGAAACACCAAAATCCCTTCGAAAACGGCGACCCCGACTTCGTCTTGGACAAATTCTGCCAACTCGATGACTTCGACGCGATGACGGCCGTGAAAGCGTGGCGTGACGACGAGGACCGTGTGCTTGCCGAGCTTTGCAGGCGACTGACGGACAGGCATCTGTTCAGAATCGAGATGCGCGAGGGCGAGTTTGACCCGAACTACATTGAGGATTTACGGAACAAGATTGCCGTGTATTACGGCTGGACCAAAGAGGAAGCCGACTTCGCGCTGTTGCAGGGTGTTTCGTCGAACCACGCCTACCACCCCAAGAAGCCGGCCATCAACATCTTATACAAGGACGGCACAATGAAAGACATCAGCGAGGCCTCCGACCAGCTGAACATCTCGGTGCTCTCGCAGCCCGTGGTGAAGCATTTCATTTGCTATCCGAAGGAGTTGGAGCTATAAACACCGCAGTCATAGATCCCTGCCCACCCCACATCCCACGTTGGGATGACATGCCTGCTTAAGATCTCTGGTTCATCGCCTTGGCCCTGCGCTTCGAGTCTTCCATTACTTCAAGTGCCTGTTGCTGCAAGAATCTTTCCTCGTCGGTCTCTGGCTCCAGTGTGATGCCGTGCGGGCGGGAATGGTGGTTTTCGTCCAGATACGAGAAGGTGGCGAAGCCGTCGGCGGCGATTTTCTCGGGTTCGCGGCTGCGGTACATCTTCGTGTAGACCGTCAAGGTGCTGCGACCTACGGAAACGACCTTGCTCTCGAAGGTGACGATGTCGCCGGCGAAAATCGGGAACTTGAAGTCGATGCCGTGGAGGACGAGAAGGACGGTGTCTTTCGTGTCAACATACTGCGCCACAGCGAAATAGGAACTCTCTAAAAAGTACTCGGAACAACGACCTGCGAAGAAGGTCTGGTGGTGGTTGAGGTCGGCGAGTTTGATTAATCTTTGGGAATAGGTTGCTTTCATTTTTAATGCGGAATTATGAATGATGAATGCTGAATGTCGCGATGCGCTGTTGGGCTTCGCCCTATTCCGCATTCAGCATTCATTCCGCATTCAGCATTCAGCATTCCGCATTCTATGTATTTATTGGTATTTTCAGTCCGTCGTAGGCGAGCATCATGCCTTCGGGGAGCTCGCGGTTGACGTCGGCGGCAAGGCCCATGCTATGGCTGCAATGCGTGAACCAGGTTTTCTTCGCTCCTACCCTTTTCGAGATTTCTATCGCCTCGTCCAAGGTGAGATGCGAATAATGTTTCTTCTTTTGCAACGCCTCAATTATTAGGTATAGGTATTCAACGCCTTGCAGTTTTTCAATCGCCTCTTCGGAAATCTCGCTCAGGTCGGTGACGTAGGCGAAGTTGCCGATGCGGAAGGCATAACAGGTCAGCGTGAAGTGTTTCAGCTTTATCGGAACGATGTGCAAGTCGCCGAAGTCGAAAGGCGTTTCGTCGAGGCGGCGGATGTCGTAGGTCGGGGCACCGGGATAGGGATGTTCGTCGAAGGCGTAGGAATACTCGCGCTTGATTTCGGGCAAGGCCGTATCGGACACATAAAGCGTCATGGGTTTTTTCTGCATGAAAATGTAAGGGCGCAGGTCGTCGAGGCCGCCGATATGGTCTTTGTGTTCGTGTGAGATAATCACCGCATCCAATTTGGTGACGTTTTCGCGCAACATCTGCTGCCGGAAGTCGGGGCCAGCATCCACGGCCACCGTCACCTCGTCGGTTTGAATCAAAATGGAAGTGCGGAGGCGCTTGTCGCGCGGGTCGGCAGACCGGCACACGGGACAGGTGCAGCCGATGACAGGCACGCCTTGCGAAGTTCCGCTACCTAATATCGTGACAATCATATTTTTATCCTTGATTGGCATTCACCATAAACAATGATGGATTTCATTTGCAAAAATAGCGATTTTTCAACAAAAAGACATCCTATATCGTGGAATTTCCCTACATTTGCGGCATGAAAATTTCTTCCTATCTTCGGAATAGAGCCTTAAAGCATGCTTTTGAGCAGTTTCTCGCCGAAAAGACCATGGCCAAATTGCCCAATTTTCAGCGAATTAACACCGTTTTGGTCATCTTGGACGAAAACGACAAGAGCATTCACAAAAGCATTGAAAGCAGCGTAAAAGCCCTCTTCGGTGCCACACGTTGCGGGTTCATCATCCTCTGCAACCAGATGTCGGACACCATTCTGCAAAGCGACCTCTACAACGAAATCACACCCAAAGACTTCGGCTTCATGAGTGTGCTGAAGCCCGATAAAATCGAATATCTCAAAAAACTGCCTTACAGTGCGATGATCGTAAACATGGCTGGCAAGAGCGCGGAAATCAGCGACTACCTGTGCACCCTGCCGAAGTCGGATTTCAGAATCAGCTTCCAACAAAGCAAAAACGTGGCCATCTACGATCTGGTCATCGAGAACCCCAGAAACACCGACCCTGTCTCCAACATTCATGTGCTGCATAATTACTTGAAGGCGCTGGCGGGGACGCAATAGTAACACAAAAGTATACTTTGGTTTCGGGCCTTTCGACAGGCTCAGGGACCCTTAGGTTAGATAAACAATGAAAAACAACATATTTAAAGGCACGGGCATAGCCCTGATTACGCCGTTCAAGCAAGACCAATCCGTTGACGTTGAGTCTTTAACCAGAATCGTCAATCATGTCATCGACCATGGTGCGGATTTCTTGGTCGTCCTTGGCACCACCTCGGAAGCACCAACCCTTTCCGCTGACGAAAAGAAACTGGTTATCAGCACCATATTGAAAACTAACAACGGCCGCTTACCCGTCATGCTCGGCATGGGTGGCAACAACACGCAAGCCGTCATCGAAGCCATCAAAGCACAAGACTTCACGGGCATCCAAGGCATCTTGAGCGTTGTTCCTTATTACAACAAGCCCAACCAACGCGGCATGAAAGCCCACTTCGAGGCCATCGCCGATGCCAGCCCTGTGCCGGTCATCGTTTATAACGTGCCGGGGCGCGTGGGTGTCAACCTGCAAGCCGCCACCTGCGTGGAACTGGCCAAGCACCCTAACATCATCGCCGTGAAGGAAGCCTCGGGTAACTTGCAACAAATCATGGAAATTTTGCGCGACAAGCCCGCCGACTTCGACGTGCTTTCAGGCGACGACGGCATCACCCAACCGCTGATGGCCCTTGGCGCACAAGGTGTGATTTCGGTGGCAGCCAATGCCTATACCCAGCCTTTCAGCCGCATGATGCGCGCCATGAAGGAAGGTCGCACCGACGAGGCATTGCGCCTGCATTACGCCATGCTGCGCATGAACCAGCTCATATTCGCCGATGGCAACCCTGCCGGCATCAAGTGCCTGATGAGCAAGATGGGATTGTGCGAGAATGTGTTGAGGCTACCTTTGGTCTGCGTCAATGAAAAAGTGGAAGCGGACATTATTGAAGAATGGAATAAGTTGAAAGTTGAGAGTTGAAAAGTTGAGAGTTTAGAGAGAGTTGTAAGTTGAGAGTTGAAAGTCATTGCTTCGCGTCAATAATGAATATTTGAATTTTGAATTTTGAATTTTTGAATCTTAAATTTTAAATCTAAATAAATGAAGGTATTACGTTATATTATTATCCTTTTGGCCACAGTGGTTTGTGGCAACATCTATGCGCAGAGGAGCCAGCAGGAGCTGGATCAACTGATGCAGCAACGCAACGAATACTATTTTACCTTTTCGCTGAACGGCAGTGACGACCTCAAAGCCATTGCCACCACCATCTCGGTCGACCGCGTCGATGGCAATGTGGTCACGGCATACGCCAACAACGACGGCTTTGCCAAGTTCCAGCAAATGGGCTATGAGGTGACGCTACAGACACCACCTTCGATGCTCGAGCAACATGCGATGTGGGACGGCAGCAATCGCGCCGAATACGAATGGGACAGCTACCCGACCTACACGGCATACGAGAACATGATGTTCCAGTTCGCCACCGACCATCCCGACAAGTGCGAAATCATCACGCTTGGCACACTGCCCAGCGGCCGCAAGATTTTGATTGCCCACCTCAACAACGGCGTTGCCGATGGCAAGCCCAAGTTCCTCTACACCAGCACTATCCACGGTGACGAGACCACGGGCTGGATTATGATGCTGCGTCTCATCGACTACCTGCTGGAAAACCCGGACGAGCCTGAGGTGCAAACCGTGATGAACAATATCGACCTCTACATCGGTCCCAACGCCAACCCCGACGGCACCTACCATGGTGGCAACAACTCGGTAAACGGCGCCACGCGCGAAAACGCCAACGGCGTCGACATGAACCGCAATTATCCCGACCCGCACAGTGGTCCCCATCCCGATGGTTATGAATACCAGACCGAGACCCAATGGTTCATGGATTTTGCCGCTGAAATCCCCTTTGTGATGGGTGCCAATTACCACGGCGGTTCAGAGGTGATGAACTATCCTTGGGACAACTCCTACACCCTCCACGCCGACGATGCGTGGTGGAAGCTGGTTTGCCACGAATATGCCGACCTTTGCCATGCACACAGCACTGATTACATGGTCTTATATGACCCCGACTCCGAGGACGGCATCATCAACGGGGCTTTATGGTACATGATTGGCGGCGGTCGTCAGGACTACATGAACGGCTACGCCCAATGCCGCGAGGTGACCATCGAATGCTCCAACTCGAAACTGCCCAACGGCAACCAACTTCCGACCTATTGGAACTACAACAAAGAAGGCATCTTCGCCTATATGAACCAATGCCTTTACGGCATTCAGGCATTCACGGCACTGTGACCGATGCTGCCAACGGGCAACCGCTCAACGCCACCATCACTATCGAGAACCACGACGACACCTATTCCGTTGTCGAGAGCCATCTGCCTGCAGGCGATTACCACCGTCCCATCAAAGGCGGCACCTACCAGGTGACCTTTGCCAAAAACGGCTACTATCCGCAGACCCATACCGTCACCGTGGCCGATGGCGAGACCGTCACCCTCGACGTACAGCTTGAAGCCGGCGAAGGCCTCATCCCCGACTTCCACGCCAACATGACCAATGTCGCCCCAGGCGAAAGCGTCGACTTCACCGACAACACTTGGGGTGTCGACCTCGTCAGCTGGACTTGGGCCTTCGAAGGTGGCACACCTGCCACTTCCACTGCGCAAAACCCGACAAACATCACCTACAATGCAGTTGGTACTTACGATGTCACCCTCACCGTCACCAAAGGCAATGGCCAGACCGAGACCATCACCAAGGACGACTACATCAACGTGAGTGAGTCGTACAACATGCAAAACGGCACCATCACCACCTGCAACGCCATGTTCTACGACAACGGCGGCCCCACTGGCAACTACAGCAACCGCAAAACCTACACGATGACCTTCTTACCCGCCGACGCCGAGCATAGGATCAACGTCAACTTCATCAGTTTTGACACTGAAGCGGACTATGACTACCTATACATCTACGACGGCACTTCCACATCAGCGGCCCTTATCGGTGCCTACGACGGTAGCAACAACCCCGGCTCGGTAACGGCCAACAATGCCTCAGGTGCCCTCACCTTCCGCTTCACCTCCGACCAAGCCGTAAACGCCGCAGGATGGGCAGCACAGGTCAAATGCGTCGACATCGAATCTGTTGACGGGCTTGAAGTGCATGATGTCAAAGTGTACCCCAACCCCAGCCAAGGCACCATTAACGTCGAGGCATCGGGGGAGACGGAATACCAGATTTGCAACGTTCTGGGGCAGTGCATCCTCTCGGGTAGTTTCTGCGACGAGACGCAAATCCACGCCGAAAACCTGAGCGAAGGCATCTATTTCCTGCGCCTTATCAACGAGCAAGGCAGCCGAGTCGAAAAAATCATCATCGAAAAATAATAAGGTGAACCTATCGTTAGTTAAGCAAAAATGAGTAATTTTGCAGCCCGATGAAAAAGAGACTTTTAATATTGGCAGTTTTGGGCCTCGTCGCCTTCACTTCCTGCAACGACTTCAACCGCATGGTGAAAAGCACCGACAACGAGATGAAGTATGAGGTGGCGATGGACTATTACGACCGTGGCGACTACAACCACGCCCTGCAACTTTTCGACCTGCTGCAAGCCTCATTCCGCAACACCCCCAAGGGAGAAGCCATCACCTATCGCACAGCGCAATGCTACTATTTGCAGCAAGACTTCGATATTGCGAGCTATTACTACAACCGTTTCATCCAGACCTATCCTTTCTCGAAAGACGCTGAAAAGGCGGCCTACATGAGTGCCTACTGCAGCTACATGCTCTCACCCGAAGCGGGACTGGACCAAACCAGCACCCACAACGCCATCAAGCAGCTGAAAAGCTTCACGGAGCGCTATCCCGAAAGCGACAGTCTGGAACGCGCCAACCACCTTATGGCCGACCTCAACAACAAGCTGGAACAGAAAGACTACAACATCTGCCGTCTCTTCTACCGCATGGAGAACTACAGCGCCGCCATCACCTCGTTTGAGAACATGCTGAAGAAATACCCCAACACGGAGCACCGCGAGGAAATCCTCTTCGACATGGCCAAGACCTATTACGACTATGCTGAGAACAGCGTCACCGAGAAACAACGCGAGCGTTACGAATCATGCATCGAGCATTGCAACACGTTAGCGTACCTCTATCCCGAAAGCAAATACATGCAAGATATAGATGGCATTGCCACCAAAGCAAGAAAGAAATTAGAAAAACTACAATAACCATGGATTTCAAGAAAATCAAGACCGAAACGACGGTGGTCACCCGTCAGAAAGACCAGTTCTACAAAGGCACTGGCAACATCTACGAAACCGTTGCCATCCTTTCCATCAGGGCCAACCAGATTGCCTCGGAGATGAAGGCCGAGCTGAACGAAAAGATTGAGTCGTTCGCCGCCGCCACCAACGACAGCCTGGAAGAGGTCTTCGAGAACAAGGAACAGATCGAAATCGCCAAGTTCTACGAACGCCTTCCCAAGCCCACGCTGATCGCCATCCACGAGTTCCTGCACGACCAGATTTACTTCCGTAATCCGGCCAAGGAACAGCAGGACGCTTTCTAAGTCCACCACAAAGACAAGCACCAAAGCCTCGGGCCTTGGTGTTTTTTTGACTGCGACACCAACCAAAGAAACAACGCCATGAAAAGAGCACTCACCGTCTTACTCATACTCTTCGGCTTCATGATGGCCGCCAACGGCTTGAAGGCGCAGGAACTGCAATGCAACATCCGCGTTTCCTCCAACAAGGTGGAAGGCAGCGACAAGACCATCTACCAAAACATGCAAAGCGCCGTCAATGAATTCATCAACAACACGAAGTTCACCGATATCAACATCAAGATGGCGGAAAAAATCGAGTGCTCGATGCTTTTGGACATCAAGAGCAGGGAAGGCGACTACTTCACTGCCGAAATCAACTTGGGCTTGCGCCGACCCGTCTACAAGTCGAACTACAACACGCCGATGTTCAACTATATCGACCGTAAGGTCTTTTTTGAGTACACTGACGGCGAGTCTCTCGACTTCAACCCCAACACCTATATCTCGAACCTCACCAGCACCTTGGGGTTCTATGCCTATCTCTTCCTCGGTCTCCAGTTCGACTCCTTCTCCCCCAACGGCGGCGATCCTTTCTTTGACATCTGCGAGACCATCGCCAATGCCGCTCCCCAGGAAGCGGGTAACGAAAACGGTTGGAGCACGACGGGACGCCAAAACCGTTATGTCATCATCAACGACATCAATAACCAGGCTAACCAGCCGCTGCGTCAGTTCCTCTATCAATATCACCGTCAAGGTCTCGACGTCATGGCAGAGCATCCTGACCAAGGCCGTGAAGCCATCATGAACTCCCTTTCGCTCCTACAAAGCGTCTATGAGCGCAACTCGATGTGCTACTTCCTGCAGCTCATCATCGAAACCAAACGCGACGAGATCATCCAAGTGTTCTCACAAGGTGAACAAAAAGTCAGGCTGCAGGCCGCCAACATCATGAAGGCTATCGACCCTTCGCAGTCGTCACGCTACGACGCCATGCTTCAAGGTCCAAGCTATTAACCCTCCCCTCTTTTTATGCTTAAGCAATTGCACATCAGCAATTACGCATTGATTGACGAGCTGGATGTCAGCTTCGACAGGGGATTCAATGTCATCACAGGTGAAACGGGTGCCGGCAAGTCCATCTTGCTTGGCGCTTTGGCATTTGCCATGGGCGAACGTGCCGACACGGGCGTGCTCTACGACAAGGAGAAGAAATGCGTGGTGGAAGCCCAGTTTGAATTGGGCGACGACAAGCTAAGACCCTTATTTGAGGAAAACGACCTCGACTTCGAGACAGAATGCCTCTTCCGCCGCGAGCTAAGCCCACAAAAGAAAAGCCGCGCTTTCATCAACGACACGCCTGTGGCCTTGCAGACGATGAAAGAGATTGGGGACCTGCTGGTCGACATCCATTCGCAGCACGACTCCCTTTTGCTCACCGACGCCGACTTCCAACTAAGTCTGTTGGACGAGATAGCCCAAAACGAGGCGGTTTTGACCGATTACCAAGCGGAATACAGTAAATACAACGCCTACAAACGGAAGCTAAATGAACTGAAAGAGGTCGCCACAAAAAACACCGCCGAGAACGACTATCTGAAATTCCAGTTGGAAGAGCTTGAAAAGGCCAACCTCAAGGAAGGCGAATATGCCGAGATAGAACAGACACTCAGCGTGATGGAAAACGCCGAGGAAATCAAGACACTGCTGGTCACGGCCAACGGCTTGCTGGACGGCTCCGAAAACGCCATGCTGGGACAATGCAACGAACTCACCTCGGCACTTCACAGGCTGAAGCATCTGTTGCCCGACACGGCTGAACTGGCGGAACGCATTGAGAACCTGAAAGTCGAACTCAAGGACATCGCCTACGACCTGCGCCGCAAGGAAGACGAGACCCAATTTGACGAAGGGCAGCTGCAAAGCCTTCAGGAACGCTACGACCTGCTCAGCCGCTTGATGATGAAGCACCATACCGCCGACTTCGAAGCGTTGATTGCCCTGAGGGACAGCCTAAAAGAAAAAGTGAATGCCTTCGAGAACATTGACGAGGCGATTGCCAAGGCACAACAACAGCTGGATGAAAGTGTGAAGTTGCTCACGCAAAAAGCCAAGGCCCTTCACGACAAGCGCTGCAAGGCCGCCACGGCTTTCGGTGAAAAAGTCAGTATGTTGGTGCGGCAGCTGGCCATGCCTTTTGCCGTGTTTCAGGTGGAGGTGCAAAGCCAAGAAGGTTTTGGCAGCAAAGGCAGCGACGAGGTCAGGTTCCTCTTCTCCGCCAACAAAGGCATTGCCGTCGACGACCTCCGTCGCGTGGCTTCGGGTGGCGAGTTGTCGCGCCTGATGCTCTCCATCAAGAGTGCCGTTTCGGACTACAACTACATCCCCACTCTCATCTTCGACGAAATCGACACGGGCGTTTCGGGCGAGGTGGCAGCCAAAATCGGAGGCATCATGCGGCAGATGGGACAGTCATTGCAGCTCATCTCCATCACCCATTTGCCCCAGGTGGCGAGCCAAGCCGAGCACCATTACTTCATCTACAAAGACAACGAAGGCGAACGCACCCAGTCGCACATTCGCCTGTTGGATTCTGCCGAGCGCATCGGCGAAATCGCCAAGATGCTCAGTAATGACAAGGTCACTCCTGAAGCCTTAAAGGCTGCGGAAGTGCTGCTGAAAAATTAATCAATTCCGTTTCAAGAACTTCACCGTCGAAACCGTGTCGTTTTCATCCACGATGCGGACAAAGTACATGCCTTCGGGCCATGCACTCACCTCAACAGCGTTTTCAGCGCCCTGATGCATCAACTGGCCAAGGGTATTGAACACCTTGACTTCCTTCACATGGCCTTCCACGATGAAACGGTCGGTGGCTGGATTGGGATAAAGTGTTTGCGTTTGCTTCAGTTCAGCGACATCATCGGGATCGCAGTTCATCTCATAGTCGGTGATTTCGCCCACCGTCGGATAGTCGTAAGAAGCCACAATCAAATTGTCATTCCAGTCGTAGATCTCGTATGAAACTTCACTAAGGCTGCCGTGGGAATAGCAAGTGTTGTCGTAGGTCCAGAAGAAAGTCACCGTCTGGTCGCTGGGCAATTGGGCGATGACTGTGGCGGAGCCGCCATCCCACAAACCCACACGTTGAGAAACCTTGCCATCCTCATCCAGAACTGCGATGGACGACAAATCCCAACCATTATTGCCACTATCGGCAAGTTCGAAACGGACATCACAAGTGTTGCCCACCATGACAGTATCGCGGGCGACCTTGCTCATCCCGGCTTCATTAACGGCATACACCGTATAATAATAAGTGCCGTTCTTCTCCACTTCATCATTATAACTCACTTGAGGTTCCGTCACGTTCATCAAGGAATCGATCAGCACGCCGTCACGCATGATATAAATAGCATCAATCGCCGACATGGCATTGCCGCCACGGGTCTCATAAACAGGCTCAAAAGCCAATCTTATCTTGGTTTTATCAAGCGCCACAGCCTCGATATTCGCTACCGCCATAGGCGCATCGTAATACTCATCTACTGGATGCAGGTTAAACACAGCATTATGCCAATATGGGAAAGAGTAGAATGTCAAATAGAAGCCATCGATAGCGTAATAGCCGTTGTCGAAGCCACCCCAACCCCAGTTGACATGGTAGAAATACCAATCGTCATATCCGTCGACCACATAGGCATGACCGCCAACATCGCCTTGCGAAGCATAATACAACGGCATGCCAGCATCCAGGTTATTCACCATATCCTCTTCCCAAGTATATGAATACTCTTGGTAGTTATGCCAATAATCGGAACTAAATCTGAAATAGCTTTCCATGGCAGGGCCAACATCCTGTGAATAGGCACCACTGGCATTGGGGCCATAGCCCATGTTGACACTCACACCCGCATGATACTCCAGTAATGCCGTGGCATCCACCTCATCTTGAGGGCTGGCAAAATCAAGGTAATCAGGCATCAACTCATAACGATAGGTAGCCGCGCTAAAGTCGGCTTCCTGCCATCCATAATTGCCATAATTGCCGTTGGCATCGTAGCCATGCGAGCCTTCGCCCGAGCGGGGCCATTCCCAATATCGCATGATTTGGCTCATCGTGTTGGCGACACAACCTGACTTGCAGTGGCCGCTATAGACCGAGCTAGGATCTTCAGGCGCCATATTGTTGTAAAGGTCTGTCTGGTTCCAGATGGAAGCCAGCAAAGGTTCAATGCTGCGGTTGGCTTTCCTGGAACTCAACATGCCGGTTTCTGCCAGGCTTGTCCAATCAGTAACGGCTTCGGCGGTGCGCTCGTCGTTATTGGCAAACATCTGGCTGAAGCCAGCTTTATAGTTTTCGAAGAAAGTCATCAGTCCGTCAGGCAGTTGGGCGGTGAAATTGCTCTCCGTGGAATAGCCCAAGATGGGTTTCGCGCGGTCGTCGGCCGACACGATGACAAAGCCCTTGGGCTGCAGGGCAAACACATAAAAAGCAGCTTGCCCGTTTTCGGCGTATGCCGTATAGGTCAGTTCGGCTGTCTCCGCCTTGACAGCGGTATTGGTCTTCATGAACTTGACGCCCAACGACTTGGCCGTTGCGACATCGACAGGATTGGCTTGCAAGGCGCCGAAAAACAGCGTAGCAAGCAGAAGGGTAAAGATCTTTTTTTTCATTGTTTCATGTTTTAATTGTTTATAAATCAGAGTTTTTCACCAGAAGGAATTGGTCGGGATTGTTCTCCTTCGGTACATAGCCTTGGTCGTAGACATAGTGGTACACAGCCCCGGCCTTGGTCGTGTAGGTACTCGTAAAGTACTTGAAGTCAAAGCCTTTCTCGGCGAGCTGCTGTCTGCTGGCAAAACCTTTCCCATTGGGATTCAATTCAAGCAGAATGTTATGGTTACGCGCCAAGATGCCGTTGATTCTTCGGATTACATTGACTTGCTTGTGAGTCTTCTCGTAGTTATAGCTGTTGCGGCACGAGTCGCAGCAGAACTTTTTGTCCATGCGCCCGATGATAGGTTCACCGCAGTAGAGGCATTTTCTTTCTTCCATAGTTATCAGTTGTTTAGTTATTCAGTTGTTCAGTTGAAACAGGTTGCTGAGCCTGTCGAAGCACCGTCATTTATCAGTCGGCCCTTCGACAGGCTCAGGGACCTTAGATTATTCTATTTAGTAAAAACATACCGCAAGATATTTGCACCCATTTTGAGGGCTTTTTCTCGAGTCTCTTGCGAGTCATGATGTACGCGCTGGTCTTCCCAACCATCGCCGAGGTCGCATTCGTAAGTGAAGATGCATACGATACGACCTTCGTAAATCAAAGCGAAGAGTTGGGGCGGCTTGTTGTCGTGCTCGTGGATCTTCGGCAAGCCGTTGGGGAAGGCATACGGCTTTTGGAAAATCTCATGCGTGTAAGGCAATTCCACGAAATCAAGTTCTGGGAAGACCTTTTTCATCTGAGGTTCGATGTACTGTCGGATGCCGTAGTTGTCGTCGATATGCAGGAAACCACCCGCTAACATGTAGTTGCGGAGGTTTTGCGCCTCGGCGGCATCGAAGACCACATTGCCGTGACCCGTCATGTAGACGTAGGGATAGTTGAACAAGTCGGGGCTCGACGGCTCCACGGTGGGCACATTCGGGTTGATGTCGGTGCCAATCTCTTGGTTGCAGAAACGCACCAAGTTGGGCAACGAGGTCGGGTTGCCGTACCAGTCACCTCCCCCACGGTATTTCAGCAAGGCGATGTTGAGTTGCTGGGCCGAGGCAACGAAAGAGAACGACAACAATATGGCAATCAACAGTTTCTTCATTTCATTTGGTTGATAAGTTGGATGGTGTGGCAAGCCACAATGGCAGCCGTTTCCGTACGCAGTCTTGCCTCGCCCAAGCTGCACGGCACGAAACCATTCTCTTTGGCCAAGGCCACTTCTTCAGGACTAAAGTCGCCCTCGGGACCGATGAGCACCAAGGCGTTTTCACCTTTATTATATAAGTCGCAGAGGCAGTCCTTCACGTCGTCGTCAATCCAGGCGATGAACTTCTGTCCCTCGAAGGGTTGTTTCACCAATTTGTCGAACGGCACCAAGTCCTCCACCTTCGGCAGCCGCGACTTAATGCTCTGCTTCATGGCCGCCACCATCACCTTTTGGAAACGCTCCACGTTGGCGGCGCGGCGTTCGGAATGGTACGAGGTAAACAATCTCACTTTATCAATGCCAATTTCCGTGGCTTTCTCCAGAAACCACTCCGTGCGCTCGTTGAGTTTGGTCGGGGCGATGGCGATTTCGAGGTCGAAGCCCCAGTGGTCATACCCTTTGCGTTGGTTCGTCAGGTTGACGGTGGCCCGCTTGGGCAAGGCCTCCACCAACTCGGCATCGAAGAGATAGCCCTCACCATTGGTGACGCAGAAGTGCTCGCCCTCGGTCATGCGCAGCACTTTGACGCAGTGCTTCGACTCGTCCTCGGGGAGGGTCGTCAGGCCTTCAGTGGCGTTGGGTATGTAAAAGACGTTCATCTGTTTGCTTATTCTTGTTGTCGCTTTGCGTCATTGCGAGGAGGAACGACGAAGCAATCTAGGCATTAAGCTTATTCTCTGGATTGCTTCGTTCCTCGCAATGACGCGAAGCGTGTCCAATTTTACATCCTATTCGGCATTCCAATACCCAGCAATTCAGAGGCATTGCGCAGCAAGGCGGCCACCATGTCGCACACCTGCAGGCGGAACATGCGACGGTCGGCATCGGGTTCCTTCAGGATGCTGCACTCTTGGTAGAACTGGTTGAATTCCTTGGCGAGGTCGAAGATGAAGTTGGCAATCATCGCGGGGCTGCGGTTTTCGGCGGCTTGGTTCAGCACCATAGGCCAGCCGTACATCATCACGATGATTTCTTTCTCCTTAGGCTGCAGATCGTTGACCTTTACCCCGCTTTCAAGCTTGATGCC
Source organism: uncultured Bacteroidia bacterium (assembly GCA_902789915.1). GTDB lineage: Bacteria > Bacteroidota > Bacteroidia > Bacteroidales > F082 > Limimorpha. The sequence continues at coordinate 24,744 of CADAPW010000020.1, read as the reverse complement.
TTGCTCCTCGGCCTTACGTAACACCGAGCAGATACGGGCGTGGGTGTATTGCACGAACGGACCCGTGTTACCATTGAAGTCGATGGACTCGGCGGGGTTGAAGAGCATGGTCTTCTTCGGGTCGACCTTGAGAATGAAATACTTCAAGGCACCCAAGCCGATGGTGTGATAGAGTTTGTCGGCTTCCTCGGGTGAAAGGTCTTTGGCCTTGCCGAGTTCGTCGGAGACGGCTTTGGCCGTGGCCACCATCTCGTCCATGAGGTCGTCGGCGTCGACCACGGTGCCCTCGCGCGACTTCATCTTGCCGTTGGGCAGCTCCACCATACCGTAGGAAAGGTGTTCGATATCATTGCCCCACTCGCGGCCGAGACGCACCAACACGCGTTTCAACACGTCGAAGTGGTAAATTTGTTCATTACCCACGACATAAATCAACTTCTCTGGGTCGTATTCCTTGACACGCAGTTGGGCAGTGCCGAGGTCTTGGGTCATATAGACCGAGGTGCCATCACGACGGAGCAGAAGCTTCTCGTCCAAACCCTCATCGCGGAGATCGCACCACACGGAGTTGTCGTCGCGGCGATAGAGGACGCCTTTTTCGAGGCCTTCCTGCACCAACGCCTTACCCAACAGATAGGTCTGTGATTCGTAGTAAATCTTCTCAAAGGACACACCCATGCGTTTGTAAGTCACGTCGAAGCCGTCGTACACCCATTGGTTCATCGTCTCCCACAGGTGACGCACCTCGGGGTCGTTGGCCTCCCATTTCACCAGCATCTCGCGGGCTTCCTGCATCAGCGTGGACTCGGCTTCGGCCTTAGCCTTGGCTTCTTCCTTGGCTTTCTCGTCCAAGGTGTCGTAATTGGCCGGCAGCAAGGATTTCACTTCTTCCTTAAACTTCTTGTCGAACAGCACATAGAAGTCGCCGATGAGGTGGTCGCCCTTCTTGCCCGTCGACTCAGGCGTGCAGCCGTTGCCCCACTTCAGCCAAGCCAACATGCTCTTGCAGATGTGGATGCCACGGTCGTTGACCAGGTTGACGCGCACCACTCTCTTGCCATTGGCTTTCATGATTTCGGAGACGCTCCAACCGAGGAGATTGTTGCGGATATGACCCAAATGCAGGGGCTTGTTCGTGTTGGGTGAGGAATACTCGATGACCACATTCTTACCCGAAACGGGTTTGCGGCCGAACTCACGGTTCTCGTGGTTCGCCTTGAAGAAATCCATCCAGAACTTGTCGGAAATCAACAAGTTAAGGAAACCTTTCACCACATTGAACTTAGCGATCATGTCGGATTCCTTGATCATCTCGGCACCCATCTCGTTGGCCAACTGTTCGGGATTGCGGCCCGCCAGTTTTCCAAAGGGGAACACCACGATGGTCATGTCGCCCTCAAACTCGGGGCGTGTCTTTTGGAAATTCACCTGCTGCACAGGCGGTTCCTGACCGTATAAAGCTTTGAACGACTTTATGAATAAATCTCTTAATACTTGTTCTAACATAGTCTTAAAATTTACATTTGGCGCAAAGGTAGTAATTTGTGGCAAACCAAAAGCAAAACTAGAAAATTTTCCGCACCATGAGGGCGCCCTAAAACAAGACACCGAAGTCCACCCTTCTGCTCCTTATCTCTTTGAAACAATGTCAAAATGCAGGTTCTCCGCCCATCTGCGTATATTCACGGGCAAGGCCACCTTGGGAGGTTTCCTTGTAAAGCGACGGCAAATCTTTGCCTGTTTCCTTCATGGTGTCCACCACCTTGTCGAACGACACACGGTGACGTCCATCGGAAAAAGCCGAGTAGATGTTGGAATCCAAGGCTCGGGCGGCGGCGTAGGCATTACGCTCGATGCAAGGGATCTGTACGAGGCCGCATACAGGGTCACAAGTCATACCCAAATGGTGTTCCAAAGCCATTTCGGCGGCGTATTCAATCTGCGCAGGGCTGCCTCCAAACAACTGGTTGGCGGCAGCAGCAGCCATAGCACAGGCCACTCCCACCTCGCCTTGGCAGCCCACCTCGGCACCAGAGATAGAAGCATTGGTGCGCACGACATTGCCGACCAAAGCCGCCGTAACCAAGGCACGGATGATGCGAAGGTCGGAGAACTCATAACTCTTGGAGAGATGATACAACACGGCAGGCATCACGCCGCAGGAGCCACAGGTTGGCGCCGTGACGATACGTCCGCCCGAAGCGTTTTCCTCCGAAACGGCCAAGGCATAGGAATACACCATGCCGCGGCTGCGTAAAGTGTGGGTGTAGCCCGAAGCCTTGATGTGGTACATGGCGGCCTTGCGGCTCAAGTTAAGCGGTCCAGGCAGCACGCCCTCCGCCTCCAAGCCACGCTCTACAGCGGCTTTCATCACCTGCCACACCTCCATCATGTAGGCTTCGATTTCTTGTCGGTCCTCATACTCGTAGACATACTCCCAATAAGTACGGCCTTTCTGTTCGCACCAATTCAAGATGTCGGTCAGTTTGGAAAGCGGATAGATTTCATGCTGTTCGCTCTGTTCGCCTTCCTCGGCAAGGTTACCACCGCCGATGCTGTACACAGTCCATTCACCCAGCAGATTCTTGGCCTCGTCGAAGGCCTTGAAACACATCCCGTTGGGATGAAACGGCAAGATGATTTCAGGTTTCCAGACGATTTCAGCAGGGGCTTGCAACGTATTGAGAATGGCCCAGTCGGTCATGTGACCTTTGCCCGTAGCGGCCAGGCTACCATAAAGTGTCACCTCGAAAGAGGCAGCGTGGGGATAGCGATCGTTGAAGATGGCGGCGGCTTTTTGCGGACCCATGGTGTGGCTACTTGACGGGCCTACACCGATTTTATAAATGTCTTTGATGGATTTCATAATGGTAAATGAACTACAAAAAAATGCTCTGTTTCGTTTACAAAGATACAACTATTTTTGTTACCACCCTTTTTCAAGAAAAATTGTAGCAGATTTTTGGAGTTTTTATTTCACTAAACCAAAAACTTTATTACTTTTGCAGTCCGATGAGGTACTTATTGCAGTCATCGGACAAGATTGTTTGCTGGGAATCAAACGATTCCACTATCTTGGATTTTCCTATTCCCCATATTGGCGGCCAAAGTATTGGCCGTCTTTTTTTTGTCGAAACAACAAATTAAAACCATACGCCTATGTCAATTTCACTGAAAAACCGCAGCCTGATTTCCATCAGCGACTACACGCCTGAAGAAATCTGCCATGTCCTCGACATCGCCGAGGACTTCGAGAAAAACCCGCACCAGAACCTGCTGAACGGGCGCATCATCGCCTCGCTCTTCTTCGAGCCTTCCACCCGTACACGTCTGAGCTTCGAGACCGCCATCCAACTGTTGGGCGGCAACGTCATCGGCTTCAGCAGCACTGCTGGAACGAGCATCCAGAAAGGCGAATCCCTCGCCGACACCATCACCATGGTGGCCAGCTATGCCGACCTCATCGTCATGCGCAACCCCATCGAAGGTTCGGCACGCTTCGCCTCCGAAGTGTCGAAGGTGCCGGTCATCAACGCGGGCGATGGTGCCAACCAGCACCCCACCCAGTGCATGCTCGACCTTTACAGCATCCGCAAGACGCAGGGCACACTTGAAAACCTTGAGATCACCCTCGTCGGCGACCTGAAATACGGCCGCACCGTCCACAGCCTCGTTGAGGCCATGTGCAACTTCAACGCGAAGTTCAACCTCGTCTCGCCCGTCGAGCTGAAGCTGCCGAGCGTGGTGAAGCAGCACATCAAGGACCGCAACCTTGAATACCACCAATACACCGAGCTGGAGGATGCCATCCCCCACTCCGACATCATCTACATGACCCGCATCCAGCGCGAGCGCTTCCCCGACCCCGAGGAATACGAGAAGGTCAAGAACTCCTACGTGCTGCGCAACGCCATGTTGGAAAACTCCAAGCCCAACTGCCGCGTGCTGCATCCGCTGCCGCGCGTCAACGAGATCCACGTCGACGTCGACGCCAACCCGAAGGCCTACTACTTCCAGCAGGCACAAAACGGTGTTTACGCCCGTCAGGCACTTATCGCTTCCATACTAGGTCTTAAATAATACAAAATTCAATATTTAAAATTCAAAATTATGGCAAGCTACAAGAGGTTTGAAGATTTACCTATTTGGCAGGAAGTTCGTGATTACTCCAAAAAGGTGTTTTGGGCTTCCAAAGAAGGTGAATTTTCAAAAGAGTTTCGGTTGTGTTCACAAATCCGAGCTTCATCAGGCTCGATTATGGACAACATAGCTGAAGGCTTCGAGAGAAACGGCAATGGAGAGTTTAAACAATTTCTTTATGTTGCCAAAGGCTCTTGTGGAGAATCTCGCAGCCAACTCTACCGTGCTTTTGACTATGGATTCTTGCCAGAAGAACAATTTGAAGCATTAAAGACCCAATCAGAAGAAATCTCTAAATCAATAAGCAGCTTCATCGATTATTTGCAAGGTTCAGAGATGAAAGGAACAAAATACAAATCTCCAGATGAATCTAAATAGTTGAATCACGAATCTTGAATCTTGAATCTTGAATCTTGAATCTTGAATTTTGAATTTTGAATCTTGAATTTTGAATCTTAGATCTTTGAATCTTAAATCTTTGAATCTTTAAATCTTAAATCTTAAATTCAAAACCATGGAAAAAAGAAAAGAACTCGTCGTTTCCGCCATTGAGAACGGCACCGTCATCGACCATATCCCCGCCGACAAAGTGTTCCAAGTCGTCAAGATCTTGGACTTGGAGAAAGTCAGCACCCCCGTGTATTTCGGCACCAACGTGGAAAGCAAGAAATACGGCACCAAGGGCTTCATCAAAGTCTCCAACAAATACTTTGAGCCTGAGGACGTGAACAAGATCGCCCTTGTCGCTCCTACGGCTTCCATCATCGAAATCAAGGACTTTGAGGTCATCAACAAGCAAACCGTGACCATCCCCGACAGCATCGAGCACATCGTGAAGTGCTTCAACCCGAACTGCGTCACCAACAAAGAGCACGACGTGCCGACCAAGTTCACCGTCATCAAGGACGCACAGGGCAACATCAAGCTGCACTGTCACTACTGCGAGAAGAACACGACACAAGACAAGTTGGAATTCATCTGATCATGAAAAAAACAGGCATCATCATCGCCATCGTTGTGGCTGTCATCCTCATTTGGGGTGTTGGCACTTATAATGGCTTCGTGCAAAAGCAGGAAAATATGGCCAAGGCTTGGGGGCAGGTGGAGAATGTCTACCAGCGCCGTGCCGACCTCGTGCCGAACCTTGTCGCCGTAGTGAAAAACTACGCCGAATACGAGCAAGGCACCATCCTCGCCGTGACGGAAGCCCGTGCCAAGGCTACCCAGGTCACCGTCAACACGGAGAATTTCGATGAGAAGGAGTTCGCCAACTACGTAACGGCGCAAGAGGAATTGGGCAACGCCATGAACCGCCTTATCGTCTCGGTGGAAAACTACCCCGACCTGAAGGCCAGCGACAACTACCTCACCCTGCAGGCGCAGCTGACGGGGTGTGAGAACCGCATCCTCACCGAGCGCAACCGCTTCAACGAGGCTGCCAAGGTCTACAACCAAAGCATCCGCAAGTTCCCGAGCAGCATCATCGCCAACATGTTCGGCTTCGAGAAGCGGCCTTATTTCGAGGCTGACGAAGGGGCTGACAAGGTGCCGGAGACGTTTTAACGGGTCTTACATTAAAAACAGAATCGGGCGGAACCCTAATGGGTTTCGCCCGAATTTTTCACAAAATATTGCCAACTTTGGAAATGGGAAGGCTTTTCTATCGTTTTAGTTCATAATACGTACCACGGCCTGTACCTTCTCTGACAATCAAGTCTTTCTGCATAAGGTCTTCTATGTCGCGCAAAGCGGTATCAGAAGAGCATTTGACCAGTTTTGCCCATTTGGAACTAGTCAACTTACCTTCAAAGCCGTCTAACAGCCTATTGATGACTTTACGTTGTCGTTCATTGATTGGTATCTCCCTATGGTTTTCCCAATACTCAGCTTTTGAAATGACCTTTTCAATGACTTGTTCCGTATGATGCAATGCTTCTTCCATACTGGACAAGAACCATACAATCCATGGTGTTATATTCATGCCGCCATGCTGGGTCCTCTCCAAGATGTCGTAATACTCTGAACGGCGGTTGCAGAATGTAGCCGACAAGCTATAGAAACGGTGTATCATGCCGTCGGAGCGAGTCAAGAACATATCAGTTAAGGTACGTGAAATTCTGCCGTTGCCATCGGTGAATGGATGGATAGTGACAAACCACAGCGGCACAATGGCAGCCTTGATAATGGGGTCTATGGATTCGGCATCGTTGGCCCATCTAATGAAATCTTCCATTAGTTTTGGTACTTCCGATGAGGGCGGAGCCTCAAAATGCACTTTCTCGCGCCCCAAAGCTCCCGACACCACCTGCATCGTCTCCTGACCTTCGCGCCACGCGCCAACCTTAAACCTTGCACCATGTGGAAACAAAGCAGCATGCCATCCGAACAAACGTTCCGAGCTCAATGGTTTGTTGCAGTTTTTCACTGCATCCACCATCACATTCACGATGCCTTCCACATAACGGTCGCCAGGTGGCAGGCCTTCACGTTCCAAGCCCAATTGTCGCGCCACCGACGAACGCACCGATTTTCCATCGAGCAGGATGCCTTCAATTTTCGAAGACTTCATCAAATCATCGGTCATCACATCAAGGGCTGTATTCAACTCGGTTTCGAAACCCAAGGTGGTGATACGGCCAATCAATATCCCCTGTTTAATCCTAACCTCCGCCAGAGGTTTTGCCAGTTGTTCGGCATCCCAGATAAAATGCGGCCATTCTGGATGTTGCCAAATGTAAGTTTCCATGTCCAAAAAGAATTTGCGGTGCAAAAATACAATTTTCACCGCAAATTTGCGGCGTAAATGAAAATTTTTCGCCGCATTATCTTAAAACACGACTTGTTCAATCCTATACTTCCTGTTTTTATATTCCCCCTCCCCTTCAATGATGCCTTCGTCCACGAGTTGTTTAAGGTAGTCGCGGGTCCTTGCTCTGGGAAACCTCTACAACAAGGTAACTAATCTTTCAAACACCCGATAGGCACAACAAACACTCCGTCTTCACGGCGGTAGGCATACATTCCCACGCCCACCAGCACCATCATGAACGACGGCTCTTTCATCTTCTCCGTGTCAATCTTACCCGCAAGATTTATCAATGAAGCTGCACCTTCATTGATGAGGTCGTCGCCACCCAGCTTTATCTCAACCAGGCCGTAACGGCCATCCCTCAAATGCACAACAGCGTCACATTCCAGCCCATTCTTGTCCCTGAAGTGATACACCTTGCCGTTAAGAGCCTCGGCATAGGCTCGAAGGTCTCGCACGGCCAACGTCTCAAACATCAAACCAAAGGTGTTCAAATCATACACCAAATCACGCGGGCCTATGCCCAATGCAGCCGTGGCAATCGAGGGGTCGGTATAATACCGCGTGTCGCTCGTCCGTATCGCCGTCTTGCTCCTCAAATTCGGATTCCATGCCTCGCTGTCCTCAACCACAAAAATCTCTTTCAATGCCTTGATGTACGATGCGATGGTGTCTTCCGACAAAGCGTCCGACTCATTCGCAATCAAGTCTGCCCTGATGGTGCCGCACGATGCTTGGCTGCCTTGGTTTCGCGCCAGTGAGCGCAACAGGCGGTGTACCCTAACGGGGTCGCGATCCACACCGTCCACCTTCGAGATATCACGTTTCTCAACCGCCTCCACGTAGTCAAACGCCTGGTCTAAAGCTATCTCGTTTTCCATATCCACTGCCAATGGCCATCCTCCACGGCAGGTCAAGAATGCAAGCTGCTCAATGGACATGTCGTTGACAGCACCCAGCACCAATCTGTTCGGGTGATTCGAACAATTCAGCCAACGACACCTCGCCAGTCGATTCTTGCGACTCCCACAAGCTCATTGGCCTCATTCTGAGCCACCCAATGCGTCCTGTTCCCGAGTGAACCACTTTACTCATGTCGGCTGGGACGGCTGAGCCAGTCAGAATAAACTGACCCAGTGGGCCGTGGTCTGATTCAAAACGAATGCTGTTCCACAGCTGAGGGGCAATTTGCCATTCGTCGATAAGCCGGGGAGACTCACCTTTCAACAGCAGCTTCGGGTTCAGCGATGCCATTTTGATGTTCTGGTCAACCATACCAGTTTCCGTCATATACTTCACACTCTTGGCAATCTGCTCCGCCGTAGTGGTCTTTCCGCACCATTTGGCACCCTCAATTAGCACAGCTCCTTTGCCTGCCAACTTACGCTCTAACAGCCTGTCAGCTTTTTTGTTTGAATTGCGTTGCAAAGATATGGATTTTCTTTTTGCGTTCACCCGTTTGGCTAAAATTCATTCACCTGTTTGGCCAAAAATCATTCACCCATTTGGCCAAATACCGTTCGCCCAAAGAGGTCGCACCTTAACCCGATTCAAGTTTTGCAAGCCCATTTTATTTGCCCAATGTGGCGTTGAAGATGTCAGCCTGTCGCTATACCGTTCCCCGCCGATGAGGTTGCAGAAGTCGATGTAGTCCATACGGAAGTTGTCGAATCGTTCTACCCATGCCAACCATTCACTTCTTAATCCTATACTTCCTGCTTTTATACTCCCCCTCCACCTCAAGGATGCCTTCATCCACGAGTTGTTTGAGATAGTCGCGGGTCCTTGAGGACTTGAGTCCGATGGCTTTCGAAATGGATTTTGCATCTGAAATCCCGTTATCGGCGATAAAATCGATGATTTGTCGCCGATTTTCTTTGTTTCGGTTTTGATTTTTGGGTATAAAGGCCAATAAAATCACTTTGTGTCAATATCACCATGGAAACCATTACCACAAGAACTATTAACGACTTTCTCAACCAACTGCGCAGACGCTACGATTTAAAACCTGGAAATAACGATTGGATGAAGTGAAGATTTTTACTATCTTTGCAGCCAAATACAACCCCAAATACTAACCAAATAGATAACGAAGTAGAGATAAAACAACGATAAATAACTAAATAATAACATAGCGTTTGTGCTATATTCGATGATGTCCTAGAACCTCGGAAATTCAAACGACATTTCTAATTCGAATAGGTACCAACGCCTACGCAATAGCGTGGGCTGGACTTATGATTAGAAATGGGTCATCCGAGGACCTTAGGACATCGATAAGGGCGGTTCACGCTTTTATTGTGTCCTGAGGTCCTTTTTTGCGAACCCATTGTCATTCGAATAGAAGTCCATTCGCTTATAAAGCTATATGCGTAGATGGATTTTATAATCAAAGAACTAAAGTCAGTCAATAATCCACGTTCTATACATGGGATATATCCATATCGTGGGAAAATTGCTGCATTAGATGCAGAGCAGATTTTGTCTCAAATGCCTAAAGGCAGTATTGTTCTTGATCCCTTCTATGGCTCAGGGACAATTGTGTATGAAGGCTTGAAATATGGCTTACACACAATTGGTGTTGACGCTAACCCTATCGCTGTTACTTTATCAAATGGGAAGATACACATTCCCTTGTCTTTCCAAGAAGTGAAAGACGAAGTCGATAGCTTAATTAGTAAAGCAAATGCTCTTTCTGAGGTGCCAACAGCAGCAGACTATCCAACAAGTCTTTTCCATGAGAAGTCTCTCGATGAAATCATGAGGATGTCTGTTTTCTACGATGAGATGTCTGATTATGCGAAAGCGTGCTTTCTTGGCACAATTGCTTTAACGGCAAGAGGGTGCAATGACTACAAATGGACCTCGAGTACGGTTGGAAAAAACATTGAGCCTAAGAGATACATCCCTTTTTATGAAAAGCTTCAGCTGAAGGTAAAAAAGCATTTCCTTCCGATAGCAAATGACAGTACGGTTTATTATGAAGACAGTAGAAATCTCGACAAGATTATCAAACCTAATTCTGTAGACTTCATATTTTCAAGCCCACCATATTTCGATTGTCTTGACTATACAGCCTATTACGCAAGAATTATTTACGATATCTTAGGCTACGAAAGGATTCAGATTAGATCACGTCTTATACAGAACTTTGAGAACTACAAAGAGGACATGAAGAAAGTCCTGGACAAGCTTCACAAAGTTCTCAAACCTGGAGGACAGGTAATATTCGTAGTAGGCGATAAGAAAATACATGGAAAGGTGATTAATGGCGCCGAATATTTTCAAGCCATAAGTCCATTCAAACGCTATTCCATTGTGGAACGGTCATATTCTGGTACAAGTTCAAAAGTTTTTGATGCCATCAATAAAACCGAAAGAAAGGAGCAAATTGTAATATGGACAAAATAAGCAAATTAGTTTTAGGTGAAGCCACAGTGTTCAATCATGATTCTAGTGACATGAGCGCTGTCCCAGACGAGAGTGTTCATCTGATAATAACCAGTCCTCCTTATTGGACATTAAAAGATTACGATGTTGACGGTCAAATAGGTAAAGGCAGCAGTTCATACGACTACTATCTTAGTGAACTGAATAAGGTTTGGAAAGAATGCATTCGTGTACTTGTTCCTGATGGGAAAATATGCATCAACATCATGCCATTCCTTCTCACTGGAAAGGCAGCAAGATTTGGCCGACGTGAAACAAGATTGGTGTTGGGCGATATCGAATCTTTCATGAATTCAACTGGATGTATGTATCAATTTGGCTTGTACATCTGGGACAAGAGAAAGATAGCAAGATTTAGTTCTTTTGGCAGCTACCCTTATCCGCCCAATATCTTCTCAACATATCCTTAGGAATGGATTACGGTTTTCTCAAAAGAAGGGAAACGCCCTCCTGTTTCTAAAGAAATAAAAGAGAAATCAAAACTCACAACTGAAGAGTGGCAAAAATGGGCTATCAATTCTATTTGGGAGATGCAACCAGCAAAGGCAAAAGCAGAAGGTCATCCAGCTCCATTCCCCAAGGAACTTCCCATACGTCTTATCAAACTATATAGTTTTTGGGGTGATACTATATTAGACCCATTTGCTGGAACGGGAACAACTCTTTTAGCGGCTCAGGAACTGGGACGCAAATCCATAGGTTTTGAGCTTAACTCAGAGTACATAAAACTCATAAAAAACAAACTAACTCCTATTGTTTCCCAACAATGCCTATTTACAAAGGAAATATAAATAGTACTCTGGCTTCGATTGTAGCTGATTCGTCAGACGGCGAGGAAAAACAATTCTTTTATCACATGCCGTGTAAGAAAGAGTTGGATACCTTAGTGTATTTCGCCAGCATTTTAGAATCAAAAGACCGTTCTGTATTTATACGGGTAAACTATGAATGGGAGTACGGTTTAAGGGCACGAAGAATAGATTTGGTTTCAAAAGAAGCCAACACAATTACCTTATATAAGAAGTCAACAAAGTTTGCGACAGACAGTAATGCTATTGACCTGTTTCGACTTAAAGAAAGTGTTGCAGATTCTTTTCCTAATTTGAATGTCAAATGTATGCTTTTGTATTCAGACACCATTGAAGAACAGATCATACATCAGACATTAGATTCGTTAAAACTTGATGTGGGATTCATGACAATATTGTAATTATGGCATTTCTTATCAATCGTACTGCAGCAGCAAGAATAGAGTGTTTGCATGCACTCGCCCAGTGAAGACGATCTTGTTGGCAAGTACTGTCGATTCAAAGAAAATCCGCTTGATGATGCTGGATGCTCCATCACAAATGGTGTTCTCAGCGACACGACAAAGTCAAAAGAAGTAAGCAACACTATAAATGCAATGCACGCGCTTGGCTTTGTTGAACGAGTGGGAAGAAAGGTTAGAATAACCTCTTTTGGAATCAGGTTCGCTCAAGCCGAATACGGAACGGCTGACATGCAAGCTATCATTAAGAAGGCGGTATTGAATTATGGTCCAGTTGTTGGCGTAATGTATAGCCTTTCAAATTATAACCCTGGTGACATCTTTAATGTCAGTGAAATAAACGTGGGCTATCCGTCTCCAACAGAATATGTTGAATATAATGGTTCAATGGTAGAACTATCGGCTGGTTCCACGGAAGACTCAAACACTAGAACAAAGTCGTGCATATTAGCTTGGTTAACACAGGGTGGATATATCAAGCCAGTTCGTTTTACCCCTTCAAATTCCCCATACCCCCATATCGCATATCGGGATTATATCAATAGCGAGCATCGGATGGAGCAAGTGTATGAAATTGTAGAGTTTCCTAATGCAGAGATAACGGATAGACCTCTCAATTACGACAATCTAACAAAAATGAATTTTTGTCTCAGAGAAAATGGCCAGTCCGTTGTCCGTGAAGCAACGATGTTTTTTGAAACAAAAATTAAAAATCGTCGATTCGCCATCCTGTTCCTTCTTAACCTCGCCTTTCAAAACAAAACTGCTATTTCTCTAAGTGATATTATCGATGTTTTGAAAGAAGATGAAGACAAATTTGTGGTTTCAGAAGAGGATTTGGAAGAAACTATATCGACAGAGATAGAGATTGCCTTCATGGCAGGAATACCGTTCATAAAAAGATATATGAATGGGAAATTGTATCTACAACCAACAAAAGGGCTTAATCTGAATGAGTTGGAGGTGGGTGCCCCGCAAGATGTTATTAACTTTCTAAATCAATATAGCTATTAATGGGCAAGTTTTGTTTATACGCAGACAATCAGTCAGATGCTCCTTGTGCATATCTACAAATGTACAAGTATTCGTATCTTACTAATTTTATAGATGATGTAAAGCATCCGAAGGGTATGTCATCACATAGTATTCCATTATTAATTATCCATTGTCTAAAGAAGAGCGAAGACCCGGTTAGTAGGTTCTCTGTTAAAGATGAGTGCTGTATTAACTGTATGTTTTGTGTTTTTGGTTGTGTGGGCAACAGGATCCTTTTGTCTAATAGATTCCATCCAAAGAAATTCTGTTATGATATCACTGCCGAAGAACTATCAGAATTAGAGAAAACAGCATCGAAGCTTTTTAAAGGAACATTTATTCAATTGCCCAAAGTCCCCATCAGTCAATTGTCTGTAAAATATAAAAGCTTTGAGTCCTTCACAGCTATTGACGAAACCAAAAATATTGCTGTATGGACAGCAAATGCAATGAAATTCCTAAGCATATCGTTAGAGCCACGGCTTTCTTTAGAAGTGGGACTGAAAATTAATCAAAGAGATCGAGGAGGGAGGCTAGATGTGAGCCTACTGAATACTAGAGATAACTATCTTTTTATAGCAGAAACAAAAGTAGACTTTAATCACATGATGGCGGAAGGCCGATATGAGTCTCAAATGATTGCTTATGAAACAGAGTTGGAACAGGTAGATGACCGTATTAAACGAGCCAAGTTTCTAGTGATTGGGGGCCGCGAATGTGACCTGCTCCCATCATCGGTACAAGGCTCTACGTCAGGACCTCGAGCCGATTTGTTTTACAGCGCTCTACGCGAACACGAACTATTCTTCTTTTCTGCAAATGCTCTGCTTGCGCTTGGTTTGCAAAAGTTGTACATTTCAATCAATAATTATTCTTTAGAGTCTTTATACCCCATCATCAATAGCAAAAGATTTGTTGGTCTTTTGTCTTCTGGAGTTGTAACTGCAGAAGGAAAAATAATTGCATTAGAAGAAGCGCTAAAAATTGGAAAAGAATAGCCTCCTCGTCAGTGCCCAGCCCCGATATGATCCCTCTACTTCACATCTCTAGCCACACGGGAGTACATCCATTGCGCCGTCTGCAGCCCGCTTAGACTGACAATCTGTAAGCCAAAGTCCCGAAGAGACGACCCTATCTCACCCCGATATGCAATGTCGGGTTTTTATATTGAGATGGGCGGATTCCTGTATGCCGCAGCCATAGATGCCCGCCATCGCACAAACCCACGCCGGCATGACATGGCTGCTTAACCCTACCCCGATATGAAATGTCGGGTTTTCATATTAAGATGGGCGTATTTCAAGATGTTTCTGTTCCGTGAAAGTGTGTGCAACGGATAGAGCAGCAGTGTTCCTCGCTACCACTTCCTCTCTTTCAACATATAACTTTTTTGGCAAAAATTTCCAATAATTGCCAAAATTGTTATACCTTTTGCACCCATATTACGAAATACGCATTATGACCATAGTAAATCAGATTTTAGATTATGCATCCATTCAGAAGCAACCCTTCCGCAGACGTGACCTGATGCAGTTTTTGGCTACCAACAATGTATCTGACCATCAATCCCTCATTTCCAGTCATCTTTCCAAAACCCGAAAGAAAACTGTCAAATTTGCAAAATTTTTGCAAATCTTCGAGTTATCTTTCTGGATTCTGACTTTTGACTTGTCATTGGTAGTCATTCCACCAATCCCAAACCCCGCCAAGGAGTTCCGTCCCCAATGAAGCGTTTGTCTTGTGGCTATCATTGCCAAGTCCCGAAAGGACGACCCTACCCCACCCCGATATGCAATGTCGGGTTTTCATATTGAAATGGGCGGATTCTTGTATGCCGCAGCCATAGATGCCCGCCATCGCACAAACCCACATCGGCATGACATGGCTGCTGGCTGGTGACTCGGAGCGATGACATGGCTGCTGCTACACCCCCGAAAAAGAAAAAAAGCCTATCCTCTTGCGGGTTCATGGAAAAGATGTATTTTTGCGGTGTCGTTCCGGCACGTTAAGGACGTACAGCGTCACGACCTGAAAGGGCAGCAGATAGCACCGGAAGACGAAAAACATTGGCGGTTAGGGCCTAAGCAGGTTGTTAACCGCCAATTTTTGTTTTATAGAAAGTCTTCATGGCCAACCTTTTCTTTCCCATGCGAGTGCATTCCACATAATAGTATTCTTTTTCTAATGACCTACGATAGACAACTGTGTCGGGATATTTCCCTTGTACGATTTCGTCTGCGCCAGCAATAATCATAGGAATAAGGCAGAAGTCGGCCTCGGTCATGTTTGGATGCTTTTTGCGTGAATGCTTAACAGCTGAGATGTCAATCATGCGTTGGAATCCCGTCACATCACATCCCAACAAGGCATTCAACTTTTTCACCTCCTTTGGAGTAGGTTCTCCAAGAATCACCCAACGATTATTTTTCCAATCCGTTTCAGAGGCTTCCCTCACTAGTTTGAGAATGCGTTCTTCAACGCAGACAAAGTCCTTAATTTCCCTATTGTCAGTTTGCTTTGCTTCCATGATGCAGTGTTTTGTATTTTCACTGCAAAGATGTAAACCTTGTCAATACCTATCCGTTGAATAAACGTTTGTAGTCGACTGTAGTCGTTTGTTGTCGTTTGCTGTCGGATATGGTGTTGAAAAAGAGATAAATACAATAAACTGCAGCCATAGATGCCCGCCATCGCACAGGCCATCGCTGGCATGACATGGCTGCTTGACCCCACCTCGATATGCAATGTCGGGTTTTCATATTGAGATGGGCGGATTCTTGTATGCCGCAGCCATAGATACCTACTGGCATTCTGCCTACAACCTATCCGCAGGTTTCGACCCTTACATTGCACCCCACCCACCTCTAAAAAAGTTTACACCCATATCTAAACTTTTTCTGATATGGGTATAAAATAGTTTAGATATGGGTCTCACGGAGTTTTACAGTACCCCCCCCCGTGTGATTTACTGCTTTAGGCTGCCACATTCACGGCTGCTGAACACAGCCCCGAAAGGGCGACAGCAATTGCGGAGGCAGATGGTGTGAACCCCTGCCGACAATAAAATCAACACCAACATACCGCAGCCATAGATGCCCGCCAGCGCACAAGCCCGCGTCGGCATGACATGGCTGCTTGACCCTACCCCACCCCAATATGCAATGTCGGGTTTTCATATTGGGATGGTCATATTCCGAGATGTTTCCGTTCCGTGAAAATGTACCCAACGGATAAGGAATTCATTCCAGTCCAAAAATGCACAGTATTTATCCTCCAATTCAGGAAAATTGCGAACACATGTTTTTATTCACAAAAATCGACCGCCTATAGAATCCCAAACGGAATAATATAAGCGGTCGATTTATAATGACACGTGATGCTAATCAAGCCTGCGCCGTAGGAACACCCATATTGAACGGGGCGATGCCGCCGCCATCGTTGATGGTGCCAAACTGCTGCTCGTATTTGGCGATGTTGTCGGCCAGAGCCTTGTAGAGACGCTTGGCGTTCAAGGGGTTCATGATCACTCTCGAGCGCACCTTGGCTTTGGGTGTGCCTGGCATCAACTGGGCGAAGTCGACGATGAACTCATTAGGCGAGTGGGTGATGATGGCCAGATTGGAGTAAGTGCCTTGGGCAACCTCGTCGCTGATTTCGATATTCAATTGGTTTTTCTGATTGTTTTCCATATTCTTTTTTCATTTAAAAAAGCGGGGACAACCAATTGGCCGTCCCCGCTCTGTACATTACAAATTAGTTGTTTTCTGCCTTGGCTTGCAGCTCCTCGTACTCTTCACGAGAACCCACAATCAAGTCTTCGTACTCGCGCAGACCCGTGCCGGCAGGAATCTTGTGACCGACGATCACATTCTCCTTCATGCCGAGCAGGAAGTCGCTCTTGGCAGCGATGGCAGCGTTGGTCAACACCTTGGTGGTCTCCTGGAAGGAGGCAGCCGAGATGAAGCTGTCGGTAGCCAAAGCAGCACGGGTGATACCTTGCAGCACCTGCGTTGCCGTTGCCGGACGTGCAGGACGCACGGTGGGCAATGCCAAGTCCTTACGTTTCAGAGCGGACTCTTCCTCACGCAGCTTCATGGCCGACACGATTTCGCCCTTCTGCAACTTTTCGGAAGCACCATTGTCCTCAACGAAGAACTTACCGTAGATGTCGTCGTTCTCCTCTTGGAAGGTCAGCTTGTTGACCAGCTCGCCTTGCAGGAAGCGGGTGTCGCCCGGGTCGATGATTTCGACCTTACGCATCATCTGACGCACGATGACCTCAAAGTGCTTGTCGTTGATGACCACACCTTGCTGACGGTACACGCTCTGTGCCTCGTTGACGATGTATTCCTGCACCTTCATCGGGCCCATGATGGCCAAGATGCTGGCAGGCGTGATGACACCTTCCGACAGCGGCTGACCCGCCTTCACGAAGTCGTTCTCCTGAGCCAGGATTTGCTTCGAGGTCGGGATGAGGTAACGCTTCTCCTCGCCCGTCTTGGCCGTCACGACGACCTCACGGTTGCCGCGCTTCAGCTTCTTCTCCAAATGGACGATACCGTCGATTTCAGAGACAACGGCCGGGTCGATGGAGTTACGGGCCTCAAACAGCTCTTGCACACGCGGCAGACCGCCGGTGATATCACCGCCGCCAGAGACGTTACGCGGGATACGCACCAGTTGGTCACCAGCATTGATAGCCTCGCCTTCTTCAACGATGACGTGGGCATCCACAGGCAAGTCGTAGGAAACCAAGGTCTCGCCATTCTCATCAACGATGTCGATGAGCGGGTTCTTGGCACCTCTCCTACCCTCGATGATGACGCGCTCGTTAAAGCCCGTCTCAGCGATGGTCTCGTTACGGTAGGTCACGCCTTCGATGACGTTTTGGAAGCGCACCTTACCGCTATACTCGGAGATGATAGTGGCGTTGTAGGGGTCCCATTCACAGATCTTGTCGCCCTTCTTCACCTGGTCGCCAGCCTTGAAGAACAACTTGGCACCGTAAGGGATGTTGGTTGTCATCAAGACGACGTCGGTGTTGTTGTCGTGGAGCTTCAGTTCTGCGGAACGGCCAATGACAATCTGATAGTTGTCTTCGTCCTTGTTGACCTCGACGGAACGGAGTTCTTCGATTTCAAGGTAACCATCGTACTTGGCTTCGGTGCTGTTGGCCACCAAGCCCTTCGATGCCTTACCACCTTGGTGGAAGGTACGCAGGGTCAGCTGGGTACCAGGCTCACCGATGGACTGTGCAGCGATGACGCCCACAGCCTCGCCCTTCTGGACGAGTTTGGCCGACGACAGGTTGCGGCCGTAGCAGTTGGCGCATACGCCACGCTTCGACTCGCAGGTCAGCACGGAACGGATTTCGACGCTATCCAAAGGAGATTCGTCGATGGCCTCTGCAATGACTTCGTTGATTTCCTCACCGCTGGCAACGATGAGTTCGCCCGTTTGCGGGTGGAACACGTCGTGCAAAGCCACACGACCGAGGATGCGGTCGTACAACAAGGAGTGCTTGCCAGGTTCCTTGATTTCCTCACCACGTGAGATGGTCATACCACGGAGCGTGCCGCAGTCCTTCTCGGTGATGATGACATCGTGAGCCACGTCGACCAGACGACGGGTCAAGTAACCAGCGTCAGCGGTCTTCAGAGCGGTATCGGCCAAACCCTTACGGGCACCGTGGGTGGAGATGAAGTACTCCAACACGGACAGACCTTCCTGGAAATTCGACAGAATCGGGTTCTCGATGATTTCGGAGCCGCCCGAGCCAGCCTTCATAGGCTTGGCCATCAGACCTCTCATGCCGCACAGCTGCGACACCTGAGCCTCGGAACCACGAGCGCCAGAGTGAAGCATCATGTACACAGGGTTGAAGCCTTGGTCGTCGCTCGACAACACCTTCATCACCTCTTGGGTGAGCTTGGCGTTGACGTCGGTCCACAGGTCAACGATCTGGTTGTAACGCTCATTCGGGCCCATGAAGCCCATCTTCTCGTATTCACGGATTTGGGCAGCTTGCGCATTGGCATCACCAATAAGGTCGCTCTTCATCTGGGGAACGAGGACGTTACCCAAGTTGAAGGACAAGCCACCTTTATAGGCTTGGTAGTAACCCATATTCTTGATGTCGTCCAAGAACTTCGTCGTGACGGCGGTACCTTCCATACGCACCATGTCGCCGACGATGCTACGCAACGACTTCTTGGTCAGCAGTTCGTTGATGAAGCCATAGTCTTCAGGAACGACTTGGTTGAAGATGACACGGCCCACAGTGGTCTCGACCAGCTTCGTGACGAGTTTGTCCTCTTCACGCACTTTGACGCGCACCTTAATGACGGCGTGCATGTCGGCACGGCCCTCATTGTGGGCGATAATCACCTCTTCCGGCGAATAGAACGACATGCCCTCGCCCTTGACGGGATGATCGGGCGTGCTCTTACGAGGCTTGGTGATATAGTACAGACCCAAAACCATGTCCTGCGAAGGCAGCGTGATAGGTGCACCATTCGAGGGGTTCAGGATGTTGTGCGATGCCAGCATCAGGATCTGTGCCTCAAGCACGGCGGCGTTGCCCAGCGGTACGTGGACAGCCATCTGGTCACCGTCGAAGTCGGCGTTGAATGCCGTACATACCAAGGGGTGCAGACGGATTGCCTTACCTTCGATGAGCTTCGGCTGGAAGGCCTGGATACCCAGACGGTGCAGCGTAGGAGCACGGTTCAGCAGAATCGGGTGACCCTTGAGGATGTTTTCGAGGATGTCCCAAACGACGGAATCCTTGCGGTCGACAATCTTCTTTGCCGACTTCACCGTCTTGACGATGCCGCGCTCGATGAGCTTGCGGATCACAAACGGCTTGAACAGCTCGGCGGCCATGTCCTTAGGCAGACCGCATTCGTTCATGTTCAGGTCGGGACCGACCACGATAACGGAACGACCGGAGTAGTCGACACGTTTACCGAGCAGGTTCTGACGGAAACGGCCTTGCTTACCTTTCAGGCTGTCGCTCAACGACTTCAGCGGGCGGTTCGAGTCGGTCTTCACCGCACTCGACTTGCGCGAGTTGTCGAACAACGAGTCGACGGCTTCCTGAAGCATACGCTTCTCGTTACGCATGATGACGTCAGGAGCGTTGATTTCGATCAAGCGCTTCAGACGGTTGTTGCGGATGATGACACGACGATAGAGGTCGTTCAAGTCGGAGGTGGCGAAACGGCCGCCGTCCAACGGGACGAGAGGACGCAGCTCCGGAGGAATCACCGGCACCACCTTCACAATCATCCACTCGGGACGGTTCTCGATATGGGTGTTGGCCTCACGAAAAGCCTCAAACACCTGCAGGCGCTTCAGCAGCTCCTGCTTCTTCTGCTGGGCCTTCACCTCGTTGGCTTCGGCACGCAGACGGTTGGCTTCCTCGTCGATGTTGAGGCGCGACAGCAGGTCATAGATGGCGTCGGCACCCATCTTGGCGACGAACTTGTTCGGGTCGTCTTCAGGGAGATATTGGTTCTCGATCGGAACCATCTCCATCAGGTCGAGGTATTCCTCTTCCGTCAGGAATTCGTTCTTCGTGACCTTACGGCCTTCGTTGTCGTTCGGGATGGCTTGGCCTTCCAGGATACCACCTTGGATGACGATGTAGCGCTCGTAGTAGATGATGGCATCGAGCTTCTTGGTAGGAATGCCCAGCAATGCACCTATTTTATTAGGCAGGGAACGGAAGTACCAGATATGGGCGACGGGCACCACCAATGAAATGTGGCCCATGCGCTCACGACGGACCTTCTTCTCGGTCACCTCAACGCCGCAATGGTCGCAGATGATGTTCTTGTAACGGATGCGCTTGTACTTACCGCAGTGGCATTCCCAGTCCTTCACAGGGCCGAAGATGCGCTCGCAGAACAAGCCGTCACGTTCGGGCTTATAAGTACGGTAGTTGATGGTCTCGGGTTTCAACACCTCACCGTGCGAACGGGCAAGGATCGATTCCGGCGAAGCCAAACTCACCGTTATGCTAGCGAAGTTGCTATTGACTATATTGTTAGTTGCCATATTTCAGTGTTTTTATCCTAGCATTAATAAACTCAATTCAAGACTTTACCATCTTTATCCTTAAAGGTCACCTCAAGGCCCAATCCACGGAGTTCGTGGATCAACACGTTGAAGGACTCGGGGATGCCCGGAACAGGCATGTTGTCACCCTTGACGATGGACTCGTAGGCCTTGGCACGACCGTTCACGTCGTCGGACTTCACGGTCAGGATTTCTTGCAGCACGTTGCTGGCGCCGAAGGCTTCGAGAGCCCAGACCTCCATTTCACCGAAACGCTGGCCACCGAATTGGGCTTTACCACCCAGAGGCTGCTGCGTAATCAGCGAGTAAGGACCAATCGAACGGGCGTGCATCTTGTCGTCGACCATGTGGTGCAGCTTCAGCATGTAGATGTAACCCACGGTGGCGGGCTGGTCGAAAGGTTCGCCAGTTTCACCGTCATAGAGTTGCATACGGCCGTTGTCGGGCAGACCTGCCTTGCGCATGTATTGGTTGATTTCTTCCAAGGTAGCACCATCGAAGATAGGCGTGGCGAACTTCAGTCCGAGTTCGTGTCCGGCCCAGCCGAGCACGGTCTCGTAAATCTGACCGAGGTTCATACGGGAAGGCACGCCCAAGGGGTTCAGCACGATGTCGACCGGAGTACCGTCGGCCAAGAACGGCATGTCCTCAGCGCGGACGATCTTCGAGACGATACCCTTGTTACCGTGACGACCGGCCATCTTGTCACCAATCATCAGCTTACGCTTCTTGGCCACATAGACCTTAGCCATCTGGACGATGCCATTCGGCAACTCGTCGCCGACGCTGGCCACGTATTTCTCACGGTTGTACTTACCTTCGATCTCCTTGAACTTCACGGTGTAGTTGTCGATGATGGCACCGATCATCTTGTTGATCTTCTCGTCCGACGTCCACTTGTTGGGGTTGACGGAGAGATAGTCGATGTCATACAGGGCCTTGGCCGTGAACTTCACCTTCTTGGCGATGAGGGTCTCCTTGAAGTTGTTCTGCACGCCGGTGGACGTGTGACCGTTCAGAAGCGTCATGAGCTTTTCGACCAGGATATCCTTCAAAGCGGCGAGTTCCTTCTTGCAGGCGGCGGCCTTGCGGTCCTTTTGCAGGCGCGAGAACAAACGCTTGCCGATGACCACACCCTTCATCGAAGGACCAGCCTTCAATGAGGCGTTCTTCACGTCGCCGGCCTTGTCGCCGAAGATGGCGCGGAGCAGCTTCTCCTCAGGTGTCGGGTCAGACTCGCCCTTAGGCGTAATCTTACCAACGAGGATGTCGCCTTCCTTGACCTCGGCACCCACACGGATGATACCGTGCTCATGTGAACTCCTCGATGTGGATGGAGGTGAACAGGTCTTCCTTCACGATGCGCTCCGAAATCACGATGGCGTCCTCGTAGTTGTAACCCTTCCAAGGCATGAAGGCCACTTTCAGGTTACGGCCGAGGGCCAGGTCGCCGTTTTGCGTGGCGTAGCCTTCCGTCATAATCTGGCCAAAGGTCACGCGGTCGCCGCGACGCACGATAGGCTTGATGTTGATGCTGGTGTTCTGGTTGGTACGGGCGTACTTCGTGAGATAATAGGTCTTCACGTCGTCGTCAAAACTCACCAGACGCTGTTCGTCGGTACGGTCGTACCTGATGACAATCTTCTTCGAGTCAACGAAGATGACTTCACCCTCGCCCTCGGCAGTGATAAGAACGCGTGAATCCTTGGCAACAGAGCGTTCGATACCAGTGCCCACGATGGGACTTTCGGGATTCATCAAAGGTACAGCCTGACGCATCATGTTCGAACCCATCAGGGCGCGGTTGGCGTCGTCGTGCTCCAGGAACGGAATCAACGAAGCGGCGATGGAGGCGATTTGGTTGGGACCCACGTCCATCAAGTTGATTTGATCGGGCGTGACGATAGGATAGTCGGCGATATAACGGGCCTTGATTTCCTTGTCGGTAAATCTGCCTTCGTCATCCACTGGCGTGGTGGCTTGGGCGATAATCTTGTCTTCTTCAAGCTCGGCGGTCAGGTAGACCGGATCCTTCTTGAAGTCGACCACGCCGTCGACCACTTCGCGGTAAGGCGTCTCGATGAAACCAAGGTTGTTGATCTTTGCGAACACGCAGAGCGACGAAATCAGACCGATGTTAGGACCTTCAGGGGTCTCAATCGTACACAGACGGCCGTAGTGCGTGTAGTGAACGTCACGGACTTCGAAACCGGCACGGTCACGCGACAGACCGCCAGGACCCAGAGCGGAGATACGACGCTTATGCGTGATTTCCGACAGCGGGTTGGTCTGGTCCATGAACTGTGACAGCTGGTTGGTGCCGAAGAACGAGTTAATGACCGACGACAGGGTCTTGGCATTGATCAGGTCGATAGGCGTGAACACCTCATTGTCGCGCACATTCATGCGTTCGCGGATGGTGCGTGACATACGGGCCAAGCCAACGCCGAACTGGGCTTGCAGCTGCTCGCCCACGGTGCGGATACGACGGTTGCTCAAGTGGTCGATATCGTCGATTTCGGCCTTGCTGCTCAGCAGTTCGACCAAATATTTGATGATGGCGATGATGTCTTCCTTGGTCAGGACTTTGACGTCATCGGGAATGTCGAGGTTAAGCTTGCGGTTGATGCGGTAACGACCGACCAAACCCAAATCATATCTCTTGTCGGAGAAGAACAGCTTCTCGATGATGCCACGGGCCGTTTCCTCATCGGGCGGCTCGGCATTACGCAGCTGGCGGTAGATATATTCCACAGCCTCTTTTTCCGAGTTGCTGGGGTCTTTCTCCAAGGTCTTGAAGATGACAGAATAGTCGGAGATCCTATCGTTCTCGTCGCGTTCCATCTCGCTGTGCAGCAGGATGGTCTTCACGCCGCTGTCGACGATCTTTTGGATGTGTTCATCCTCGAGGACCACGTCACGGTCGATGATGACCTCGTTACGCTCGATGGAGACGCACTCGCCGGTATCCTCGTTGACGAAATCCTCATAGTAGGTGTGAAGCACACGGGCGGCCAACTTGCGGCCAAGCACGCGCTTCAGGCCTGCCTTCGACACCTTCACTTCCTCGGCGAGGTTGAAGACATCGAGGATGTCCTTGTCGGTTTCGTAGCCGATGGCACGCAACAGGGTGGTGATAGGTAATTTCTTCTTACGGTCGATGTAGGCATACATGACGTTGTTGATGTCGGTCGAGAACTCCATCCAAGAACCCTTGAACGGGATGATACGGGCCGAATACAACATGGTGCCGTTGGCGTGCTGGCTCTGACCGAAGAACACACCGGGTGAACGGTGCAATTGTGAGACCACAACGCGTTCGGCGCCGTTGATGACGAAAGTGCCGCGAGGCGTCATATACGGGATCATGCCGAGATACACGTCTTGGACGACGGTCTCAAAGTCTTCATGTTCCTCGTCGTTGCAAGAAAGTTTCAGTTTTGCCTTGAGAGGAACGCTATAGGTTAGTCCACGTTCGATGCACTCCTCAATGCTATAGCGAGGGGCGTCGATGTAGTAATCCAGAAATTCGAGTGTGAAATTGCCTCGTGCGTCGGTGATGGGGAAATTCTCGGCGAAGACTTTGTAGAGGCCTTCGTTTTTCCTGTTGTCAGGATTGGTCTCCAATTGGAAGAAATCCTGGAAAGACTGAAGTTGAATATCCAGGAAATCAGGATATTCGAAAGACTTCTTGATGGACGCGAAGCTAATTCTTTCAGTTGATTTTGTTGCCAAGGTAATATTGTTTTTAGGTGATGTAATGGGAAAGACGAACTAACGAAAAGAGGAAAATTCGCATAAAGCGAAAAATCGGCACAAACCTCAGCCCCTTTCGGGACTGAGGTTGAATGCCGTATTTACGGGAATTGAATCCTTATTTCACTTCCACTTCTGCACCGGCCTCTTCGAGTTGAGCCTTCAGTGCATTAGCTTCGTCTTTGCTCACGCCTTCCTTCAG